>NZ_JBEFTW010000040.1:0-63608 GCF_040196095.1 Actinopolymorpha sp. B17G11
ACCCCCGCCCCCGAAGGCTCCACCATCACCGTCTACTACTCCAGCGGCCTCATCGAAGTCCCCGAAGTCCTCGGCGAAAGCCAAGCAGTCGCCGAAGCACGACTAGAAGACGCAGGCTTCAAGGTCAACGCCGTTGGCCAGTACACCACCGAGGCGCCGGCCGGCACGGTGATCGAGCAGGTGCCGAGCTCAGGAACGCGCCGTGAACGTGGTTCCACGGTGACGATCGAGATCGCCCGCACACCCGAACCGGAGCCCACGCCGGAGCCGACGGAGACACCGACGCCGACGGAGACGCCGACGGAGACGCCGACGCCGACTGAAACGCCGACGTTCCCGTTCCCG
Source organism: Actinopolymorpha sp. B17G11 (assembly GCF_040196095.1). Classification (NCBI taxonomy): domain Bacteria; kingdom Bacillati; phylum Actinomycetota; class Actinomycetes; order Propionibacteriales; family Actinopolymorphaceae; genus Actinopolymorpha; species Actinopolymorpha sp. B17G11. Next base: position 346 of record NZ_JBEFTW010000040.1, read on the forward strand.
ACGGACACGCCGACCGACCCTCCGGACGACGAGTGAGCCTCGCCCGAGTCACCCGACCCCGATGGCACACCTCGAAGGGAACCTAGGGGACGCTGGCGACGCGTACCCGCGGTCTAGCGGCTGACCACCGGAGCGAGGCCGGCCGACCGTGCCACGGCGTCGGCCTCGCCACACACCTGCAGCCAGTTGGCGAGCATTCGGTGCCCGCCTTCGGTGAGGACGGACTCGGGGTGGAACTGCACGCCCTCGCAGGCCAGCTCGCGATGCCGGAGTGCCATCAGGACGCCTGATTCCGTACGCGCGGTGACCTCGAGAACGTCCGGCACCGACCCGGGCTCCACGGCGAGCGAGTGGTACCGGGTCGCGGTGAACGGATCGGGTAACCCGGCCAGGACTCCGACACCGGAGTGGTGGACCAGGCTGGTCTTGCCGTGCAGCAACTCGGGTGCGCGGGTCACTGATCCGCCGTAGGCGACCGCGATGGCCTGCAGACCGAGGCAGACGCCGAACACCGGGATCCGACCAGCGGCGTGGCGCACGACGTCGATGCACACCCCAGCCCGCTCAGGGGTGCCCGGGCCCGGAGACAGCAGGACGCCGGCGAACCCGTCGACGTCGCCCGGCACCAGGTCGTCGTTACGTCGTACCTCGCACTCGACCCCCAGCTGGTAGAGGTACTGAACGAGGTTGAAGACGAACGAGTCGTAGTTGTCGACGACGAGGATGCGTGCGGTCACCAGGCCATTGTGCTCGGCCGACCTACTCGTCAGACGGCTGGGCGTCCTTTCGTTCCTCGGCGTAGTCGAGGTTGAGCGGCCCGTCGAACGCGGGCACCTGGATGTTCGGGGACGTCTTCAACGACCAGCCAAGGTGGTATTTGGCCGCATAGTCGCGATAGATGTCGACTTCCGGCGATTCGCCAAGAGCTTCGACCATGCCTTCGGCGTCACCGATCGCCTCGATGTGGTACGGCGGCGAATAGACCCATCCGTTGATCCGGACGGTGTTGCCGACGCAGCGGACCGCCGAGGTCGAGATGACCCGCTGGCCCTGCAGGGTCACGGCCTCGGCCCCGCCCGCCCAGAGGGCGTTGACCACACCCTGGATGTCCTGCTGGTGGACGACGAGAGCGTCCGGGTCGACATCCTCCGAACGGCTGCTCACGGGCGCGTCGTCGAGGGTGACGCTCACGCCGGGTCCGGAGAGCGCGGTGAGGCCGGCCGCGGGAGCGAGCTGCTCCGCCTGCTTCTGCATGCTGTCGGCGTTGACGCCGCCGAGTTGGCTGTTGAGGAGGTCGTTGACCTCTTCTCGGAGTTCGGACCGGTCCGCGTCGAGGGTGCGGTTGCGTTGGACCTGGGCGCGGGCGAGGTCGGCGACGTCGGTCTGGCGTTCGGCACGCAGGTCGGTGCCGTCGGCGCTGACGGCGCTGGTCGCACCGAGGAACCCCGCCGCGCCGAACGTGGCGGCGGCGAGTAACCGGGTCATGATGCGGGTGGATCGGCTGGTCGGGTGCGCCGTGGTCTCGCTGGACCCGGCGGCTGGACGTGCCGGTGGCCCGGCCCGTTGCTCACCCACGTGCCCTCCGTCGTTGTCGCGGCAGCCGTGGAGACTACGCTAGCGGACATCGCGGTCAACTGACCCGAGCCCAAGACGTCACATGCGGAGGTCGGCGACGTGCCTGAGTCGCGCAACCGTAAGAAGCAGGCGTTCACGCCTCCACCCCGGAAGGCGGCCCCCAGCAGACTCCACGGTGGCCGCTGGGTGGCGCCGGTCATGTTGTTCTGCTTCCTGGCCGGTCTTGCGTGGATTGTGACGTTCTATCTCGCCGGCAGCCAGATCCCGGGCATGAGTGATCTCGGCAACTGGAACATCCTGGTGGGCATGGGCCTGATCACGATCGGCTTCGTCGTCGCCACTCAGTGGCAGTGACCGTGCAATGACAACGGTGTAGTTCTCCACCGCGCCGTCCCCAGCTGTGGACAACCTCCCGCCAAGGCAGCGTTCGAGGCTTCGTCCACACTCCCGGCGTACACCGCCCATAGGTCGCTGACCTGCGAAGATGTCCTATGCGAAGACGTGGTCACCGCGAGTTATCCCCAGTTTCCACAGGCTCCTGGGGAGAACTCCGTCTCCAGGTGGATGTGCTGGTCAGGACGTGAGTTGGGCGGTACGCCAGAGGATGAGGGCGAACGACGCGAGCAGAACCGCCGACAGGCCCAGGCCACGCAGTCCCGGCCGCCTGGGCATGTAGGCCAGGACCGCCGCGACGGCCATCCCGGCGACGAAGCCACCCAGGTGTGCCTGCCAGGACAGGAAGCTCCGGAACAGCACGTTGAGGACGATGTTGATCACCAGGACGCCGACGAACCAGCTCATGTCGGCCCGCAGCTTGCGGGCGAGCACGACCATCGCCCCGAACAGTCCGAACACCGCACCTGAGGCACCGACGACCGGGACGCCCGGCGGCGTGAACGCGTAGGCGACGGCCCCGCCGGCGATCGCCGAGATCACGTAGAGGTTCACGAACAGCTCGCGACCCAACAACTGCTCGAGCATCGGGCCCAGGATCCACAGCGAGAACATGTTGACCGCGAGATGCCAGATCTCGAGGTGGACGAACGCCGACGTGACGATGCGCCAGTAGCCGCCACCCGAGACACCCGGGACTTCGCCGCCGTTGACGCCGACGAACGAGTCGCCGCCCAGGAGCACGAGCCACTGGGACAACACCGGACCGAACAACAGCACCGCGACGAAGACGGCGACGTTGATCCCGATGATGACCTTGGTGGCTACCGCACCTTCACCGCGGACGACGCCACCGAAGCGCGTACGCGGCGCCCGCACGGTCCGCGCGCCCTCGCGTACGCATTCGACACACTGGAACCCGACGGCGGCCTGTCGCTGGCAGTCCGGGCAGATGTGACGCCCGCACCGCTGGCACCGGATGTAGGTCTCGCGTTCGGGATGCCGGAAGCAGGCCGGCTGCTCCTGCGGCGCCGAACTGCCACTCTCAGCTGGCTCGTCCGGTCGCGGGTGGTCGGTCATGGGACCTCCTTCGTCGGTCCCACGACCAAGGTGCTCTGCCTATTGCTGACCTCACTTCGTTCGGTCATCGCAGGCCGTCACGCCGCGCGGTGTTCGATCTCGACCGACTCGATGACCACGGTCTTGATCGGGCGGTCCATCGGCCCGGTCTCCACGGTGCTGATCCCGTCGACGACTCCCTGGCTCGCCGGGTCGGTGACCTCGCCGAAGATCGTGTGCTTGCCGTTGAGGTGCGGGGTCGGCCCCACGGTGATGAAGAACTGCGAGCCGTTGGTGTTGGGTCCGGCGTTCGCCATCGCCAGCAGGTAGGGCCGGTCGAAGCGCAGGTCGGGGTGGATCTCGTCGGCGAACCGGTAGCCGGGCCCGCCGGTGCCCGTCCCGACCGGGCAGCCTCCCTGGATCATGAAGCCCGGGATGACCCGATGGAACGTCAGTCCGTCGTAGAACCGCTTCGTCGTCTTCTCACCCGTCGAGGGGTCGACCCACTCGCGGTCACCCTCGGCAAGGCCGGCGAAGTTCTGCACGGTCTTCGGCGCGTGGTCGGGTAGCAGCTTGATCTGGATGTCGCCCGCCGAGGTCCGAAGTGTCGCGAAGGTCTCGTCCGTCACGAGAATGTCCCCTTGTCTGCAGCTCATTGCCGTCGAGTGCGATCCTTTCACGGCAACGTACAAGGTGGTTTCGGGGTGCCCTTTGCGCGAGGCCAGGTGTGCGGTGCCTGTGCGGTGGTATTCGGTCTGTGCTGCATGCGTCGGACAAGGTCCCTCATGGAGGGGCATGATCGGGAAGCAACGTGGGAAGGCATCACGCACGGGGTACCGGTACAGGAACCGACGGACCAGCCCACACTTCCAGCTGCGGGACGAGGAGGCGCAACCTGATGGGACGCCACAACAAACGGGGCGGCAAGGCCCCGAAGGCCCTGAACAAAGCCAACTTGGCCGCCGAGCACGCGTGGGAGAAGGTCAACCCGGCGATGACGAACGCACGGCAACGGATCGCTCCGGCTGTCGACGAGGCCAGGACCAGGATCGCGCCCGCGATGGACCATGCGCGAAACATCCTCGCCGAGGACGTCGCCCCCAAGGTGAGCACCGCCATGTCCTCGGCGGTGGCGGCCAGTGAGCCCTACCGTGCCGAGGCGAAGAGGCGGGGGACCGCCGCGGTCGCCGCGCTCAAGGGCGAGGTGGAGACCCGCCGGCGCAGGCGCCGCTGGCCCGGGCTGCTGTTCATCGCGGCGCTGGGCGCGGGTGCGGTGGCGGCGTACCGATATCTCAAGGGCGGTACGGACCGGCAGTGGGAGCCGATGCCGTCGACCACGCCGCCGTCGCGTTCGGACAGCGCCGGGCCGTCCGGGCCGAGTCGGGGTGCGGCGCAGGAGTCCGATCCGGCCGGCGCGGCACCTGACGAGGCGGTCGCTGACGAGGCGGCTACGAACCCGCCGCCGACCCGGCCGACCACCCCTGACAATCCGACGACCCACACCGAGACGGCCACGAGCGGCTCGTCCGAAGGCGGGGCGGTTCCTCCACAGAAGTCGGGGGACAGCGGGAGTGGAGCGAGGTCGGGTACGTCGTCGCCGAGTCAGGCCGCACGTCGGCGTTCGCCCCGCTCGTCCGGTTCCGGCGGGTCCGCTGGATCGGGTGGATCAGGCGGCGCCGGTGGGTCGAGTGGCCCCGGCAGGTCCGGAGGATCGACCGGTACCGGCGGGCGTTCGGCCGGCAACCGGAACCGCCCGAACAACGGCTGACTCCGCCGCCGGGACCTGACGGCAACGACAACGCTCCCGGGGACGCCTCGGCCCGGTGCGCACGGACCACACCCGGCCGACACAGTTCCCGAGTACGCCTCACGCGGGCGCTGGGATGGGCCCGTCGAGCAGCGGGTCACCGGTGGCGCGCTGCCAGCGGACGAGCGTGTCCGCCAGCTCGCGTTCGACATCGGCGACCTCGGGTTTCCCGGCGAGGTTGTCGCGTTCCCACGGGTCGGCCGTGAGGTCGTAGACCTCGACCGCGGCCCGCTCCACCAGGTGGGCGTCACCCATTCCGGCTCTGGTCGCGCTCGCTTCGATGTCGCGTGGAAGCAGGAGCCGTGGACCCGGCTCGGCGTTGTGGATGTACTTCCACCGATCCGTGCGTACGGCCCGCATCGGGTCGTACGCATCGTGGTAGGTCTTCTCCGCGAACACCTCCGCCCGCACCGGGATGTCGGAGCCCCGCAACCACGCCGCGTGGCTCACGCCGTGCAGGCCGGCCGGCTGCGCTCCACCGGCGAGGTCGATCAGCGTCGGCAGGACGTCGACGTGTGCGGCCAGCCGACTGGTGGGTTCGCGCCGGTACGCCGACCCGTCCGGTGGGCGCATGAGCAACGACACCTGGATGCCCGGGTCGTACAACGTCGACTTCGCACCCGGGAAGGCCATTCCGTGGTCGGTGGTGAAGACGATCCAGGTGCGGTCGAGCAGGCCTTCGGCGCGCAGAGTCTCGACGAGCCGGCCGACGGCCCGGTCGGCGACCCGGATCGATCCGTGGAACGCCGCGAGGTCCTCCCGGGTGTGCGGATTGTCCGGGAGGTACGCCGGGACGGAGACGGTCGCCGGGTCGTCCGGCGGATAGAGGTCGGCGGGGTAGGGGCGGTGGACCTCGAAGAAGCCCACGACAGCGAGGAACGGCTCGCGGCGCCGGTCGGGTGCCGCCAGCCACGTCGTCGCCTCGTCGACCACCGTGTCGGCGCGCTGCCAGCCGGTCGCGGGATCGCGCCCTTCGTACACCTCGTCATAGCCCAGTCGCGACGGGTCCTGTGACTCGTGCTGCATGCCGAAGTTCGCACTGTGGTAGCCGAGCCCACGCAGGTGCATCGGCATCGTCTCGATCCCGGGTGCGTACTCCCAGCCGAGATGCTGCAGGCCCATCATGCCGTTGGCGTGCGGGTAGCGGCCGGACATCAGCGCCGACCGTGCCGGGCTGCACAGCGGCGTGGCGCAGAACGCCCGATCGAAGCGCACGCCCTCGGCCGCGATCCGGTCGACGGCGGGGCTCGGAACGCCAGGCACGCCGTAGGTGCCGAGCCGGGTGCCGAGATCATGCCAGTGGACCAGGACGATGTTCGGTCGCTCGATCGAGGTCACGGACCGAGGCTAGCCGCCGGCGGCGGCATGGCGGCACCCCGGCAACGGGTTCACGGGCGCGTTCGATCAACATGGCCGGGTCATCGCGTGGTCGTGACCAGTCCCGATCCCGATCCGGGCGGCCGGATCGTCAGCGCGCGAGCCGGCCGAGCAGGGCGGACGCGGCGGTGATGCCGGCAACGGCCGCGACGACGAGCACCCCGAAGTCGAGCCAGAGGTTCGCGGGCGTACCGATCAGGAGCCCACGCAGGGCGTCGACCTCGTAACTCAGGGGGTTGGCGTGGGCGATCCAGCGCACCCAGTGCGGCATCACGTCGATCGGGTAGAGCGCGTTGGACGCGAAGAACAACGGCATCGTGATCGCCTGCCCGATCCCCATCAACCGGTCACGGTTGAGCACCAGCCCGGCGATCGTGAGCGACAGGCACGAGAAGAACGCCGCACCGAGGACCAGGGCGACGAACGCCCCGAGGATCCGCAGCGGGTTGGGGGTGAACGTCACGCCCAGCACCAGGGCGAGCAGCAGGACGATGACGCCCTGTACCGAGGCGCGAACGCCCGCCGCGAACGCCTTGCCGGTGACCAGCGCGGCCCGAGGCGTCGGCGTGACGAGCAGCTTCGCGAGGACACCCGCGTCGCGTTCCCAGATGATCTGGATGCCGTAGAAGATCGCGATGAACAACGCCGACTGGGCGAGGATCCCGGGGGCGAGATAGTCGAGGTACGGCACGTCCCCGGTGGGGATGACCCGCAGCTGGCTGAACGTCGTACCGAAGATCGTGAGCCACAACGCCGGCTGGATCACCCGCGTGACGAGCTCGGTGCGGTCGTGGCGGAGCTTCTGCAGTTCGAGCAGGCACAGGGTCGCGACCCGGCTGGGCAGCCGCCATCCGAGCGAGCGCCCGGCGATGCGGGCCTCAGCCGAGTCGGCGGGCGGTGCGGCGGGTGCTGCGTACGGCACGGAACCCCCCTTCCGGGTTGTCGTTGTCGGTGAAGGTGTCGCCGGCGTGGTGGCGGAACACGTCCTCGAGCGACGCGTCCGGACCGAGGGCGGCCTTCAGCTCGGCCGGTGCCCCGACGGCGCGGAGCCTGCCCAGGTGCATGAGACCGAGCCGGTCACACATCTGGTCGGCCTCGTCCATGTAGTGCGTGGTGACGAGGACGGTCGTGCCGGTGTCGGCACGGAGTTCTGCGACGCGCTCCCAGACGGTGCCGCGGGCGATCGGGTCGAGGCCGATGGTCGGCTCGTCGAGGACCAGCAGGCGCGGCCGGTTGATGAGAGCCTGGGCCAGTTCGAGCCGGCGGATCATGCCACCGGAGTACGTACCGGCGAGCCGGTCGGCCGCGTCCTGCAGACCCATGACCTCCAGCGACTCGTCGACCTGGCGGCGGCGGTCGCGGCGAGGTACGTCGAAGAGTCGGGCGAACAGCATGACGTTCTCACGGCCGGTGAGGGCGGCGTCGGCGGACAGCTGTTGGGGCACGTAACCGAGGAGCCGACGGATGGCGATCTTGCGGTGGCGCACGTCGTAGCCGAAGACGCTGGCCTCGCCTTCCTGGACCGGCAGCAGGGTCGTGAGGACGCGGAGCGTGGTGGTCTTGCCGGCACCGTTGGGTCCGAGGAGGCCGAACACTTCGCCCCTGCGTACGTCCAGGTCGAGGTCGGCGACGGCCACCTGCTCCTTGAAGCGGTAGGTGAGGCCACGGATGACCACCGCGAACGCGCCGTCCTCGTTTGTGGGGGCCGCATCGCTGGTGATGAGGGTGTCGTCGGTCACTGGCTGCCCCCTCGTATTGCTTCCTGGGCGGACTTGGTGGCTGCCTTCGTGGCGCCTGTGGGGCCGGTGGGGCCGGTGGTCGCCTCGAGGTGGTTGGTGAGGGCGGCGAGAGCGGGTACGACGGCGGCGAGGACGGCGCGCTGGTCGGCGGGCAGGGTCCGCAGGGCCGCCGCGACGGCATGGCTGCGGCGGTCGCGCCAGGCTCCGAGCCGTCCCTCCGCCGCAGCGGTGAGCTGAAGGCGGGCCACCCGACGATCGCTGGCGTCGGCGTCCCGGCGCAGTAGCTCGGCCGCGGAGAGCTGGCGGACGAGTGTGCTCACCGTGTTGGGTGCGACCCGCAACGTGGCGGCGGCGTTCGCGACCGAGATGCCTGGTTCGCGGCGGACGAGGCGTAGCAGTTCAGCCTGTGCGCCGGTCAGCGGCCCGAACGGCCAGTCGGGACCGCAGCGCAGCAGACCACGACGGAGTGCGCCGATGCCGCTCAGGAGCTCCTCGGCGAGTGTCAGTTCGGCTTCGTCCTCGAGGGTCGGGGAGGGCTCTCTCGAGGTGTCAGCCACCGCGGCCTGCTCGAGGGGGGTGCCCTCGATCGCTTCCTGGACCGGAGCCTCGTTGGGTACCGATGACACCACCCCCGCAGAATAGCTCTGTCGCAGAGGTATTGCGAGAGAACTGCGGGCCCATTGGCGCAGGGCGCTCCCCACGCGAAAGCGTCGGGTCGAGATCAGCGGGAGTCGAGTGCCAGGCGCACGGCGAGGCCACCGAAGATTGCCGCCGAGGCGCGGTCGAGCCACCGGCGGACACCGGTACGCCGCAGCACCTGCTCGGAGAGTGCTCCGGCCGCCACTCCTGCCGACGCGTCGACGGCCAACCCGACCACGATGAACGTCCCGCCAAGCACCAGGAACTGCATAGTCGCCGGCCAACTGCCCGCACCGGTCGTGAGGAACTGTGGGAAGAACGCGAGGTAGAAGAGGATCACCTTCGGGTTCGCGAGGTTCGTCAACACAGCCATCGCATAGACGCGGGACACCGATCGGGGGCGCTCGAGCCGCTCGACCGTCATCGCCTGGCGCGTACGACTCGAACGCCATGTGGTCACGGCGAGGTAGACGAGGAAAACCGCGCCCGCGATGCGTACGCCCTCCAGGAGGGTCGGTGCCGCCTGCATCAACGCGCCCAGACCCAACGCGGCCGCCACCGTGTGGCACGCCAGCCCGGTCGACATGCCGAGCGCCGCGACCACGCCAGCCCGGCGGCCACCGGTGATGGCGTTGGCGACGATGAAGAGCATGTCGGGGCCGGGTGCGAGACTGACGAGGGCGACGGCGACGACGAATCCGATGAGCAGCGCATGGTTCATGCGCCCATCCTCTCCGACTGCCCCGACAACCCGACTGCCCCGACAACCCGACTGCAGACAATGGCCCATGTGACCTCAGCGACGAACCGGAGGTCGTACCCGCGCAGCCGGAGTGGCTCACACAGGGCCGGTCGCTGCGGGCCGAAGTCCTTCTGGCGTTGGAGTTGTGGCGCGACAACCTGGCGTTCCGCGACGTCCTGCGTACGCATCCAGACGCCGTCGCGGAATATGCGGCCGCCAAGCAAGCGGCCATCCGCCGGGAGAGCCGACTGCGGGCGTACGCGGCGGCCAAGGCCCGGACCGTGCGGGCACTCCTCGAGCGCGCACGGCCATCGTCTCGACGTTTCAGGCGGAGATTGCTTTCAGGCTGAGATTTGCCTCGTCGCTAAGGAAGGTGTGCCGAGTCGTCGTGTTCGATGATGTTGATGAGCATGCCGCCAGGTGCCCGGACGAAGAACCGCACCCTGCCGTCCGGCTCATGCGTCAGCGGGTAGGCGATGTCGTAGTCACGGAACTTCGCCTCTTCGTACGCCTCGCGTGCGTCGGGCACGTGAATGGAGATCGCCGGTCCGTCGTCCTGTGTCAGTTGGACCTGCGCCAGAGGATTGTCGCGCGAGCGGAGGTTGACGACTCCACGATGGTCGAAACCCATGCGTAGGCCGAGGAACTCGATCAGGAAGTCCCGGGTCGCGTCGGTGCTGTCGACCCGCAGGTTGGGGACAATCGCGGTGACTTTCATTGGCGGATGCTATCCGCCGGAGGCACCCACGTCGGTAACGTTCCGACGCATGGACATCGGAGTGGAGGCACTTCGCGAGGCAACCGAGGAAGCGGTGGAATGCTTCGCCCGGCTGTTGCCACAACTGTCCTCGTCCGCGCCTTCCCTGACCCGCGCCAGCCTCGAGAAGATCATCGCGTGTCCCACGAATACCGTGCTCGCGGCGCGAGGCGACGGACGCCTGGTGGGCGCGCTGACCCTGGTCATGATCCCGATTCCTACCGGGGTACGTGCTTGGATCGAGGATGTCGTCGTCGACACCGACATGCGCGGCGTGGGCATCGGTGCGGCTCTCACATCGGAGGCCGTACGGATCGGCAGCGGAGGCAGGCGCCCGGACAGTCGACCTGACGTCGCGCCCGTCGCGGGCGTCGGCGATCCGACTGTACGAACGGGTCGGCTTCGTCCGGCGGGACACCAATGTCTACCGATTCACTGTTGGATCGTGATTTCTGCTGTCTCACAAGGGTTCTGCTAGCGACGCGGTTCTTCGCTCACCTGCTCACGTATCGCTGACGGGCACCCCCGCGCCGACGGGAAATTGCCGTGTGGTCCGGAATCATCCCCGGCGAACCCTGTCGATCCGACGGCCCGTCATTCGTATAAGAGGTGTGAGTAGGGCCGGCATCACGGCTACGAAACACGCCCAGCGCCTCAAGAGCGCGCCGAAGGAGGAGGACAAAATGGCGAAATACCTGCTCAGCATCTACCAACCCGATGGTGATCCACCGCCGCCCGAGGTCCTCGAGCCGATCATGCGGAACATCGAGGCGGTCAACGCCGAACTTCGGGCAGCCGGCGCCTGGGTGTTCTCCGGCGGCCTGCACTCTCCGGGTGCCGCGACCGTGGTGCGACTCCAGGACGACGACGTGCTCACGACCGACGGCCCCTACACCGAGGGCAAGGAACACATCGGCGGATTCACCGTCATCGAGGCGCCGGATCTCGACGCCGCGCTCGAGTGGGGCCGCAAGCTCGCCCGGGCGATCACGCTCCCGATCGAGGTGTGGCCGATGCGGTACGGAACCTGCACGTGAGATGCCGGTGACGCCCGACCCACCGGACGCACCCGACCCACCGGTGTCCGCCGCCGAGATCGGCCGCGTCTTCCGTGAGGAGCACGGCCGTGCGGTCGCCGTCCTGGTGCGCGTCTTCGGTGACATCGACATCGCCGAGGACGCGGTCCAGGACGCCTTCGCCGCGGCCGTCCAACGATGGCCGGACACCGGGCTCCCCCCGAGCCCCGCGGGATGGATTATCACCACGGCCCGCAACCGGGCGATCGACCGGCTCCGCCGGGAGTCCTCACGTGAGGACCGCCACGCCCAAGCCGCCCTGCTCCACGCCCGCGACGAGTCTTCGGGCTACGCCGAGGAGGGACCAGTGCACGACGACCGGCTACGCCTGATCTTCACCTGCTGCCACCCGGCGCTCGCCACCAGCGTCCAGGTGGCGTTGACGCTCCGGCTGCTGGGCGGGCTCACCACGGCGGAGGTCGCCCACGCGTTTTTCGTACCCGAGCCGACCATGGCGCAGCGACTGGTTCGCGCCAAGGGCAAGATCCGCGACGCCAGGATCCCGTACCGCGTCCCCCGCGATGCCGACCTTCCCGACCGGCTCCGTTCCGTACTCGCAGTCGTCTATCTCGTCTTCAACGAGGGCTACACCGCGAGCTCGGGCGACCGGCTCGTGCGCGAGGACCTCTGCGGTGAGGCCATCCGGCTCGGCCGGGTGCTCGCCGACCTCATGCCCGACGAACCGGAGGTCATCGGCCTGCTCGCGCTGATGCTGCTGATCGAGTCACGGCGCACCACCCGTACGACAACGGACGGCGACCTGGTGCTGCTCGCTGCCCAGGACCGCGGACGCTGGGACCGTGAGCTGATCGCCGAGGGTCAGTCCCTCGTACGACAGTGCCTCCGGCGCAACCAGCCCGGTCCGTACCAGATCCAGGCGGCGATCAACGCCGTCCACAGCGAGGCGACCACCGCCGAAAACACGGACTGGGCGCAGATCCTCCAGCTGTACGACCATCTGCTGGCGCTGACCCCCACGCCGGTCGTCGCGCTCAACCGCGCCGTCGCGGTGGCCGAGGTCGAAGGGCCCGCGGCCGCACTCGCCCTGGTCGACGGCCTCGGTCTTGAGCGCTACCACATGTTCCACGCCATCCGCGCCGATCTTCTCCGCCGCCTGGGCCGCACCGTTGAGGCCGCGCAGGCGTACGACGCCGCGATCGCCCATACCCAGAACGCCGCCGAGCGCACCTTCCTCCAGCGCAGCCGGCAGACGCTCGCCTGACGGTCGCCTGACGCACGGATCCACGTGAGGTATGAAGGGAAGAGGGGGTGTCGCGGTATGCCTGGCGTGCAAAAGCGGTCAGAGGACCCGGCGGAACGAATCCGTGAGATCGAGGCGATGTTGGCCGCGATTACGGCATTCGAGGTCACCATGCTCGATATGTCCGGACGTATCGCCAGTTGGAGTGCTGGTGGGGAAGCCCTGACCGGCTACACGGCGGCGGAGGTCCTCGGCCAGCCCGCCTCGATGTTCTACGCCGATGACGACCGGCCCGAGATCGAGCGCCGCCTGCGGACCGCGCAGGACGTCGGCCGGTCGGAGTTCCAGGGATGGCGTTGGCGCAAGGACGGCGACAAGTACTGGGCCGGTGTGGTTCTCGCGCCGGTTCGCCGCGACACCGGTGAATTGACCGGGTTCGTCTCGGTCACCCGTGACGAGACCGAACGCCGCGACATCGAGGAACGCCAACAGCGGCAACGGGATGAGATCCTCGAGCTGTCGACGCCGGTCGTCCAGGTCTGGGACGACGTACTCGTCCTCCCCATCATCGGCACCCTCGACTCTCGCCGCGCGGCCCGCCTGACCGAAGGGCTGCTGGCGACGATCGCCGAGACGCAGGCGAAGGTCATCATCCTGGAGGTCACCGGCGTACCCACCATCGACTCCGTCCTCGCCCAGCACCTGCTCAACACGGTTCGCGCAGTCGCCCTGATGGGCACGGTGAGCATCCTGAGCGGCGTACGTGCGGAGGTGGCCCAATCCATGGTGAACCTCGGCGTCGACCTCGGGCAGCTCCGGTCGCGCTCGACCCTGCGTGACGCCCTGCAGTTGGCGTTGCGGTTGTTGGAGGACCAGCCGAGTACGCCCGGCAGCGGGCATCCGGGCGGCGACGACGCGGAGCGGTTCGGCCTCGGCCACAGCACAGAGCGGCCCTCGTGGCCGGGAGGCGTCTGATCCCAGGACGTTCGGGGGCTTATGTCGACTGGCGTCACCAGCCCCGTGGTCTGCACATCCGGCGTACGCAGGACTGTCGGCGACCCGTGCCAGACTTCGCCGGCATGCGCACCGCGCTGGTTCCACCCCGCCTCGAGCACGGGGACCGCGTCCGCTTCGTTTCGCCGGCCAGTCCGCCGACCCGCGATGGGGTCAAGCGCGGCGAGGAACTGCTGACGGGCTGGGGACTCAGGGTCGAGATCGGCGAGCACGCCTTCGATCAGGTGGGTTATCTCGCGGGAGCGGACGAGGATCGTCTGGCCGACCTGAACGAGGCCATTCGCGACCCGGGCGTTCGCGCGATCTTCGCGACCACGGGCGGCAAGGGTGCCTACCGGATCGCCGGTGACCTCGACTTCGCCGCCGCCCGACGCGACCCGAAGCCCCTTGTCGGATTCAGCGACATCACGCACCTGCATCTCGCGTTGTGGCGGCGGTGCCGGCTGGTCGGCCTGAGCGGCCCGTTCGTCAACTGGTACGACGAATACACCGGGCCGGCATCGGCGGAGTCGCTGCGGCGGGCGCTGATGACGACCGACCCCATCACGGTCCACCAGGACCCGGCCGAACCCACCGCCGCGGTCACGGTCGAGGGCAGCGCCAGCGGTTTCCTCATGGGCGGGAACCTCAGCGAGGTCCGCGGCGAAGTCGGCGTCGAGCTGCCCAGCCTCGACGGCGCCATCCTGTTCATCGAGGACGTCAAAGGCACGGGGCTCGGCCAGGTCGACCGGGAACTCACCCAGCTCATGAAGTCAGGCTCATTCGACGGGCTCCGCGGAGTCGCGGTCGGGCAGTTCCCGGGTTTCGAGGAGACGGTTCGAGGAGGGTGGACGATCATCGACGTACTCCGTGACCGGCTCACCAGGCTTGGCGTTCCCGTCCTCGGCGGGCTGCCTATCGGTCACGCGCACAACCCGCATCTGCCCACCCTGCCGCTCGGCACCAACGCCACCGTCGACACGGCGGCCGGCACCCTGACGGTCGCCGCAGGTGTGCGGTAGCCCGGACCACGACCTAACGAGTGGGCCGCTCGGCGGCGAGGGCGACCCTTCTGGTCGCGGTGACGTAGCGATTCGTCACCCAGTCCTGGATCCGTCGGATCACCGGGTCGCCGAAGCGGCTCAACGGATTCGCCGGACGGGAGAACGCGGTCACCTCCAGGACCACGGAGCCATCGGGCTGGCGCGACACCACGAAGGACTCCTCGCCGGACTCGGGATGGCCGGGCAGGGTCCCATAGGCGAAACCCCGCCGATTCTCCTCGCGTACGACATAGATCACCCGGCACGGCGCCACGACTCCGACGTTGCCGACGCCGAACACGACCGCGACAACGGCGTCAGACTGCGCGACAGGATGGCTCGGGTGGACGCGAAGGCCCGCACCCCGATGCAGCTGCCAGGACAGGACGGCCTGCCCGCAGCGCTCGAAGACGTCGTCCCCGTGCCCCAGTTCTGCCCTCCGGACCACATGCCGGTAGCCGGCCGGTAGCTCGCTCGCGGTGGCGCCGACCTCCGGGTAGGTCACCTCAGCCTCGGCGAGTTCCGCGAGTGGTGGAACGCGCAGCATCACCCACACACCACCAGTCTTGCCGAAACAGGGTCGTAGGGTCTGGTGCATGGCATCTCTCGTACGACACGTGACCATCGACTGCGCCGACGCCTACCAGCTGGCGTCGTTCTGGGCGAAGGTCCTCGACAGTGCGGTTTCCGACGAGGACAAGCCGGGTGACTCTGAAGCGCTGGTCACCACGACGGGCGCCGCCTTGCTGTTCGTCACCGTGCCCGAGCCCAAGGGCGTAAAGAACCGGGTGCACCTGGATCTCCAGCCGCGGGACCGCACCCGCGACGAGGAGGTGGAGCGGCTGCTTGCCCTGGGCGCGACGCTGGTCGGCGACCACCGCGTGCCGGACGGCAGGGGTTGGGTGACCCTCGCCGATATCGAGGGGAACGAGTTCTGCGTGGAGCGCGGCGCCGCCGAGCGTTCTGGCTGATCGCTGCGTTCGACACCCTTCGGCGGCGACCTGAGGGAGTGGAGTCATGACCCTCACGCGGGGACACGTTGCTGGACTTCAGGGATCGCACCGGTAACACTCTCCCCGTGGCGATGATCCTTCCTGCCCAGGACGACTGCTCGTTCTGCGTCTTCCTGCTCGGGCACCGCCCGTACACCATCCTGGAGCGCTCCGCCACGGTAGCCCTCCTGGTCACGAGGGAGCAGCGCGGTATCGGCCACCTGCTGGCGATTCCGACTGCTCACCGGCCCACCATGCTCGACCTCCAACCAGACGAGTTCGCGCCGCTGCTGGAACTGACCCAGCGGGCAACGGCCGCGATAGTAGGAGCCTTCGACGTCGAAGGCGTAGCCGTGTGGCAGAACAACGGCGTGTCAGCGCGCCAGTCCGTTCCGCACCTGCACATTCACGTGGCCGGGACGTTGCCCGGCGGAGGAACGGAGTGGGGCGAGGTCCCCAGACTTTCGATCGCCGAGACCGACGGCATCGCAGATCGGCTGCGCCCCCACCTCTCGCCGGGCACGAACTCACCGAAGCACAGAGAGTTCGCCGTCTGACATCTCGTCGGGAGAGTGCATGCCGGATCCCGTCATCGGTCGGCTGCTGCTGATCACCGGAGCCAGCGCCGCCGGCAAGACGACCGTGGGCCACGAAGTTGCCTCGTTGCTGTCACGAGCCGTGCACATCGACGGCGACGCCATGCAGCGCTTCGTCGTCTCCGGCGCCGTGCCGATGGATGTGCCACCGCCACCAGGAGCCGTTGAGCAGTTGACGTTGCGCTACGCAGCTGCCATGACCGTGTCCAGCCTGTACCGCCGAGCCGGCTTCGACGCCGTGATCACCGACAACGTATTCGAAGCCGAGACGGCCGCCGAAATCGTCGACCGGCTTGACGAAACCGCAGTCACGCAACGCGAGCTGCTCGTGCGCGTGAACGCGCCCGAACGGACGACATCGTGACGCGGGCAATCACGCTGGGGAGATGTGAGTCATGGCGAGATCCGGGTCATGGTCGGGAGTCTCGATGCAGGCGGTCCACCATCGCCCCAGCGCACCCACCCGCGAGCCACCTGGCGCGCATACACTTCGGTGCCAGGTCGAAGCTGGGGGAATCATGATCCGCCTACACAGGACACCAGCCGTCGAACGGCTGGAGTGGATCCTCGCAGGACTTGACGGCGCCGAGGACTGGGGCGCAGACGTGGATTCGGCGCTGGCACCGGAGTTCGCGGCGGTCGTGGCACCGGATGTCTTCGTGGACCGGGTACGAACCCGCACACAGACGTACGCGCCGGTGGTGGTCGTTGGTGTCGACGTCTCCGACCACACCGCCAAGGCTCGTTTGCGCCGGCCGGACGGCGACGTCGATGTCCTCAGCTGCGAGGTCGAACCTGAGCCGCCGCACCGCATCACGATGACGTGGATTCTCGGCATGGTTCCGGCCGGCCTGACGCCTCGATTGCCGATGGACTTTGCCGACTCCGCCGACTTCGCCGACTTCGCCGACTTCGACGGCCAGGACGGCGCGCAATCCGGGCGCCGGACCGCACTCGTGATCTTCTCCGGCGTACCGGGGAGTGGTAAGAGCACCATCGCAGAGGCCACCGGGCGGAAGCTCAACATCCCAGTCTTCGCGATCGACTGGCTGCTGGGTGCGCTCACACCCTTCGGTGGACGTCACTTCGCAGAACTGTGGGATATCGGAGTGGAACAGCTGACCACCCTCGCCCTACGCCAGCTCACGCTCGGACAGTCCGCGATCCTCGACACCCCCGTCGAGGACCACGCCACCCGCGTACGTTGGCGCAGCCTCGCCCGGCGCTCGAACGCCGACTTCAAGGTGATCGTGTGTACGTGCTCAGACCCGAAAGTCCATCGCGCCCGCGTCGAGGACCGCCAGCGTGGTATCCCCGGCTGGCACGATGGCGGCGACTGGACCAACGTCGCGCAACGCCTCGCGAAGTTCCCTTCCTGGGACGAAGAGGCGTTGATCATCGATTCGATACAGCCACGGGATCGCAATCTCGCGGCCGTTCTCGATCATCTTGGTCGTTAGGCGTCAAGGACCTTTCTGCTGGCAGTTGCTGTAGTGCTTTCCACCCAGATCATGGGATGCTACGGCGATGGTGAGTCTCGGATCGATCGTGTTGAAGGTTTCGAGTATCAACCGGGCTGCTGATTTCTGGAGCAATGCCCTCGGATACGTTCCCAACGGCAATCCAGCGTTTCTCATCCCTGCGAACGGCGAGGGCGCCCGCCTTCACCTGGACGAGGATGACAGGACCCATCTGGACCTGTGGGTGGACGAGGGAGAAGAGGTGCAGGCTGAAGTCGAGCGGCTCATCTCACTCGGCGCAAAGCGAGTGGACTGGGTGTATCCAGAAGGTGCCGACTTCGTGGTTCTCGCCGATACGGAAGGCAACCTCTTCTGCGTCATCGGTTAATAGCTGAAGGCAATCCCGTCGCGGTCCCGATCAATTCGGGCTCACCGCGGACAACGGATACACGCGCGGAGTTAGTTTGCCCGATCATGCGGTAACCGCGCCCCAGGAATTTTGGTTCTTCCCGCCGGGTTGTGAGCGCCGTTCAGCGGGGGCGGCGCCGTCGTACACCGAGCACTACGAGCCCGCCGAGCAGGGTCAGCGCACCGACCGCGAACCACACGAATGATCCACCGGTCATGGGTCGGCAGTCAGCCACACACGCGATGGGCTGAATCCGAACGAGGTCGGCACCCTGAAGGACCCACAACAGGCCGAGCAGCGTCATGGCTACTCCCACGCTCACCCGGGCGGCCCTGCGCCACGTCATCGCCGGTCTCGCCCGCGCTCGGACACCTTCTGGGGTGGGAGGTTCGGGGTATGACATCGCTCGACCTTTCGGTTACGGTTGATATATACAGGTGCCCTTAGAAGGTAAACTTATAAGGTGACCGAACAACCGGCAAGTGAGACTCTGTTCCTGCCCCAGCTCATCGGTCAGGTCTTCGACCGACTTCTCGACGACCTGCACCGCCATCTCATCGAGGCCGGGTATGAGGACTTGCGACCCACCCACTGCTTCAACGTCCTCCGGCTCATGGACTGCGAGGGCACACGGCCGACGGAGTTGGCGCGCCGAGCAGGGATGACACCTCAGGCGATGAGCGATCTGGTCAGCCACCTCGAGCAACACGGCTACGTGCGGCGGGTCCCCGATCCTGTCGACCGTCGAGGCCGGGTCGTCGTCTACGCCGACCGCGGTACGAGCGCCGCCATGGTCGCGACCAGCTTCTTCGCCGACCTGGAGGCTCGGTGGGACGGCATCGTCGGACGTGACCGGTTCCAGGACGTGAAGGTTGCGCTGGCTGAGATCCTCAGCTCCTCCTCGACCGGCACGTCCACTACCAAGACGGGCTGACGGTGTGACTCCGGAGATCGTGATCTCGTTGCCGTTCGAGGGCCGTTGGCTTGCGAGAAACAGTCCTGCCGGGCGGGTTCCCAGTCACGGTACGGACCTGATGGGCGGGCGGTACGCCATCGACTTCATCGGTGTCGATCACCGCCATCGTGTCGCAGAGCGCCGTGACTGGCGAACTCTTCTCGCCACCGAACCGGTGGAGCGGTTCTTCGCCTACGGCCGACCAGTCCTGGCACCCGCAGACGGCGTCGTCGTCCAGGTGCACCAGGGCGAGATCGATCACGTGGCGCGCCGGTCGCAGTTGGCCCTCGTGCCCTACGCGTTAGGTCAGGCTGCCCGCCTCCGCCAGGGTGTAACTGCCTTGGCCGGCAACCACCTGGTCATCGCGATGCGGCACGAGAGCGCATTCGTTGCCCTGGCCCACCTGCGGGCCGGTTCCGTTCGGGTGACGGTCGGCGAGAAGGTGACGGCGGGGCAGCGGGTCGCGGACTGTGGCAACTCCGGCAACTCGACTCACCCGCATGTGCACGTACAAGTGATGGACGGCCCGGACGCTTCTGCTGCTCGAGGCGTTCCGATGGCATTTCGGCGCTTCCGTGAGTGGTCGCGAAGGGCGGATCATTTCCAGATCCGCGAGTCTGGCCTCCCCGAGGAGGGCGCCGTGGTCGAACCGCTGCCCATCATTGCCTCGGACATGGGCACCTGATCGGTGCGTGGGACGCTGAGCGCAAGGTCTCAGGCAGGTGCGTGCGACGTCGGACGAGGTGCCTCCTCGCGTCCGGATGCGACGGCGACATCCACCTCGTTGCCCTCGGGGTCGGCGAGGGTCCACCACGCGGGTGCTTCGGAGTCGTTGGCGATCCGGCCGCCGGCTGCCAGCGCGGCGTCGATCCGGGCCTGTGCCTGGTCGTCGGGGACGAACAGGTCGACGTGGATCCGGTTGCGCTGCGCCCGCCGCGCTTCGTCATGGACGTCCTTGGCGTCGATCTGTTGAAACCAGAACACCGGGTTGATCCGGCGTGGATCGTAGATGTCCTGAAGTAAACGCTGGTAAGGACCCTGCTGATATCCGAGTACTGCCATCCAGAACGGCCGCACCGCTGGAACGTCGACGGCGTGGATCGAGATCTGGAGGAACCGTCGGCGGGGAGAGGGATCGGCGGGCCGCCCCATCCCACGGGCCGCGGCCTGCGCCCGACGAGCCAGCTCCATGAACCCCTCGTCGAGGCCGAAGTTCTCGGTCTCGTGTTGGTCTTTGCCGGAGTCGAGCGTGATGCAGCCGGGACGCACGTCCACCATCAGCCCCTTCCCGGCATCGTCGGCGAGGCGGGCAACGGCCGTAGCAAGGTCGACCGACTCGCGGAAAGAGCCTGTCGGGTAGCAGGTAATCGCGCTGCCCATCTGCCGCCAGTCTTGAGTTTCCGGGTCGTCGCCCAGGGCTGCGGTCGGCCCGAGCGGGAGGCAGGCCTCGTTTCCCTCGGGGTCGTCGATCACCCACGGGCGCTCGTCGTTGACCACGTGACCACCGTTGGCCAGCACCTCCGCACGTCGCGTGTTGTCGATGTCGTCCGCCCAAGCGACATCGACGTGGATCCGGTTACGCAGCGGACGCAGCTGATCGGCCTGCTGGAACCAGATTCCCGGATCCCGGCGCAGGCTGTCGGTGAGGCCGTCCTCCGACTCCTCGTAACCGAAGACAATCCGCCAGAACGGCATCACCGCTTTCGTGTCGACAGCGTCGATCGCGAGCTGTACGGACTGGAGCGCCGCTGGATCGGCCCTGAGCTCCAGGCCCCGGGCGATATCCGAGATCGCACGGGCGAACGACACGTCCGCGGCCGACAGGCCGGTCGGGCCGGATGGAATCCGTACGTGGACTCCGCTCGGGCGCAGGTCGACGTCCGGCTGCGGTGCGCCATCGTCGACCAGAGCGACGATGCCGCGCAGCAGCTCCGCACCAGCCGCATGAGACGGCGCATCGAACCAGCTGCTCGCCCCGACGGCGAGCACGCGCCAGTCCTCCGTGCCACCAGCTTCCTGGAACTGCTTCGCGGTAAGTCTCACGTCGGGCATGGCCGCAGAATGCCAGCCCGTGACCTCCCGCGGAACCCCTTCGGGTTTGGCGCTTCGAACCGCAGGCGTATCCAGTGTGCTTCTTGCGGTTATTACCGCCCGGCTACGAGATCGATCCGGGAAGTCGAGACGTGTCGTCGTTCGTCGCCGAGATTGGCGCGTTGGCGACGGGCGCCGCCACCTACGAGTGCATGCCACGGCGTTCGTCGATGCCGGCTTGTTGGACGAGATGTTCATCGGTGTCGTGCCGGTGATGCTGGTGAGTGGCAAGCCCTTGTTTACTGGCCACCTCACCTCGTCACGGCTCTCGCTGTCGAACGTCGAACAGATTGGCCAGGTCGCATACCTGACTTACCACGTGCTCCCTGCCGATTGAGCGGCACGAACTCCTGGCCGGTGTCACGCCGTCCCTTCCGGTGCCGATGAGTTTCCCGGTCATGGGAGGTCGGTACGAGTGACAGCTGACAAGCAGAGGAGGCCCACGATGGGCAAGGTGCTCACCCACATGACGATGTCGCTGGACGGGTTCATCGCGGATCCGAACGATCACCCCCGGGAACTGTTCGACTGGTACGAGGCCGGGGACGTGACCGTGCCCAACCCAAATGAGGACGTTTCCTTCCAGGTCGACGATGCCAGTGCGGAGGTGCTACGAGAGTTGACCGGAAACACCGGTGCACTCGTCTCCGGCCGACGCCTGTTCGACATCGCCGACGGTTGGGGAGACAAGCATCCGGTCGGCGCTCCCGTCGTCGTGGTCACCCATCGCGCACCCGAGGACGCCGCCAAGAGGTGGCCGAGAACGACGTTCGTCGACGGCGTCGAAGCCGCGATCACCCAGGCCAGAAAGATCGCCGGCGACCAGGACGTCACCATCGCGAGTGCGGCGATCACCCAACAGGCAATCGCCCTCGGTCTGGTAGATGAGGTGTGTGTCAGCCTCGTGCCAGTGCTGTTCGGCGAGGGGATCCCCTACTTCACGAAGCTGGAAAAGGGCCACCAACTCCTCGAGGACCCGATCGTCGTCCAGGGACACCGTGCCCTTCACCTGCGATACCCAGTCAGGCGCTGAGCCCGCTAGGCTGCGAGCGGTCCGTCTGTGCGAGGGACCGCGGCGGTGGGGCCCGCCGCCCCGGCCATGTTCGGGAGAACTGCGGCGTATGCCGCCAACGGTCCCTGCCAGTGGAGAGCGCGTGTTGCTGGTAGGAGGCCCATATGCCCGATCCGATGCATTCTCGTCCGGCCACCGCCAGCGATGATCTACCGCTTCGGACCCGTCGGCTCCAGCGGTCGCGAGGAGCGATGCCGGTGCTGGCGGCGGTGTCGGCGGGTGGGGTGCTCGGTTCGTTGGTCCGCTACGGCGTGTCCGTCGCCTTCCCTCACAGGCCCGGCGAGTTCGCGTGGGCAACGTTCGGGATCAACGTCTCTGGATGCCTGCTCATTGGTGTGTTGATGGTGCTCCTCGAGCAGGTATGGACCGGCCGACGGCTGCTGCGCCCGTTCCTGGGGATTGGGGTACTGGGCGGGTTCACGACGTTCTCGACCTACATCCTCGACGCCATCCGTACATCAGCCGAGGGGCCGCGGACCGGGTTGGCCTACCTGGCCGGCACGTTGCTCCTGGCACTGTCCGCGGTGTGGATCGGCGCCACGCTCACCCACAAGACCATCGCCCGACGACGCCAGGAGTCCTCATGAAGCTCGAGGGTCAAGCCCTGCGGCTGACGATCTTTGTCGGCGACACTGACCAGTGGCACCACAGGCCGCTGTACCACGAGATCATCCACCGAGCTCACAAGGCGGGCCTGGCCGGCGCCACCGCACTCCGCGGAATCGAGGGCTACGGCGCCTCCAACCACATCCACACCACCCGGATCCTCAGCCTGAGCGAAGACCTTCCACTCATCATCGTCATCGTCGACGATCCCGACCGCATTCGGGCGTTCCTCCCTCAGCTCGACGAGTTGATCGGTGAGGGGCTGGTCATCGTCGAGCCAGTTGAAGTGATCCGCTACGTCGGCCGGGGGCGCGGGGCGCGATGACCATCCTGCTGGTCGCGCTCGGCGCCGCGATCGGTGCGCCGCTGCGCTATCTGGTGGACCAGGCCGTACGTGCCCGCCATGACAGCCTGTTTCCCTGGGGCACCTTCGCGGTCAACGTCGCCGGCTCCCTCCTCCTCGGCCTGCTGGCCGGACTACCTGCCCCCAGCGGAGTCATGTCCCTTGCTGGCATCGGATTCTGCGGGGCGCTGACCACGTACTCCACGTTCGGATACGAGACGTTACGACTCACCCAGGACGGCGCGCGTCTGTACGCCGTCCTCAACGCGGCGGCCAGTGTCGCCGCCGGACTCGGCGCCGGCTACACCGGACTGCTCCTTGCCCGAGCCATCCATGGCTGACGCAGCGAGCGCATGTTGACTGCACCCGGCCTAGCGGTCCGAAGTTCGCGCGGCGTCAGGTTCTTGTGACTCGGCCCTCCCGCGGTGATAGGCCGGATGCGTTGAGCGCTCAGGTTCTGACCGCACGCACGGGTCCGACGGACGATGCCTTCACGCGCACACAGGTGGCGAGATCGCAGCCACGACGTCTGTTTCTGTCACCAACGGTCTTCTCATGCCTGTCGGCCCCACATACTCTCCGGTCATGGTCACGAAACTCGGCATCGTCGGTGCGATCCTTCTCGGCGTCGGGCTGATCGCCGGGTTCGTGCCCTTCACAAGCGGCTTCTACGACTGCGGCTCCGCCTTCGTCCCGAGTAGCCACGAGCGCGAGTTTGCACGCGTGAACGACTTGGCTGACCTGCAGCCCGGCCGCCCGACGGTTGACCCGCCGGCGTCCCAATGCGACGACCTGCGACTGCTCGTGCGGATGCCAGCCTTCGGACTGGTCGCGGCCGGCGGAGCTGTGCTCATCAGCCGTTGGTATGTCGCCACACAGTCAGCCGGCAGAGCGCGTGCAGGCTGGCCGACAACTCCGACGTGAGCTCAGTCTGGCCCCAGTGGGCCGGTGTTACACCTCGTTGAAGCCACCGTTGCCGTTGCAGTCCGCGGCCTGAGGTGTCCAGAGGTGGGGATCAGCGTAGGTGTCGAGCGCGACGGTGGCGGCGAGCTGGAGAGGGTGGGTCACACCAGCGCGGGCTGCGCTGATCTACCTGCACGCAGTGAACGACCGGGACCGCGCCATTGCGGACTCGTTGAACGTCCACCTGGGATCCGGCCATCCCACGGTGCAGGCGGGGAGCGGGTGCCCTTCGGCTCCCCTTCCAGCACAGGGCGGACGCGCGAGGGCCGCGCGGAACGGTCGCGACGTCCGACACGTGGAAAGTCTCGGGAATCCATCCGGGCGTTGACCTGGGGATTTGTACGTGTGGAGACGAGGGGACTCGAACCCCTAACCCCTGCCTTGCAAAGGCACGTCGGTCCTTCAGGCTGCGCTGAGCGTAGACCATGCAGGCGCGCGAGACTGTTCGTTGTGACCGTCATTGACCGCTGCAGACCATGGTTGGCTCTGGCTTGGGGCACGTGGAGGGCACGCCGGCCTCGGACCAACCAAGCAGTCAACTTGTCGGCATGGGCTCGACGGTGATCTTGGACTGGACGTAGGTGAGGACGACACCGGCTGGGATGCATGGCATGGGTTTCGTGGTGGTGATCCCCGCTCGCACTCCTCCGGCTTGGATGTGGTCGCCCTCTCTGGCCACAACCAAGCCGTCTGGTCCAACAAGCTCCACCTTGCCGTCGCGGCCAACGCGAGCTGTGAAGCCGTCCGGCCAGACCACCCAGAGCCGACTTCCCCCGTGATCGGTAAGGAAGGGGCAGCCGGAGGCCTCTGCTCCTAGTGCACCACTGATTCGCGCACGCCTGCCTGGATCACCGGGCTTCCATGATGAAGTGGCGATCGCGATCGGTTGACCTGCCGGTGGTCGACCAGAGTTGTGCGGTGAACCCTCCATACAAGCGACTATAGGCGGGTTGCACGCCCTCACGGCTGGGTGCTCTTTGATTAACGGGGGCGAGGACGCGGACGAGGGTGTGGAGTTAGTTCGGGGTTGACGGCGCCCGGCTGGGCACCGAGTTCGACGGGGATCGGTGCAAGCTCCTGGCGGATGTGTTCGGCCTTTTCCTCCGACCACGGCCAGATCCACACGTGTGGGACGTAGCCGATGTCGGTACGCGACGGTCCGAACGTGGTGACTGACAGGCTGGTCCAGCGGCCGTGGATCCGCTGCCGGATCTGGTCCTGCCAGGCCATGTTCTGGGCTTGGCTGTAGCGGCAGGGTCGAACCTCGATCCGGTCTGGGTGTGGCACCAGGTGGCGGAGTGCGCGGCGGTGGTCCTCGACTTGTCCGGTGAACAGCAACGCGCCGTGCATGACGGGGGACTCATCCCAGTAGATGCCGCCGAAGTCGTCTGGGTGCTGCTTGCCGTACTCCTGAGCGGCGTCGAAGCTCAGCTGTAGCCGCATCTGTTTCCGGGCTCGACTGCTCATGCCGAACCTCCCAACGTTGCGCGCCGGTATGCAGATCACGTTGGTCGCCAGCCGTGGCCGGGTACGACGTCGACCATAGGCCCCCGTCGTCCTCGCAGCCAGCCAGATTGAAGGCCGCAACGGAACGGGTCAAGACTCGGCGGAGCCGATCACTTGTGACGCCGAAGGCGGTCTTGACGCGTGGAGTGGAGGCCGGAGACTGGCGTGCGAGGAGGACGGGACGGTTAGAACCGCTGCCAGCCCGGCCCCCGCATTCTCTGGGGATCCTTTGCCGCTGGTCCGCCCGGCGCGCCCGAGGACGGCCGCCCACGGCCGCCCGCAAGGGCGGCAGCCGGGCGGTGCGCCGCGTCAGCGGCGCCCTTGATCTCATAGAGGTCAACTCAGCAATGCAGAGATGACGCCCTGTGTCCTGTGCCACCTGATGCTTGACACTCGTCGTGTTCGGCCAACCTGTTTCGCCGGCGTTCCGGACTCAGTTCCGGTCAGCGATGGTCTTCTCTTGGCTGCTGTACGCACATACTCTCCGGTCATGGCCACGAGACTTGGCATCGTCGGTGCGGTCCTGTTCGGCGTCGGGCTGATCGCCGGGTTCGTACCCTTCACCAGCTACGGCTACGACTGTGGCTCGGCCTTCGTCCCGAGTAGCTACGAGCGGGAGTATGCACGCGTGAACGACGCACGCGTGAACGACTTGGCTGACCGGCAGCCCGGCGGCGCGATTAGGATCGTTGACCCGCCGGCGTCCCAATGCGACGAGCTGCGATGGCTGGTGCGGATACCAGCGGTTGGACTGGTCGGCGCCGGCGGGATCGTCCTCGCCCGCCGCTGGTACGTCGCCACACAGTCAGCCGGCAGGGCGGGAGCAGGCGGCTTGCCGACAACGCCGGCATGAGCTCCGTGTGCGACCAGTGGCGCCGCCTCACACTTCCTTGAGCCGGCCGCTGCCGTCCCAGTCGGTGGTATTGGCCGGGCGCTGGAAGAGGGCGCCGGAGGGGTAGTCGCTGTCGAGGGTTCGGACGTGCTGGAAGCCGTTGCGCTGGTAGTAGCGGTGGAGCGAGCGGTTGTTGGTCCAGACGTCGATGCGTACCCATCTCTTGCCCAGCTTGACGGCCTCGGCGGATGCCCAGTCGAGGATCTCGGCTCCGAGTCCTGCGTAGGGGCGGCGGACGATGAGGCGGTGTAGGTACATCGCCGGTTCGCCGATCTCCTCAGGTGCCCAGAGGTGGGGGTCGGCGTAGCTGTCGAGCGCGACGGTGGCTGCGAGCTGGCCCTGGTCGTCGCGGACCATCCAGGTCTCGCCGGCCTGGATGCTGGCCCCGACACGTTCGACCATGGCGTCCTTGTTGGGCCAGTGCTGGCGCCACTGGTCGATGCCGATCTCTGCCAGCCACGCGCTGGCCTCGTACCGCATGGCGAGGACGGCGGACAGGTCGCCGTCGCCGGCCTGGGTGATGATCATTGGTCGCCCGGGTAGGCGGTGAGGTCGCCGAGTTCGTAGACAACCCTGTTCCGATCCGCGGCGAAGATCGTCAGGGTGAGCCGGAGAGGACGTTCGTTGGTGTAGGTCGTGCGGGCGTAAACGAGCACGGGTGTACCGGTCCCGAGTCCGAGCTTGCGGGCCTCGTCGGGGCTGGGCATCCGGGTGGTGATCTCGTCGACGTAGCCCTTGTCGGCCATCGCGCGGATCGTCCCCTTGGCGATGTCGCGCGGCGTGATGAGCCCGCACTCTTGGGCGATGTCCATCGTGTAGTAGCTGTCCTGCAGGCTGGACGCCTCGCCGTCGACGTGGCGCTCGATCGCACGGCAGACCAGCGAGTCGCCCTCGTCGCCCCCGAGCCGCTGGGCCAGGTCGGCGGAGGCCTCGACGATCCTCATCTCGAAGTTCTCGTACGACGGTTCGCGGCCTTGCTGGTCGACTTCGGCGCGGTAGGCGTCGGACTGGTCGCTGGCCATCCGGTCGCGAGACTCTGCCCAGCTCGCGTGATAGGTGGTCATGACGCGATCGCGGACGAAGGTCCCGCGTCTGGGTGCGCTGGTGGTGGCGCCCTCGTTGGCGAGCATCGCCAGCGCCAGGCGGACGGTGTTGCGGAAGACGTCGTAGCGCTCCCCGATGACCGTGGCCCTGAACGCCAGGTCCTCACCGTCGCTGAGGTTCATCGTGTGGTTGACGCCATGCAGGAGCGGTACCGGCTTCTGGTCCTTCTTGCGACGTTCACGAGTCTGCGTCTTGGTGAGCTGGCGGCACTTCGTAGGCAGGACCTGGACCTCGACGACGGATGGGTCAGGGTGGTCCACGGTCAGGTCGAGCTGAGCACGGGCCAGCTCATCATCAAGGGGCCGAAGTCTGAGGCCGGCCGGCGGCGTGTGGGCATCCCGTCCGAGCTGCTGCCTGCGCTTCGGTGGCACATCTCGAAGTTCGCCGAGCCTGGTCCGTCCGGCCGCGTCTTTGTCGGGCCGTATGGCGGTTACTTGCGGCGGCAGAACTTCCGACGCATCTGGGTTCGTGCCCTGAGCAAGGCTGACGTCGCCCCTGTCCACTTCCACGATCTCCGTCACACCGGCAACACGCTGGCGGCAAGCAGTGGGGCCAACCTCCGGGAGCTGATGGAGAGGATGGGCCACGCCAGCTCACGGGCAGCGCTGATCTACCTGCACGCGGCGAACGACAGAGACCGGGCTATCGCGGACTCGATGAACGTCCACTTGGCGGGTGCACTTCGGCTCCCATCTGACCGAGCGGAGGAGGCGTGAAGGGCACGCAGGGGGCACGCCGGGCAACTGCGGTGCCGGGTGGCGGTACGACAGATGTCCGCTCCATGGCGGCTGACCTGGGGTTTCGTGGTGGTGGAGACGAGGGGACTCGAACCCCTAACCCCTGCCTTGCAAAGGCAGTGCTCTGCCAGTTGAGCTACGCCCCCTGGGGGTGTGGACGCAGGGTACCTCGCCGCGCCCGGCTCAGCGCACGCCACCTGCCGGCGGGACCGTGTCGGTGGCTTCGGCCCAGAGGCTCTCCTCTGCCTTGTCGGCCTGCAGCCGCCGGTAGGCGAGCCAGCCGCCCAGGACGGCGAGTACGACGAGAAGCAACTTCTTGCTCATGAGTGGAGCCTCCTAGCGAACGGTCCAACAGCCCATCGCGGAAGCCTGGCTGGCCGACGCGGACCAACACCCGGACATCCCGGGTGTGGCCGACGGCCAGGCGTCCCCACCCGCCGATCCCGCTCCAGATGACCGGCCTTTCCTGGACCGCAACCAGCGACCGCTTCCTTGTCAGGGTCGCTGCGAGCCTACCGTGACTTGTGGCTACGCAGAGGCTGCGGGTCGCTATCCGCAGTTGCCAGCTCAACCCCCGTCACCTGAGCCGCCTGCGCCTCCCGGAACGTCCTTCGGAGTCCGTTCCTCGATCAACTGGCTGACACCGTGGATGATCCGGGCCAAGCCGAACGATCGGATGTCCAGCGTGGCGGGAGACTTGCTGGCCGCCAGGAGCGCCGGGTATTCGTCACCGTGGTCGGCGAGGACGGATGAGAATTCGGATCCAAACTGCGCCGGGTCAAGGCCGGTGCCGGCACGGCGGGTCGACTGGGTGTTGCGGATGTGGCCGCTGATCAGCCGGACCACCGCGAGCTGTTCGGCGTCCTTGAGGCCGGTACGGCCCAGGGAGCGAAGCGCCGCCTCGACCCACCCTGCTTCCTTTGGGCCCATCAGCCGGGCGCCTTCGGTGGCAGCGGGCAGCCATTGATGCCGGTCCCAGGTCTCCCAGAGCAGTTGGGCCCACGTCGTCAGCTTCTCCCGCCAGTCGCCGGCTACGGCACCTAGATCGGGCGGGTCGCCTACCGCTTCTTCGATCATCACCGCGATCAGCTCAGCCTTGCCGGCGACGTACCGGTACAGCGACATCTTGGTGAAGTCGAGTTCACCGGCGACTCGCTGCATGGAGACCGCGCCAAGGCCCTCCGCGTCGGCGATGGTCACCGCTGTCTGGGCGATCTGGCTCACGCTCAACGCCGGCTTGGGTCCGCGGGTCGGAGACTCCCGTAGCCCCCAGAGCAGCTGGAGGGTACGGCTGCCGTTCTGGTCCGCCATTCGTACTCCCGTCCATGTCGGGCCTTGCCAGTGTTCGAGAACCGTGTCTAGCACACACAGTGTCCATGGGACACAATTTACTCACGCGTCACGTATGGGGAGAGCGGTCGATGACAACGAACGAAGCAGTGGCAGGAACCCAGGCCATCAGAACCACCACGCCGCCTCGCTGGGCCAACATCGGAATGTGGGTGCTGCAGGCACTCCTGGCCCTCACGTACCTGTTCAGCGGCGTCAACAAAGTCGGTGGTGAGGCACAGACGGTGGCCGGGTTCGACGCGATCGGCTGGGGCGACTGGTTCCGGGTCCTGATCGGCGTGCTGGAACTCGCCGGAGCGGTCGCCTTGATGATCCCGATCCTCTCGGGCCTCGCCGCGTTGGCATTCACCGGGCTGATGATCGGCGCGGTGATCATGACCATCGCCGTGTACGGAGACCTTGCCCTGGCGGTCATCCCAGCGACGGTAGGCATCCTGGTCGCGATCGTCGCATGGGGTCGTCGTCACCGCACGACCCAGCTGTGGGCACTGCTGACGAGCAGACGATCGTGAGGCCGATGAACATCCCCGGCTGCACGGAAGGATCTCCGAGCCCGGCAGCGCTGTGATCGCCTGACGAAGGTCAGAGTCGGACACCAGGATCCACGGTACCGGCTCTGACCTGGGCATATACATGCTCCATGTGCTCCGCCGTGGTGCACCCATGGGCCCTACTCCGCGGGCCGCATCTCGACGAGAGTCTTGATCCGCTGGTTGTTGACCGACTGTTGACTCTGGTCAGATCCCATCTGGACGACATGCTTGCCTACGGCGCGTATGGCAAGGGACCCCGCGGGACATTGCGTCCCGGAGGCTCCACCACAGGCCCGACTCCTTGACTGGTTCGGACGATGCCTCTAGCCCATTCCGCCATCGTGGTGACGTCGGGACGGAATGCACGATCATGCCTTCGGGGTCGACGGCGCGCTCAGTGGCAGATCAGTGCGGTTGGACTACTCATAGCCGTGAAGATTTTGCCGGCAGGCTGTCGGATCCGAAGCGAGGCGTTCGTAGAACAGGTGAGAGGCTGCCGGAGGAGGCCGCCGGGACAAGGAGCAGACATGACCGAGTACCTCATCTACTTCAACCAGCAGTGGGTGGGCGACCACACCGAGGAGTGGTTCCGCGGGCGCGGGCCGCTCGCCATGGCGGTCGTGAACGAGATGAAGGCTGCTGGCGTGTACGTGTTCGCCGGGGGGCTGGAGGAGGAAGTCGAGGAGGCCTTCAGTGCTGACGCGACCAGCGGCACGTTGATGTTCACCGACGGGCCCTTCGTCGAGTCCAAGGAGTTCCTGGGCGGGCTCACCGTGGTGGACGTTGCCGACGACGATGCCGCCAAGATGTGGGCCGGCAAGGTCGCGGAAGCGTGCGGCTGGCCCCAGGAGGTTCGCCGATTCAAGCCGCGGCCCAGAACCCAGTGACGAGGTCGCGACTCGTCAACGGAGGGCTGAGCCAGGCGATGCCACTATCTGGGCTACGTCGCTAGCCGTGTCTACGATCACGTGACGCCGAACATGGAGCGTCACACGCAAGACGCTGGAGGAGCACTGGTCGGCCTCTCTAGGTGAGCTCTCGGGGCCAGAACGGTCGCAGCTCGTGGCCTGGATTCCTGGCCTGCGGTCCGCGGTCCAAGCCGAGCGTGAGTAGTCAGCCAAGACCATCCACTTGTGAGAGCGCGGAAGATGATCTACCAGATTCTCCCACCGGGATCGGTGGCCGCGCGCCGGTCAGGGGAGTGGATGGCTCTGACCTGGGGAAACACTGGGTGGGCCTAACTGGACTTGAACCAGTGACCTCTTCCTTATCAGGGAAGCACTCTAACCAACTGAGCTATAGGCCCCAGCGCGCCAAGGAACGCTACCTCAACCCTAGCGTCCACCCAAAACCGGGCCCGACCAGGGCGGGATCACAACAGCCGGGGGCGGGGACCGTGGCGGAAGGTTGGCGGGACCAGGTCAGAAACGATGTGCGCCGAGCGGTCAGTCCTCTTCGGCCAGGGTGACTTCCAGGCCGCCGAGCAGGCTGCCGGAAAGGTTGTAGAGGAACGCGCAGAGGGTGGAGATCGCCGTGATGAGTACGACGTCGACCACGCAGATCAGGGCGGTGAACCCGAGGACCCGCTGCAGTCCGATGTAGTCCTCGAGGTTGAAGCGGGTGTCAGACGCGCTGCCGAGCACATCGGTGATGGTCCGGCTGATCGAGTCATAGACCCCGGCGGCATCCAGGACGTACCACACCACCGTTACCGCGACGACGGTCACGATGGCGAACGCGATCGACAGCAGGAAGGCGGTCTTCATCACCGACCACGGGTCGACACGTACGGCGCGCAGCCGGGCGCGGCGGACCCGGGCACGATCCGGCGGCTCGGGACGAGGCGGGGCGGGGCGTTGCTGCCAGCGGCGAAGGCTGTTGTTGTCGAGGGCGATGGTGTCGCGCGGGCCCGCCTCACGGGACGCACCGGCGCCGGCGTTCGTGGGATCCGGTCGCTGCGGTTCCGGCCGCCGGACGTCCGGCCGCGACGCTGTGCTCCGCGGCTGGTGCTCCGCGCGCTCGGATCGTTCCGTACCTGCCGGCGCACCCAGTCCAGCGGACCCGGGTGAACCCGCTGACCCGGGTGAACCGGTCGGAGGGTGCGAACCACTTGCCCCGGAACTTCCGGACGTGGCCGAGCCGGTCGGGCCCGGCGACTTCCCCGAACCCGAACCCGTCGAACCCGCGGCCCCCGAACCTGGGCGAGTCTGTCCTGACTGCTGGCTACCACCGCCAGGCGCGGAGCCCGATCCGGAACCCGACGTGGAGATGACCTGGGTTGCGGATTCGTCAGGCCCGCGCTTCCCTGTCACGTGCTGTCCTCCTGGCTGTCGACCCGGGGCTGTTCATCCGGACCATCCGTAAGCCCATCATCTGCGGGCAGGTCCCCGTCCGTCTCAGGTTTCCCATCGTCCCCAGCATCGTCCTCGGTGTTTCGTGCGATGGCAACGACCGCGTCACCCTCCCGCACGCCGGCAAAGATGACGCCCATCGTGTCACGCCCCTTGACGGGCACGTCGGCAGCGGGACTACGGGTCACCTGCCCACTTGTCTTGACGCACAACACCTGATCTCCGTTGCTTACGACGATCGCTCCGACCAAAGATCCACGCGCATCGGAGATCCGCATGGCCTTGATACCGAGACCGCCCCGGCCCTGGCGTCGGTATTCGGAGACGGCCGTACGCTTGGCATACCCGCCATCGGTGACGGTGAACACGTACTGTCCTTCCTCCTGCCCGGCGCCGATCACCGCCATGGCCAGAAGCTCGTCGTCGTCGCGGAACCGCATGCCAGTCACACCGGACGTGGCCCGGCCCATCGGACGCAGCTGGGCGTCGTCGGCCCGGAATCGCACCGCCTGGGCCTTGCGGGACACGAGGAGCAACTCATCGTCGGGGCCGACCAGTTCGGCACCGATCAACTCGTCGTCGTCCTCGCGGAAGTTCAGCGCGATGATCCCAGCCGCGCGGTTGGAGTCGTACTCGGTGAGAGGCGTCTTCTTGACCAGACCCTTCTTCGTCGCCAGGACGAGATACGGCGCCTGCTGATAGTCCCCGAGCGCAACGACCTTCGCGATCTCCTCATCAGGCTGGAACGACAACAGCCCGGCGACATGCCCACCTTTGGCATCCCGTGCCGCTTCGGGCAGTTCGTAGGCCTTTGCCCGATACACCCGGCCACGGTTGGTGAAGAACAAGATCCAATGATGGGTACGGGTCACGAACAACTGCCCTACCACGTCATCACCCCGCAGCGCCGCACCCCGCACACCCCTGCCACCACGCCGCTGGCTGCGGTAGAGATCGGCGCGGGTCCGCTTGGCATAGCCGCCGAGGGTGATCGTGACCACCACGTCCTCATCCGGGATCAGGTCCGCCTCGGTCAGATCACCATCGGCCGGGATCAGCCGGCTCCGCCGCTCATCCCCGTACTTCTCGACGATCGCGCTCAGCTCCTCAGCCACGATCGCCCGCTGCCGGGCCGGCGAGGCGAGAATGTCCTGCAAGTCCGCGATCAGCGCCTCGAACTCCCGCAGCCGGTCCACAATCTGCTGACGCTCCAGCGCCGCCAACCTGCGCAGCTGCATGTCCAGGATCGCCCGCGCCTGCACCTCGTCGATGTCAAGCAACTCGATCAGCCCGGTCCGCGCCTCCTCAGCCGACGGGCTCCGCCGAATCAACGCGATCACCTCATCCAACGCATCCAGCGCCTTCACCAGACCGCGGTAGATGTGCGCATCCTCTTCGGCCTTACGCAGCCGGAACCGGGTACGCCGCTGGATCACCTCGATCTGGTGGTCGATCCAGTGCGAGATGAACTGATCCAGCGACAGCGTCCGCGGAATCCCGTCGACCAACGCCAACATGTTGGCGCCGAAGTTGTCCTGCAACTGCGTGTGCTTGTACAGGTTGTTCAACACGACCTTCGCGATCGCGTCCCGCTTCAGCACCACCACCAGCCGCTGGCCCGTCCGCGACGACGAATCGTCCCGAACCTCGGCGATCCCCGTCACCCTGCCCGAATCGGCAAGCTCGGCGATCCGTAACGCCAGATTGTCCGGATTCACCTGATACGGCAGCTCCGTGATCACCAGACAGGTACGGCCCCGGGAGTCCTCATCGATATCGACGATGGCCCGCATCGTGATCGAACCCCGACCCGTCCGGTACGCATCCTCGATACCCCGCCGCCCGACAACCAGCGCACCCGTCGGAAAGTCAGGCCCGTGCACCCGCTCCATCAGCGCCTCGAGCAACTCCTCGCGCGACGCCTCCGGATTCTCCAACGCCCACAACGCCCCAGCCGCAACCTCACGCATGTTGTGCGGCGGAATGTTGGTCGCCATCCCGACCGCGATCCCAGCCGAACCGTTCACCAAAAGATTCGGAAACCGGCTCGGCAGAACAACCGGCTCCTGGCTACGGCCGTCATAGTTGGGCCGGAAATCGACGGTGTCCTCGTCGATGTCACGCACCATCTCCAACGCCAACGGCGCCATCCGGCACTCGGTGTACCGCATCGCCGCCGGCGGGTCGTTGCCCGGCGAACCGAAATTCCCCTGCCCCTGCACCAACGGATAACGCTTCGTCCACGGCTGAGCGAGACCCACGAGGGTGTCGTAGATCGCGGTGTCGCCGTGCGGATGGTACTGACCCATGACGTCACCGACGACACGCGAACACTTCGAGAACCCTCGGTCGGGCCGGTAGCCGCCGTCATACATCGCGTACAAGACGCGTACGTGCACGGGCTTGAGGCCGTCGCGCACGTCCGGCAGGGCTCGACCCACGATCACACTCATCGCATAGTCGAGATAGTTGCGCTGCATCGCGGCCTGGAGGTCGACCGGGTTGATCCGCGAAGGCGGCGGGAGGGCGGTGGTGTCTTCGGTCACTGGTTCAATTCCTTCACACGTGCGGTCAGCACGACTTCGGTCCCCGAAAGGTCTCTCTCAGTTCTCGACGACTGTGCTCGAACAGCAGGCTGTTTCCCAGATGTCACGGCTGCACTCGATATCGAGGCGGCTCTAGATGTCGAGGAAGCGGACGTCTTTGGCGTTGCGTTGGATGAACGAACGTCGCTCACCGACGTCTTCTCCCATGAGTACGGAGAAGATCTCGTCGGCCTGTGCGGCGTCGTCAAGGGTCACCTGCCCCAGGATGCGGCCGACCGGATCCATCGTGGTTTCCCACAGTTCGTCGGCATTCATCTCACCCAGACCCTTGTAACGCTGGATCGGGTTCTCCTTGGGAAGCTTCCGACCTGCCTCCTGGCCCGCAGCGAGCAGGCCGTCACGTTCCCGGTCGGTGTAGGCCAACTCGTGCGGCGCACCCGACCAACGAATCTTGAACAACGGCGGCTGGGCGAGATAGACGTAGCCGGCTTCGATCAACGGCTTCATGAACCGGAACAGCAACGTCAACAACAGCGTGGTGATGTGCTGGCCATCGACATCCGCATCCGCCATCAGCACGATCTTGTGATAGCGCAGCTTGTCGATGTCGAAGTCCTCGTGGATCCCCGTGCCGAGGGCAGCGATGATTGCCTGGACCTCGTTGTTCTGCAGGACCCTGTCGATGCGCGCCCGTTCGACATTGAGGATCTTGCCGCGAATCGGCAGGATCGCCTGGATCCGCGGATCACGACCACCCTTGGCCGACCCACCCGCCGAGTCACCCTCGACGATGAAGATCTCACACTCTTCGGGGTTGGTCGACTGGCAGTCGGACAGCTTGCCGGGAAGCCCACCACCACCGAGCAGACCCTTGCGGTTACGGGCCAGATCACGTGCCTTACGCGCCGCGATCCGGGCCGTCGCAGCCGCGATGCCCTTACGCACAATGTCTTTGCCCTCGCCCGGGTTCTTCTCGAACCACTCACCGAGCCGGTCATAGAGCAGCGTCTGAACGAACGTCTTCGCCTCGGTGTTACCGAGCTTTGTCTTGGTCTGACCCTCGAACTGCGGCTCCTCGAGCTTCACCGAGATGATCGCGGTCAGACCCTCCCGCACATCGTCGCCGGAGAGCCGGTCCTCCCGCTTCTTGATCAGGCCCCAGTCCTCGCCCCACTTGTTGACCAGACTCGTCAACGCAGAACGGAAACCCTCCTCGTGCGTACCACCCTCATGAGTGTTGATCGTGTTGGCGAACGTGTGCACCGACTCGGTGAACGACATGTTCCACTGCATCGCCACATCGAGACTCATCCCGACGTTGGCGTCCTCGGCCTCGAACGACACCACACTGCGGTGCACCGGATCCTTGGTCGCGTTGAGGTGCTGAACGTAGTCCACGAGACCACCGTCGTAGCGGTAGACGACCTCGCGCACCTCACCAGACTCGCTCATCTCCGTACGCTCGT
Organism: Actinopolymorpha sp. B17G11; assembly: GCF_040196095.1. Taxonomy (NCBI): domain Bacteria; kingdom Bacillati; phylum Actinomycetota; class Actinomycetes; order Propionibacteriales; family Actinopolymorphaceae; genus Actinopolymorpha; species Actinopolymorpha sp. B17G11. Next base: position 36,719 of record NZ_JBEFTW010000040.1, read on the forward strand.
CGCGCAGCACCATCGTCAGGCCCTTGTTGAGAAAGGCCATCTCACGCAGCCGGGTCGAAATCGTCTCGTAGGAGAACGTCGTCGTCTCGAAGATGTCGGGGCTCGGCCAGAACGCCACAGTGCTGCCGGTCTCGTCCGTCTCCTCGTGCCGCTGCAACGGATGGTCCGGCTCGCTCAGATGGTAGGACTGCGTCCAGCGGTAGCCGGCGTTCTTGATGTCGACCTCGAGCTTGGTCGACAGAGCATTGACCACAGAGATACCAACGCCGTGCAGGCCACCCGACACCTTGTAGCCACCGCCGCCGAACTTCCCACCCGCGTGCAACACCGTGAGCACGACCTCGACCGCCGAGCGTCCTTCGCTCTCGATGATCCCGGTCGGGAATCCGCGTCCGTTGTCGACCACGCGAACGCCGCCATCAGCCAACAGAGTGACCTCAACCCGGTCGGCGTGCCCGGCCATCGCCTCATCGACGGCGTTGTCGACCGCCTCCGTGACAAGCTGGTGCAGTCCGCGTTCGCCGGTCGAGCCGATGTACATACCCGGACGCTTACGTACCGCGTCCAAACCTTCCAGAACTGTGATCGCGCTTGCGTCGTACTCTGTTACTGATGCTTGGGCCACCGGCGGCTGAGGCACTTCAGCAGTCGTCACGTGGGGTTGACCTCCTGCCAACAGGACACGAAAAGGGGCCGCTCCGTGTGGACGTCCGGCGCCTGACGGAACGTGGCGCCCCAGACGGCGGAGCAGCCGTTGAACTCCTGTTCAGTGTACCTGGCTCGGACTTCAAGACGCCCGCTGGCAGGCCGTAGAAGGGGTCCTCGCCTGAGAAGTTGCGGGACACGTATCCCCCATCATGCTCCTGATCTCCGAAGCGGCGTGCGGCGCTTCTGCCGGTCATGAGCGGGAGTACGTAGAAGTTGTCACAAATACGTCAAACCGGCAGATTTCGGGAGCTGGTCGCGTTGGATGAGGGGCACCGTCATCCAATAGGTTCGCGCAGGGGCACCCTTCACCAACCACCGTTCGCGACAGGGGCACCCTCCACCAAACCGGGCGCGTCGAGCGACCACCGCGATTTCCGCTGTGTGCGGAGCTGCTAACCGTACGTATCGCGAGGGCCACGGCCGTCCCGCACGCTGCGAGGACCGCGACGCCAGCTCGGCGCGGTTGGTCCGAGAACCGTCACTCGGCTGACGGTGTTGTCACCGAGTTCCTCGTTCAGTCGCTTCACCAGACTCGGGGCGAGAAGCCGGACTTGGGTCGCCCACGCGGTCGAATCGGCACGGACAGTCAGCTCGGTGTCGGCGTACCGCTCCGCGCGGCAGTGCGCCGCCACGTCCGGTCCGACGATCTGGTCCCAGCGCGCGATCGCGCCGGCGACGGCCACGTCGGTGGCCCACCCCCGATCGTTGACCAGCCGATCGATCGTGTTGTCCAGCAGCTGCGGATCGCGATCGTCGGGCGCCGCTCCGGACCGCGTCGAGCGGTCGCCGCGTGCGCGACCACGACCACGCGTGGCCCGCCCCCCGGACCTGGGAGTACGCCTGCCGCGGTCCTTCGCCGTGGCGCCGAAGGCGGCGGCCACCGCCCGGGCAAGCTCGACCCCGGCCGGATCCCACGCGGGTGCCGCCGGATCGCCCCCCGTTGCGTCGCCCGGGGCGCCGGCCGTCGGGTCGGCCGTCGAAGGATCCGAGGGACCGTCCGCGCTCCGGGATGTTGGACGATCGCGGTAGTCGGAGTCACGATCCCCGCGGTCACGGTTGCCACGCTCACTCGACACCGTGTACCTCCCCACCGGCCACGTCGTACCACAGCCCGGCCAGCTGCTCCGGGACATCCTCGCGCACCGCCGCCGTCACCAGGACCTGTTCGGCCCCGGCGACCAGGCTGGCCAGCCTGGCACGCCGACCACTGTCGAGCTCGGCGAAGACATCGTCGAGCACCAGCACCGGCTCGCCGCCGCCGTCGGCGCACAGCAGGTCGTACGCCGCAAGCCGCAGTGACAGCGCGATCGACCAGCACTCGCCGTGGCTGGCGTACCCCTTGGCGGGAAACTCGCCCAGACTGAGCACCAGGTCGTCGCGGTGCGGCCCGACCAGCGAGACGCCGCGCCGGAGCTCCTCCTCCCTGCGTTCGGCGAGCGCGTCGGTGAGCTTCGCCGCGAGCGCGTCGGCGCTCGGCTTGTCGGCCGCGTCGCCGAGGTCGCAGTTGCTGCGGTAGTCGAGCCGGGTCTCGTCCTGGGCCGGGGACACATGGGCGTACGCCTTGGCGACCAACGGCTGCAGCAGGTCGACCACGGCCAGCCGGGCCGCGAGCAGCTCGCCGCCAAGGCGGGTCAGGTGCGCGTCCCACGCGTCGAGCGTCTTGAGTGCTCCCGAGGAGGCCTGGGCCGCGGTCTTGAGCAGGGTGTTGCGCTGCTTGAGGACCCGGTCGTAGTCCTGGCGTACCCCGGCCATCCGGGGGGTACGGGCCACGAGCAGGTCGTCGAGGAACCGCCGCCGGGTGTCGGGGTCGCCCTTCACCAGGGCGAGATCCTCCGGCGCGAAGAGGACGGTACGCAGGATCCCGAGGACGTCCCGCGGCCGCGACACCGGCGCCCGGTTGAGCCGCGCCCGGTTGGTCCGCCGAGGCGTGATCTCGATCTCGATCAGGGCGTGCCGTCCGTCGCGCACGATGTCACCGCGGACGATGGCGCGTTCGGCACCCGACCGCACCATCGGAGCGTCGTGGGGTACCCGGTGCGAGCCCAGGGTGGCGAGATAGCCGACGGCTTCGACCAGGTTGGTCTTGCCGTGGCCGTTCAGGCCGACGAAGACCGTCGCGCCCGGTGCCAGGGTCAGGTCGACCGCCGGATAGTTCCGGAAGTCGGTGAGGGAGAGGCGGGCGACAAACACGGTGGCTCCACGCTAGCCGGCCCCGCCGTCACCCGCCGCGCGGGCGCCTGAGGTTCTGCCACGGACACGGGATCTCGCCCACGGACAGGGGATCCAGGTCTATACCAGGGAAGTCGCCATCGGTCAGGGTGCTTCGGTATCCGGCCGCGCGGCACTCGAGTCCGGGAGGACCGCATGTCCCCCGAACTGGTTGCGCATCGCCGCGATCGCCTTCATGGCAGGCGAGTCGTCCTGCCGGGACGCGAACCGAGCGAAGAGGGCGGCCGCGATGGCGGGCATCGGGACGGCGTTCTGGATCGCGGCTTCGACCGTCCAGCGGCCTTCGCCCGAGTCCTCGGCGTACCCCTTGATCGCGGTCAGACCGTCGTCCTTCTCCAGCGCCGCGACGAGCAGGTCGAGCAGCCACGACCGGATGACGGTGCCTTCGCGCCACGACCGGAACACATCGCAGACGTTGTCGACGATCTCGGTGGCCTCGAGCAGCTCGTAACCTTCGGCGTAGGCCTGCATGATGGCGTACTCGATCCCGTTGTGGACCATCTTCGCGAAGTGCCCGGCTCCGACCCGGCCGGCATGGACGAAACCGAACTCGCCGTCGGGCTTGAGCGCGTCGAACGCTGGCTGGACCTTCGCGACGTTCTCGGCGTCGCCTCCGCACATGAGGGCGTAGCCGTTCGTACGACCCCAGACTCCGCCCGAGACCCCGCAGTCCACGAAGCCGATGCCGCGCCCACCGAGCAGCCGGGCGCTGTCGTCATCGTCGGTCCACCGCGAGTTGCCGCCGTCCACCACGACGTCGCCCGGGCCGAGCAGCTCGGCAAGGTCGGCGATCACCTGCCGCGTCGGCGCACCCGCGGGCACCATCACCCAGACCACCCGCGGCGACGGAAGGCGCTGGACGAGGTCGGAGAGGCTGTCTGCGTCCGAGGTGTCGGTGTGCGGGTCGAAACCGACGACGGTCTGGCCCTTGGCGCGCAACCGCTCGCGCATGTTGGCGCCCATCTTGCCGAGTCCGACGAGGCCGATGTCCATGACGAAGCGGTCCTTCCCCGGGCGTAGGTGCGGCTCCGCGATCAGCCCTGCAGGCGCACCGGCATGAGGAGGTAGCGGTAGTCGAGGTTGGGTTCGGCGTCGATGGCCGTGAGTCCGGTGAGGACGGCGGGCCGGGTCGGTTGGGTGAACGCGAACTGCGCCACCGGCGACTCGATCGCACCAAGCCCGTCGAGGAGGTACTGCGGGTTGAACCCGATTGTCAGCGCCTCGCCGTCGATGCCGGCCTCGATCGATTCCGACGCCTGCGCCTCGTCGCTGCTGCCGGCCTCGAGGGTGGCCATCCCGTCGCCGAGGGTGAGCCGGATGGGGGTGTTGCGTTCGGCTACCAGGGCGACCCGCTTGAGTGACTCGACGAGAGGGCCGGTCTCGACCCTGGCGACCGTCTGCTGCTCGGGTGGGAACAGGGTGCGGTACTTCGGGAACTCGCCGTCCAGGAGTCGGGTGGTCGTCCGCCGCATCGACCCACCGCTGGTCCCGGCGAACCCGACGAGGCCTTCGCCGGCACCGGTGCCGGGACTCGCGAGAGCGATCGTCACGTCGGAGCCGCTCGCGAACGCCTTCGCCGTGTCGGCCAGCACGCGGGCTGGGACGAGAGCGGTCGCCGAGAGGTCGGGCTGCTCGGGCGTCCAGCTGAACTCCCGGACCGCCAACCGGTAGCGGTCGGTGGCCGCGAGGGTGACCGCCGCGCCTTCGATCTCGATGCGTACGCCGGTGAGGACCGGCAGCATGTCGTCGCGCCCAGCGGCCACCGCGACCTGGGAGACCGCGTTGGCGAACACGTCGCCCTTGACGGTGCCCGAAGCGGTCGGCATCTCCGGAAGTGCGGGGTAGTCCTCGACCGGGAGGGTCTGGACGGTGAACCTCGCGCTGCGGCAGGTCACGACGACCTTGCCGCCCTCCGCGGTCAACTCGACTGGCTGGGCAGGCAGGCTCCGGCTGATGTCGGCGAGCAGTCGGCCGGAGACGAGCACCACGCCCTCGACCTCGACGTCGGCGGGTACGGACACCCGGGCCGAGGTCTCGTAGTCGAAGCCGGAGAGCAGGATCTCGCCGTCGCGGGCGTCGACGAGCATGCCGGCGAGGACGGGCAGGGAGGGTCGGGTGGGGAGGCTGCGCGCCACCCACGCCACAGCATCGGCGAGGACGTCACGGTCTACGCGGAACTTCACCGCTCATCGCCTCCTCGACGTACGGCGGCCGGCATGGAACGAGTGCCGGGAGCACGACGGTACACCGGGGCGAAGCGACCTGGTGGAGCCGGGTGCGCGTTGTGGATTGTGGTGTTTTTGTCATTCACGTAAGGAGACTCGACATCGTCTTAGGTGCGGTGGATGTTGTGGACGACGGGCGTTTTTGCAGGTCAGTAGGTCTGGCGTTGTCCACGCCGGCTGTGGGCGAAGGGGGGCGTGCGCCGAATCCTCGGTGGAGGGCGAAGCGTCGTCCTTCGTCGTCCACAGTCCTTCCCACGACGACCCGGGCTTGATCCACAGAGTTGTCCCCAGCCTGTGTGGACCGGGTTCGGAGGTGCGCTGGGCCGGATTGAACGGCGCGATGGAACGGATCGTGGGCAGTAGACGTGGGGACGCGGGCCGTCATGGCCGGGCCTGTTGCTTGATCCGGTTGGTCAGTTCGGTGACCTGGTTGTAGACGCTGCGGCGCTCCGCCATGAGCTGGCGGATCTTGCGGTCCGCGTGCATCACCGTCGTGTGGTCGCGGCCGCCGAACTGCTGGCCGATCTTGGGGAGAGAGAGGTCGGTCAGCTCGCGGCAGAGGTACATCGCGATCTGCCGGGCGGTGACGAGGACGCGGCTCCGGCTCGACCCGCAGAGGTCGTCGAGCGACAGCCCGAAGTACGACGAGGTCTGGGCCATGATCTGTCCGGCGGTGATCTCCGGCTCGCCACCGGTCGGGATCAGGTCCTTGAGCACGATCTCGGCCAGGGCGATGTCGACGGCCTGCCGGTTGAGGCTCGCGAACGCCGTGACGCGGATCAGTGCGCCCTCGAGTTCGCGGATGTTGGTCTGGATCTTGCTCGCGATGAACTCCAGCACCTCCGGCGGGGCGGTCAGGCGTTCCTGCGCGGCCTTCTTCCGGAGGATCGCGATCCTCGTCTCGAGGTCGGGCGGCTGGATGTCGGTGATCAGCCCCCACTCGAACCGGTTGCGCAGCCGGTCCTCCAGCGTCTCCAGCCGCTTCGGTGGCCGGTCGGAGGAGATCACGATCTGCTTGTTGGCGTTGTGAAGGGCGTTGAACGTATGGAAGAACTCTTCCTGCGTCCGCTCCTTGTTCTCCAGGAACTGGATGTCGTCGACGAGGAGTACGTCGACATCGCGGTAGCGGCGCTGGAACGTCGCGGCCTTGTCATCGCGGATCGAGTTGATGAAGTCGTTGGTGAACTCCTCGCTCGACACGTACCGGATCCGCGCGTTCGCGTACAGATTGCGTACGTAGTGACCGATCGCGTGCAGCAGGTGGGTCTTGCCGAGCCCTGAGTCGCCGTAGATCAACAGCGGGTTGTACGCCTTGCCCGGCGCCTCGGAGACCGCGACCGCCGCCGCGTGCGCGAAGCGGTTGGACGAGCCGATGACGAACGTGTCGAACATGTACTTCGGGTTCAGCCGCGGCGGCTCGGTGTCGGAGCGCACCGGTTGGCCCGGTGGTGCCGAGGAGAGCGTGAACGCATCGGTGCCCTTGGGCGCGACCGCGAGCCCGGACCGGTGGTGGCTGTCCGCCTCGTCATGATCGGGAAGCGGTGCAGGATCGGCCGATGACGTGGAGTAGGACTGGCGCGACGCATCGTCACTCGAGTCGGCCCTGTCGGTCTCGTCGGCATGGTCGAGGTCGTCGAGTGAGAGGGACGGTTCGACGGTGATGGCGAGGCGGACCGACTCGCCCAGGGCGGAGGACAGTGCGTCCTCGAGCCGGGGGCGCAGCTTGGTCTCGAGCTGAGTGCGGGTGAAGTCGTCGCGGACGGCGACGATGGCCGTGTTGCCGTGCAACGTGACCGGCCTGCACTGTGCCAGCCACACCCGGTGAGTGGCCTGCAGGTCCTGGTCGAGGCTGTCCCGCACCTGTCGCCAGGTGGCGGTCAACGCGTCAGACTCCGCGACCACTGCGCTACTCCCGTTCTACTCAGGCGATGTCCTGACTCCCCGTGCGCCTGCGACGTGGCTCTGCTACGGCGTCCGTGAGCCACGTTGGTGGCTCACGGTGAGCGCCGCGGGGCGGCCGGCTGACGTCCACAGATTGTTCCACAACCTGTGCAAAGAGGTTGTGGATGACACTAGAAGGGCAGGACGGTAACAAGCTCACAAGGTGGCGTTCAAGGCGGGAGCGGGGTCGTACGCTCGAAATCGCCGTGCGGACTGGCGTCCTGTCAGCGTGTCGCGTCGACACGCCACGGCGCCATCCGAATGATGGGCGGTTTTGGTCCACCTGATCTGGTGGGGCAGTTTGACCGGGCGACCGGCCGGCCCGTACCGTAAGTCGGTCACGATGCCGTTCTCTCGGCGATCGCCGTATGCTCACGGACAGTCGCAACACTGCGCCTCAGGCGGAGTCGGTCCAGGGGGCCGACTTGAGGTCGTCGGGTGCAGGACGCGACAACGCAGCCGCGGGTGGACGGTGACGTCGGGGCGTCGGTGCCCGCGTCCTCATGATTCCTGATCGGGAGAATTCCTGTGAAGCGTACGTTCCAGCCCAACAACCGGCGACGTCACAAGACGCACGGCTTTCGCCTCCGCATGCGGACCCGGGCGGGTCGCGCGATCCTTTCCGCCCGGCGGCGCAAGGGGCGCCAGCGCCTCGCGGTCTGAGGCGCCACGCGGTCTCGCCCAGGTCGAGTGCGATGTCGTGGTGCCGGCCATTCACCGGATGCGTCGTTCGGTCGACTTCGCGACGGCGGTTCGTCGTGGCCGGCGCGCGTCCCGGTCGAGGCTGGTCGTCCACCTGGTACTCAGCCGCCGCGACGAACCCGCACGGATCGGGTTCGTCGTGAGTCGCTCCGTGGGCAACGCGGTTGTCCGCAACACGGTGCGCCGGCGGCTGCGTCACCTCATGCGTGAGCGGCTCACCGGCCTCCCCGCCGGAACCTTGCTGGTGGTCCGCGCGTTACCGTCGGCAGCGGAGGCGACGTCGGAGCGGCTGGGTCAGGAGATCGACGCGGCGCTCGAAGAGGCGCTTGCACGGCCGCGATACCTCGCGGTGGAGAGTGCGCGGTGAAAACGATCCTTGTGATGCTGCTGAAGGGCTATCGCCTGGTGGTGAGCCCGTTGTATGGCCAGGTGTGTCGCTACCACCCGTCTTGTTCCGCGTACGCCCTCGAGTCCGTCGAGACCCACGGGGCCGTACGCGGCAGCTGGCTCGCCGCCCGTCGGCTGGTGCGGTGTCACCCATGGACCCCTGGCGGATATGACCCCGTTCCGCCCGCCCGAACGCGCGCCGGTGTGGGCGCGCCAACCCACACCAGAGGTGCATAAAGCGTGGCCTGGTACGACAAGATCCTGTCGCCCCTCTACGACGTCGTGTCGTGGATCATGTGGGCGTTCCACTCTCTCTTCGCCCCGATCCTCGGACCTGACTCGGGCTTCACGTGGGCGCTGTCCATCGTCGGCCTCGTGGTGGTCATCCGGATCGTCCTGATCCCGTTGTTCGTACGGCAGATCCGGGCGAGTCGGAACATGGCCCTGATCCAGCCGAAGGTGAAGGAGCTGCAGAAGAAGTACGGCGGCGACCGGGAGCGGATGGGCCAGGAGCTCATGAAGCTCTACAAGGAGAGCGGGACCAACCCGTTCTCCTCGTGTATGCCGATCCTGTTGCAGTCACCGATCTTCATCGCGCTCTTCCGGGTGCTGGATGGCGCGGCGCACAAGATCGTGCGCGGTCGCGGGTTGAACCAGGAGCTGGTCAACTCGCTGAGCGACGCGACCCTGTTCGGCGCCAAGATCTCGGACAAGTTCATCGGCGCCGACAGCCTGAACGTCCAGATCGTCACGGTCGTCCTGATCCTGCTGATGACGGCGACGACCTTCACGACCCAGCGGCAGTTGATGCGCAAGAACATGCCGCCCGAGGCGTTGACGGGTCAGTTCGCGCAGCAGCAGAAGATCCTTCTGTATGTGCTGCCGGTTGTCTTCGCGGTCGGCGGTGTCAACTTCCCGATCGGTGTCCTCATCTACTGGTTCACGACCAACGTGTGGACGATGGGCCAGCAGTTCTGGGTGATCCGCCGCAACCCCGCACCGGGGAGCCCGGCGTTCGAGGCGTACCAGAAGCGGAAGGGCGGGAAGGGCGCACGGAGTGGCCTGGCCGCATTGATTCCGGGGACGAAGGAGACGCCGAACGGCGCGACGCCGGCTGTCACGGACAACGGTGAGGCGGCGACACCGGCGCCCACCGTCAAGCGAGTGCAGCCGCAGCGGTTGCCGCGGAGCAAGCGTAAGAGCCGTTGAGACTCTCGACCCGGCTGTGTGTCGTCGGGGCGAACGAACCTGGCTGTTGGCGTCCGATCGAGGGCGCGGGGAATGAAGGAGTAGGTCGTGGGTGATCGCGCTACCTCGTTCGTCGAGGACGACAACGACGGCGGTGAAGGCCAGGCGGTCGACGCCGAGGAGGCGGGGGCGGCGGCCCGCCAAGACTCCGCCGACCCGCCGCCGGAGGACGTGGCGCGCCTCGAGCGCGAGGGGGACGTGGCGGCTGACTATCTCGAGGAGTTGCTCGACATCGCCGACGTGGACGGCGACATCGACCTGGACGTCGAAGGAAGTCGAGCGATGGTGGCCGTGGTCGGAGGTGACCTGCAGCACCTGGTGGGTCGGGACGGCGAGGTCCTCGAGGCGCTCCAGGAGCTGACCCGACTGGCCGTTTACAGGGAGACCGGCGAGCGGAGCCGGTTGATGTTGGACGTCGCCGGATACCGGGCACAGCGACGCAGTGACCTCATCGCTCTCACTGAAAAGATCGTGGCTGAGGTCATCGCGAGTGGTGAACCGGCGCGACTGGAGCCCATGACACCGTTCGAACGAAAGATCGTCCACGACACGGTGGCTGCGAAGGGACTGACGAGTGAGTCGGAGGGCGAAGAGCCCGAACGACGGGTGGTCATCCAGCCGGCGTGAGCCTGAGGGTGTTTCACGTGAAACCGGGACGACGGTAGACGTTCCTTCCCCGCCGTTGGTCGCAAGACAGGTCTTCGGTGAACATCTCGAGCGTGTCGAGCGCTACGCCGCACTGCTGGCCAGCGCGGGGGTCGAACGCGGGCTGCTCGGGCCCAGGGAGGTGCCGCGGTTGTGGGACCGGCACCTGTTGAACTGTGGTGTACTCGCTCCGCTCGTCCCCGCGGATGCATCGCTGTGCGACGTCGGTACCGGAGCCGGACTCCCGGGGCTCGTCATCGCACTTGCTCGCCCTGACGTCTCCGTCACCCTTCTCGATCCGTTGTTACGTCGGGCAGACTTCCTTCTCGAAGCCGTCGCTGAACTTGGTGTGGCAAATGCCTGTGTCGTACGCGCGCGCGCCGAGGAACATGAGGGACGCTATGACGTCGTGACCGCGCGCGCCGTGGCGCCGTTGGGCCGGCTTGCTCGTGTCGCGATGCGGCTTTGTCGGCCCGGTGGTTCATTGTGGGCGGTGAAGGGTGAGCGGGCCGAAGAAGAGCTTCGTGAAGCAGCGCCCGAGCTCCCGCGGTGGGGGGTGGCGACCTGGTCGGTCGAGAAGGTCGGTGAAGGCATCGTGTCGCCACCGACGACCATCGTCCGGCTCATCGCACGTTCCGCTGGGGCCAACCGCCGTCGGCGGTAGCAAGTGTCGAAGTGGCCGTCGCCCCCGAGCTTCGGCTTGGTGGGGAGGCTGAGTGTGACGGAGGTTCACGTGACCACTGGACTTGGATGGCCGCTCGACTGGCCGTCGACTACCGAGGAACAGGATGCCGAAGAGACTCGACCTCGTCGTCAGGCCGTGGGTGGACTGGGCTGGCCGGTCGAAGGACCCGCCGGACTCGGTTGGTCGGCGGAGGTCGGCACCGGCGAAGGGTCGGCCAGGTCGACCTCCACTGCGGTAGTGGAGGACGAAGGGCGCGAGGGTGGCACCCCTGGAACGTCGGCGTTGTCCGCGGACCTCGATGCGATTCCACAGGTGTCGTCAACGGTCGAGATGTCCACCGAGGAGCCGGCCGATCTGGGCGCCACCAATGCCGCGGCAGCGACCGTTTCACGTGAAACACCCGAAGATGCCGAACCACCGCCAACGGCCGGACTCCAGTCCAATGTGCCCGTCGTCTTCAGTCCCACCCTTCCCCGCCCGGTGCAGACCCGGGTCTTCGTGGTGGCGAACCAGAAGGGCGGCGTCGGCAAGACCACGACCGCCGTCAATCTCGCAGCCGCCCTGGCTGGTTCCGGTGCACGTGTCCTCGTCGTCGATCTTGACCCCCAGGGCAATGCGTCGACCGCCCTCGGCATCGACCACACCGAAGGTGTACCGAACATCTACGACGTGATCGTCGAGGGTGAACCGATGCGGAACTTCGTCTATCCGGTTCATCGCTTCCCGACGCTGTTCGGTGTCCCTGCCACGATCGACCTCTCCGGTGCCGAGCTCGAACTCGCGAGTGTCGTCGCACGAGAGGCCCGGCTCAAGAAGTTCCTCGATGCGTACCTCGACGAGCAGGCGGCCGCGGGCGAGCGGTACGACTACGTCCTGATCGACTGCCCGCCCTCACTCGGCCTCCTGACCATGAACGCCTTGGTTGCCGGCAGGGAGGTGCTGGTCCCGATCCAGTGCGAGTACTACGCACTCGAAGGCGTCGAGACGCTCTTCCGCATCGTCAACCTCGTCCGCGAGCTCAACCGTTCCCTGCAGGTGACGACAGTCATCCTCACGATGTACGACGCCCGCACGCGGCTCTCGGCCCAGGTGGCGGAGAACGCTCGGGAAAGCCTTGGCCACACAGTGCTCCGCAGCGCGATCCCTCGGTCCGTACGAATCTCGGAGGCGCCGAGCTTCGGGCAGACGGTCATGACATGGGATGCCGGTTCGCCGGGAGCTCTGTCCTATCTCGAGGCGGCGCGCGAGCTCGCGCTCCGCGATCCGGCGGCACCAGCCGCGGCCGGCGCCAACCGTTCGATCGCGGCACCCGACGTCGCTCGGCAGGAAGTACTAGGCTCGGCGACCGCGACTGGAGTCGATCGAGGGGATCTCAGATGACGGTTCGACGTGGCTTGGGGCGTGGACTCGGCGCCCTGATCCAGTCCGCTCCACCCGCCAGCGAGGTGGCCCCGCCGGAGCGCGGCGCCGAACCGGCGCATCGTGCGGCGGTGGATGTCGACCACCCCTCCCCGTCTGCTCCCGACGAGCCGGCACTGGTTCAGGGTGCACACTTCGCCGAACTGCCCATCGACGCGATCTCGCCCAACCCGCGCCAGCCGCGCCAGGTCTTCGACGAGGAGGCGATGGCTGAGCTGGTTCACTCGATCAAGGAGATCGGCCTTCTCCAGCCCGTCGTCGTACGCCGGCTGGGGGATGAGCGCTACGAGCTCGTCATGGGCGAACGGCGCTGGCGCGCCACGCAGCAGGCGGGCCTCGACGTCATCCCGGCGATCGTGCGCGACACCGGCGACGAGAACATGTTGCGTGACGCGCTGCTGGAGAACCTGCACCGCGCGCAGCTCAACCCGCTGGAGGAGGCGGCGGCCTACGGGCAGCTGCTCGACGACTTCGGCTGCACCCACGACGAACTCGCCCAGCGGATCGGACGGTCGCGCCCTCAGATCACGAACACGCTCCGACTGCTCAAGCTGCCACCAGCGGTGCAGCGCCGAGTGGCGGCCGGGATCCTCTCGGCTGGTCACGCGCGAGCGCTGTTGTCCGTCGCCGAAGAGGAGGCGCAGGAGAAGCTTGCGCACCGAGTCGTCGCGGAAGGACTCTCGGTCCGGGCGCTCGAAGAGATCGTCACGGTGAGCGCCGGCGGAAAGGAACGCAAGAGCAAGGCCGCCCGTTCACCGAAGCCGGTCGCCCCTCGGCTCGGCGATCTGGAGGCCCGGCTCACCGACCGTTTCGACACCCGGGTGAAGGTCGATCTGGGTCGTCAGAAGGGCAAGATCACGCTGGAGTTCGCGTCGCTCGAGGACCTCGAGCGGATCGTCGACCTGATGGATCCGCGCGGCGCCTGACGCTAGCCGGAGCCGCCCTGGTCCCCGCCGGACCGCGACCGACCGACCCGGGAGGGTCGACCGGCGTCGGGTGGGCCGATCGTCAGGAACGTCGAATCTCGGACCGCTGGGCGGCGGCCTGGAGCAGGTCGCGGCAGAGCACCCCGAGATCCCGACCGGCCGACTCGATGGCGAGCGGCACGAGTGAGGTCTCGGTCATCCCAGGCGCGACGTTGACCTCGAGGAACCACGGGACCCCCGCGGAGTCCACGATCAGGTCGGTACGCGACAGGTCGCGCAACCCCAGCGCCCGATGCGCGGCGAGCGCGGCTTCCTCGCAGGCGTCGGCCGCCGAATCGGGGAGCCGGGCAGGAGCGACGAACTCCGTCGCGCCGGCGTTGTAGCGCGACGCGTAGTCGTAGATCCCACTGTCGGGAACGATCTCCACACCAGGCAGGGCGCGAGGTCCGTCGCCGACATCGATCACGGCCACGCTGACCTCGGTGCCAGCCACGTGGCGTTCGAGCAGCGCCACCTCGCCGTAGGCGAAGCAGCTCACCATGGCCGCCGGAAGGTCCGCGATCGTGTGGACCACCGTGCAGCCCAGCGCGGATCCGCCGCGGGACGGCTTCACGACCAACGGCAGACCGAGCCGGTCGGCGATGCGTTCGAGGACCGTCTGTGCGCCGAGTTCCCGGAAGGTGTCGTGCGGGAGAACGACCGACGGCGGAGTCCGCACACCGGCGGCGGCCACGATCGTCTTCGCCACCGGCTTCTCGAACGCCGCTCGGCACGCGACCGCCGTGGATCCGACGTACGGCACGTCGAGCAGGTCGAGGACCTCCCGCAACGCACCGTCCTCGCCGGCGGCGCCATGCAGGAGCGGGAAGACCGCCGAAGGTGGATCGTTCTCCAGTGCGGAGATGAGGCCTGCATCGGCGTCGCGTTCCTCGACCTCGACGCCGACCGCCCGCAGCGCCTCACTCACCCGCCGCCCGGACCGCAGGGACACGTCTCTCTCATGGGAGAGTCCGCCGGCCAACACCTGGACCCGTCCGAGATCGCTCATCTGTTGCCCCTTCACTTCCACCCGGGTCGCCGGCCACTCATCGCAGATCTGGCCCGGGAAACTCGACACCTTGACCTCTACCCAGATGAAGCGGTCCGAAGGTCTCCCGAAGTTCCATCTCATGTTCGACGACGGCGGCGAGCCTACGGATCCCTTCCCGGATCCGATCAGGTGGCGGGAAACAATACGACAGGCGCATGCACTGGCTGCCGAACCCGTCGGCGTAGAACGCCGTGCCGGGTACGTAGGCGACGCGAGCGGTTACAGCACGTGGTGACATGGCCTTGGCGTCGATGCCGTCTGGCAGTGTCACCCAGACGAAGAACCCGCCCTTGGGCGTGGTCCACGTCGTCGTGGCCGGCATCAGGTCGGCGAGTGCCTCGAGCATGGCGTCCCGGCGTTCGCGGTACATCTCGCGGAACGCCTTGATCTGGCCGTGCCAGTCATGGTTGGCGAGATAGGTCGACACGGCCATCTGGTTGAACGCCGGCGGGCACAGCGTCGCCGACTCCTGGGCGAGGATCAGCTTGTCCCTGATGGCATGTGGCGCGAGCGCCCACCCCACCCGGAGCCCGGGGGAGAACGTCTTGGAGAACGACCCGAGGTAGACCACACGTCCCGGGTCGTCCGCGCGGAGCGCGCGGTAGGGCTCACCGTCGAACCCGAGCAGGCCGTACGGATCGTCCTCCACCACCAGGACGTCGTACCGGTGGCAGATCTCCAGCACAGCAGCCCGGCGTTCGGCACTGAGGGAGACACCGGCCGGGTTGTGGTAGCTCGGGATCGTGTAGAGGAACTTGGCGCGCCGTCCACTGGCCGCCACGCTGCGGAGAGCGGCGTCGAGGTGCTCGGGGATCAGCCCGTCGTCGTCCATGGCGACGTGAACGACGTCGCATTCGTACGACGCGAACACCCCGAGCGCCCCCACATAGCTGGGCGCCTCGCAGATCACCACGTCGCCCGGATCGCAGAAGATCCGCGTGACCAGGTCGAGTGCCTGCTGGCTCCCAACGGTCACCACCACGTCGTCGGCCGACCCCTCGATGCCGACGAGCCGCATCACGTCGGTGATCTGCTCCCGCAGGGTCTGGTCGCCCTGCGCGGTGCAGTACTGCAGAGCCGTGGTGCCCCGATGCAGGACCAGGTCCCCGATCAGGGAGCTCACGACGTCGAGGGGCAGTCCGGAAATATTGGGCGAACCGCCCGCGAGCGACACCACCTCGGGCCGGTTGGCGACGGAGAAGAGTGCGCGGATCTCGGAGGCGACCATGCCGCGAGCTCGGGATGCGTACCGTGCGACGTCGGCGTCGAAACGCGTCTCACGGTGCAAGGGTTGACGATCCGGGCTCTCCTCCATGGGGATACGGCTCCTCTCCGTTCGAGAGCGGCCCAGCCGTTGTCACCAGGCGGGCCACCCAGCTACTACGATGCCTCATGAGGCGTCCCCTTGGGGAGTGGGTGCTCGCTGGAAGGGTTGTCATGCGGATCGTGTCCTGGATTCTGTGCGGAATAGGTGCCGGCGTTCTGGCCGGCTTTGCCACGGGTCTGCTCCGTCGTCGGCCGAAGCATCCGGAACCTCTCGTGACGAACTATGCGGGTGGATATTTCGCGCCCACGCCGTCTGACGATCACACCGCCGTCCAACCCGGTCAGTAATTATCGGGAATAGCACCCTTTGGCACCACACCACATACCGCGATATGAGTACGATGCGCCGCCTTGCCAACATCACTCTGGACAACCTCGACGATCTGCCGCGGCCATGTCGTCGTTGTGTCTTCTGGGAATTGGACCCGGTGGCGCGCCGTCGGGCCGAGGAGGCCGGTGATCCAGCCCTCGAGAAGGAGGCGTGGATTTCCGCCGTACTCCTCGAATGGGGCTCCTGCGGCAAGGTCTGCTACGTCGACGGGACGCCGGCCGGATTCGTCGTGTACGCACCACCGACGTACGTCCCGCGTTCGGTCGCCTTTCCCACCTCTCCGGTGAGCGGGGACGCCGTTTTGTTGATGACGGCCTACGTCATACCGGAGTTCGCGGGTGCCGGCCTGGGACGCATGCTGGTCCAGGGCCTTGCCAAGGACCTGGTCAAGCGTGGAATCCGCGCGATCGAGGCCTTCGGTGACGCGAAGTGGCGCAAGCCGTCGTGCGTCGTCCCGGCGGACTACCTGCTGTCCGTGGGCTTCAAGACGGTACGCCCGCACCACCGCTATCCCCGGCTCCGGCTCGAACTCCGCAACGCCCTTACCTGGAAGGAAGATGTCGAGGCGGCGTTGGAGAAGCTCCTCGGCTCGATGACACCCGAAGGTGCGTTCCGTCCGGTCCGGAGTTGATGCTCAGCTCTCCGGTGGGGGAGCGTACGCGCGGGGCAGCCGGAACCCTCGCTCTGTCATCACCGACCGCAGCCGGTCGGGGTAGTCGGTGATGATCCCGTCGACACCGTCGTCGATGAGTTTGTTCATGGTCGGTTCGTCGTCGACGGTCCAGGGGATCACCTGGATCCCACGTGCATGGGCGGCCGCGACCATGTCGGCGGTGACGTACGGCTCGTAGCCAGGGTCGGTGACCTTGCCGTTCTGAGGGAAGCCGTGGACCGGCGAGAAGGCGTCCGCACCGAACGACGCGATCGCCGCCAGCGGGTCACCGCCGAAGTCGTCGATGTCGAGACCGCCGAGCCACGGTGACGCTCCGGCCTGCCCGGTCTGCAGGAAGTCCCGGTTGGTCAGGGCGACGATCGGTAGCCGGGGTTCGACCTCACGCATCCGCATGAGGGCGCCCCAGTCGAAGCTCTGGATCGTCACCTGGCCGAGCATTCGGGCCCGCCGGATCTCCTTCACCGCCACCTGGACGAACTGCTCCCGCGGAGCCGTCTCGCTGGGTGCCCCGGCCTCGACCTTGGTCTCGATGTTGAGCGTCACACCGTATGCCCTGTACCGGTGGACGAGCGCGAACACCTCCCGAAGGCGCGGCATGCGCTCGCCGGGGAACGCCTGCTGACCGGGAAACTCCGGCAGCGTCAGCGTCCCGCAGTCGAGCGTCCTGACCTGGGCGAGGGTGAGCGTGTTGATGTACTTGCCGACGTACGGAAACTCCGGGTCGCCCGCCACCACCGGCGCCGTGTCCTGGCACTTGCGGTCGCTGATCCGCCGGTCATGGGTGACGACGGCCTCGCCGTCCTCGGTGATCTGGATGTCGAGCTCGAGGGTGCTGACACCGAGTTCGAGTGCGTGGGCAAACGCGGGAAGGGTGCTCTCGACCACGAGGCCGAGGCCGCCCCGATGCGCCTGCAGGTCGAAGGCCTTGCGCCCGTGCCCGGCGTCGACCTGTGGTGCCGCGGACGCAGGTCCGGCGAGCAGGAGCGATGTGGCGGCGACAGTGACCGCGATGGTGCGCCAAGACTTCATGTCGAGGAACCTCCCGCGAGCGGCGAAACGATGCACGACGACGGGAGAAAGAGATACCGGACGGCGAACGAATTGTCCTACGGAACGGCAAGGCTGGCCAGGTGACCTGGTGAGGGTGCAGGGGTGCGCGGCGGGGGCGTGTCCTCGATCAGCGGATGAGCTGGCCGAGTTGGAGAACCCCGGTCGGTGAGTCCATGTCCGGTGGGAGGTAGACCCGCTGGACGGCGACGACGATGGCCTCGGCGACGACGTCGCGGAATCCCGGATCGGACAACCGGAGTGCGTCGCCTGCGTTGGTGACGTAGCCGAGCTCGATGCGCACGGCCGGCATCTTCGTGTAGCGGAGCAGATCCCAGGTCTTGGCATGCGTACGGCAGTCCCGAAGGTCCGTACGGGCAACCACTTCCCGCTGCACCAGGCCGGCGAACCGCTCGCCGAGCGTCGACCGCATGTCGTCGTCGCCCACCGTGCCGTAGTAGTACGTCGCGACGCCGCCCGCCTCCGGACTGGGGTGCTCGTCGACGTGGAGGGAGACCACCAGGTCGCCGCGGGTCTCGTTGGCGAACCTGGCCCGCTCCGCCTCGTCAGGGCTGGTGTCGCGACCGCGGGTGAGGAAGACCCGTACGCCGGTGGCGGCGAGCCGACCCTCGATCCGGGATGCCAGGTCGAATGCGATCTCCGCTTCGGACAGGCCGTGGGAGAAGCAGCCGCGGTCGACACCGCCGTGGCCCGGGTCGATGACGACGACCTTGCCTGGAAGTTGCGGGCCGGCCCGGTGGATGCGTTCGGACTCGCGCAGGGCGTCGGCGCGTCCGCCGGTCACGATCGGGGAGAGGCGCGCCAGGGCCTTGAACGTCGCGGGGCCGCAGGTGCCGTCGGGCGGCGCCCCAACGCTGCGTTGGAACTCCTTGACGGCACGTTCGGTGGATGGACCGTAGACCCCGTCGACCCGGTCGACGCCGAATCCCAGCTCCAGCAGCCGCTGCTGCAGGGTCGCCACGTCGTCGCCGATCTGCAGGTGCCCGGCCTGGAAGGACATCAACCGGTCACCCAGGCGCCAGCGGGCCTCGTCGAGCACGCGATAGGTCTCGGCATCGACCACCCCGTTGGCGGTGAGGCCGCGCTGCTGCTGGAACTGGCGTACGGCCCGGTCGACGCTCTCGTCGAAGACGGCGGCGCCCGGGTCGAGATCCTGGTCGGGGGTGGCGGCCAGCAGGCCCAGTTGGGTGAGCTTGGAGCGGATCTCAGCCACCGCGGGACCGCGGTTGCCCAGCCCGTATCGATGCTCGGCCATGGGCGCCTCCGAACGACGTCGCGTTGCACGGAGATCCGGTCGTGGTCTTCCGGATCACCCACGCCATGCTAGCTGGGCCACCTCCCCACGCTCGCCCCGCGCCGCCGCGAAGCCCAGAAGACTGTACGGAAATGCCGAGCCCGGGCTCACCCATGCGGGTGGCCCGGGCTCGTCGGCTGGGGTGTGCGGCTGAGCAGCAGGCGGGTTGGTCAGGTGCTGTTGGTGCTCAGGCTGCGACGAGGGTGGCGAGTTCCGCCTTGATCGCCGCCTTTGGCCGAGCGCCTACCAACGACTTCACGACTTCGCCGCCGACATAGACGTTGATCGTCGGAATGCCGGTGACGCGGTACTCCAACGGCGTCTGGGGGTTTTCGTCGACATTCAGCTTGACGAAGGTGATCTTGTCGGCATATTCGGTCGCCAGTTCCTCGAGAACCGGCGCGACCTGCCGGCACGGACCACACCATTCCGCCCAGAAGTCGACGACCACCGGCTTGTCGCTCTGCAAGACAGTGGTGGCGAACTCGAGATCGGTCACGGGCTTGATCGCGCCCACGGGCTTCTCCTCTCCGCTTACGTACTCAGCACAACACCGAGGACGGCCTTCTTCATCCCGCCCCCATGGTGGGCGCTGTGGTCTGCGCGGCGGAGACTTCCGGGACGTCCTCCAGCGCGGCAAGGAACCGCTCGGCATCCAGCGACGCGGCGCAACCCGTACCCGCCGCCGTGATCGCCTGACGGTAGGTGTGGTCGACCAGGTCGCCTGCGGCAAAGACGCCCAGCAGGTTGGTGCGGGTGGTCGGTGCGTCGACCTTGACGTAGCCCTCGTCGTCGAGATCCACCTGGCCGCGTACGAGGTCGCTGCGCGGGTCGTGGCCGATCGCCTCGAAGAGTCCCGTGACCGGGAGGGTGGACTCCTCGCCGGTACGCAGGTTGGTCAGGCGTACGCCCTCGACCTTCTCCTTGCCGAGGACCTCGCTCACGGTGGAGTTCCACACGAACGAAATCTTGTCGTTGGCGAAGGCGCGGTCCTGCATGATCTTGCTGGCGC
This sequence comes from Actinopolymorpha sp. B17G11, assembly GCF_040196095.1. Classification (NCBI taxonomy): domain Bacteria; kingdom Bacillati; phylum Actinomycetota; class Actinomycetes; order Propionibacteriales; family Actinopolymorphaceae; genus Actinopolymorpha; species Actinopolymorpha sp. B17G11. Next base: position 56,628 of record NZ_JBEFTW010000040.1, read on the forward strand.
GCAGCTCGTCGCGCCGGTGGATCACGGTGACGGACTTGGCGAACTTCGTGAGGAACAACGCCTCTTCCATCGCCGAGTCGCCGCCGCCGACCACCGCGATGTCCTGGTCGCGGAAGAAGAACCCGTCGCAGGTCGCACACCACGAGACGCCGTGGCCGGACAGCAGGTCCTCACCGGGGATGTCGAGCTTGCGGTAGCGGGAGCCCATCGCCAGGATGACTGCCCGCGCGCGGTGCTCGGTGCCGGAGCTGTCGACGACCACCTTGATGTCGCCGGTGAGATCGACCCGCTGGACGTCGTCGGGGATGAGCTCCGCGTCGAAACGCTCCGCCTGCTTGCGGAAGGCGTCCATCATGTCGGGTCCCATGATCCCGTCGGGGAAGCCGGGGTAGTTCTCCACGTCGGTCGTGTTCATCAGCGCGCCGCCGGCTTCGACCGAGCCTTCGAAGACGAGGGGGTTGAGCCGGGCACGTCCGGCATAGAGGGCCGCGGTGTAACCGGCCGGGCCGGATCCGATGATGATGACATTGCGGACGTCAGTCACGGACCGATCCTCGCATTCGTCGGGGCAATCTCGAGCGATGTCACTGCGGTAACCGATCCTAGGTGCCCGACATTCCGTGACGGGGAGGGCGCCACGGGTGGCTACGAGGCGGGACCTTGGAGCCCTCGTCAGCGGGGGGCGATGTTCGCGGAACGGACAATGTTGGCGTTCATACCGCAGGCGATGGCGTACGCACGGACGACTCCGGGCTTGCCGGTCTCGGTGAGGGCGAGGGTGACCGGCTTGCCGTCGAGCTGTGCCGGCATCGTGGCGAGGAGCTTGCCGGCGTTCTCGGTCTCGAGCAGCTCCTTGACGCAGCGGTCCGTCCCGCCGCCGGGCGGCGCGATGCGGGGATCGTTGTTGACCTGGAACGACTTGCTCGGCGTGGGCGAGGGCGCCCGCCGACGTTCCAGCAGGCCGTCTATCTGGTCGGCGAAGCTACCGGCGGAGAGTGTCGCCTTTGTCCCCGCCCGGAAACCGACCGTGGTGTCGCCCTTCCGTGCCGGAGTGCTCGACGACGGACCCGGCTCCTGCGCCGTGGGCGTTCCGGCGCCACTGAGGGCGGAGTAGACGGCACCGCCGCCCAAGGCGAGCGCTGCCACACCGGCGGCCGCGGCGAGCGCTGGCACCCAGCGTGGATTCTTTCGTTCGGCTCTGCGGGCTCCAGGACGCGACATGCGCCTGACCCGTCCGAGGCTGGTTCCCGAGGGAGTGGCGGTGTCGGAAACGTAGCCGGGCTCGTAGGCTCCTGAAGCCTCCGCACCCCGTGCGGCGGCCTCGGCGCTGATCACCGCTTCCAGCCGGTCACTGACGACAACGGGCATCGGGGCGGGCCGGGTGCCGGCGTCGTGGAGCAGCAGGCGAAGCTCGCCCAGGCTGTCGGCGACCGCCTGGCAGGATCCGCAGGCCCGCAGGTGAGCATGCACCTGCGCCGCCTCATGATCGGTCAGCAGACCTTCGAGGAAGTCGGCGAGGAGGTCGTTGCGGATATGGGGACCCACCGTCACCTCGCCTCCCCTGCGTGTCGGTCCGTCGTCCGCCGGCGGCGTCCTCCGGGAGCCGTCGGCCAACCCGGATCCGGTAGCTGTCCCGGCCCAGGCACGCCTTGGACGTCAGATGACGCGGTCGGGTTCCCGGAAGAACCCGGATCCTGGTCCCGTTGCCCCCGCCCATCCCGCAGATGGAGGAGAAGGGGGACCAGCCGGGCACGCCCACGGGCGCAGCGGCTCTTGATCGTGCCCGGCGCGCAGTCGAGCATCGAGGCCGCCTCGTCGACGGAGTAGCCCTCCATGTCGACCAACACGATCGCCGCCCGCTGATCGGCGTTCAGGCTGTCGAGAGCGCTCATGATGTCGATCCGGAGCTCCTGCTGTTCGGCGGGATCCGGCGGGCGTACGGCCGCGAGCTCAGCCGCCCGGTCGTCCTCGGGGAGCGGATCCGCGGCGCGGACGGCGCGACGGCGTACCCGGTCGAGGCAGGCGTTGACGACCACCCGGTGCAGCCAGGTCGTGACGGCAGACTCACCCCGGAACTGACCGGCGTTGCGGAATGCCGACACCAGGGCGTCCTGGAGGGCGTCGGCGGCCTCCTCCGGATCGCCGAGGGTTCGCAGCGCCACCGCCCAGAGCCGATCGCGATGCCGGCGGAACAGGTCGGCGAAAGCATCGGGGTCACCGGCAACGTGGCGGGCGATCAGTTCCTTGTCCGTGGGCACGTCGTTGCCCTCGAGGAGACGGCTCGGGGTGCTCGAGGTCATCGGCGGACGACGATCTCCGCAATGCCGCCGCGATATTCCCCGCCGTCGGGCGGGAGCCGTGTCATCCAGACGAGTACGTACCGCGTGCTGACCTCGTTCTTGGGCTTCAACGTGACCTGGCGGTCGGCACCTTTGGTCGACGCCACGGGGTCCCATCCGTCCACGGTCGCGGGCGGGCCGCTGGCGTCCTTGGGCGCAGCCAGGAGTTGGAGGTCGGTGCCGCCGGGAACGAGGGTGAGGCGTATGGAGGCGAGATCCTGGGCCTTGCCGAGGTCGAACCAGATGCCGACGCCGGGCTTGTACGTGGTGAGAGGGTCGTCGAAGTAGGACATCGTGGTCCACGAGGTTCCCGGGTCGCCGTCATAGGCGTTGGAGATCTCCTCGGGATGCTCCTCGCCGTTGCCGCCAGGCGGCGGGTCGAAGTCCTTCGCGGCAACGACCTGAATCTTGACGTTGGCGGGCGACTTGGCATCGGACGGCGTCGAACCAGGCGTCGACGTCGGGCCTGGGTCGCTGGGACCGAACGCCTGGCTCATCAGCTGCCAGCCGAGCAGCCCCGTGCCGGCGAGCAGGACGATCCCGACGAAGACGCCGGCGAGGCGCCGCCAGCGCGGGTTGACCGGGCGTGGGGCGGGTGCGTAACCGTGATGTTGGCGGATGGGCGCGTAGGCGCCCGAAGGCCGGTACGCGGTGTGGGCGTCGTCGTCTCGACGACCGCCGTATCCAGCGGGACCGCCGTAGCCCGCTGGGCCGCCGCGGTCGGCAGGCAAAGCGCCTGTGCTCTCGCCGCCCTCCATCGCCACGGCACCGTTGGGGACGCCTGGATCGAGGTCGACCGGTCGCCCACCCACCTGGGTCGGCTCGTCGGCGTAGCGGGACCGCCGCGGCTCCATCGCTCCACCGAGTGCATCGGCACCCGACGCCCCGGCAGGAGGTAGCAGTCCTTCGATCGGAGTCACGCCGACGACCTCGGTCAGGGCGGTGGCGATCTCCCGCGCCGTCTGCAACGGCGAGCCACTGCGTGGATGCTCGACGAGGATGCGTTCGGTGATCTCATCCAGTGGACGGGGGACGCCGGCCCGGCACTGCCGTGGCGACAGGAGCGAGCCGTCGGCCGCCCTCGGCGCCGCACTGAGCCCGGACCGTGGACCGGTCGGCCAGCGGGCGGTGAGGCCGGCGTAGAGAAGCCGACCGAGGCCGAGGGAGTCGAGCCGGCCCGGCTCATCCTCTCCGCCGCCGCCGCCACCGTTGGAGGTGAGGGCCGCCTGTGTCGCAAGACCCACGATCTTGAGCGAACCGGAGTCGGTGACGACGATGCTGTCCGGGTCGAGGCGTTCGTGAGTCAGGCCCTGGTCATGGGCCCGCGCCATCGCCTCCGCGACCTCGCGGACCAGCAGCCCGGCCTGGTGGGGCGGCAGTGGGCCGTCCGCCAGGACGGTGCCGAGACTGCGACCGGCCACCCACTCGCGGACGACGTAGGCGACGCCATCGTCACGGAGCGCGTCGAGGACTCGGAGGAACCGGACGTCCGAAGCCGTGGCGGCCTTGCGGGACGCGTCGAGCAGCTGGTCGGCACGGGGGTCGTCGGCAGCCAGCACATGCAGCACTACCGAACGTGAGAGGACTTCGTCGACCGCGCGCCAGGTCTGGGCCACGCCGCCATCACCCGGGGTCTCCGCGAGAAGCTCGGCGACCCGGTAGCGGCCAGCGAGCGTCACGCCCGGGTCGACATCAGTGGGATGCACGGCCCTCCTGCCCGCCGGGGGACGACGCTGCGCCCCAGTTTGGTTGGCTTGCGCCTACATGCTAATGCCAGCGCCGTCCTTGTGCTGGAACGGCAACTTCCACCTCTCCGGCACCTTCGCGGCGGTCGGACCCCGCCTACGAAAGACGTGTCGGAGCAGATTCTGACAGGGCCCCGGCTGGTGACCGCTGCGCCCGCCGGGACCGCTGCGCCCGCCGGGGACGGCCGCCGGCTCAGGCAGAGCCACGGCCGAGGCGACCACGGACCAGCGCGACGAGTTCGGCGATCTCACGGACCCGGAACACCTGTGCCAGCAGAAGATAGCCCCCTGCCAGGACGGTGCCACCGGCCAGCACCGCAGTCGCCGCCCCGATCGCGCCACCGTCCAGGGCGCCTGACACCAGCCGGCCCACACCGTACGCCCCCAGCCCCGAGAGCAGTGCCGCGGCACCCGCCCGGGCGTACGTACTCAGCAGGCGACGGCCGTCAGCCCCGCCGATCCGCCGCCGGAGAACCGCGATACTGGCGAAGAAGCCGAGCCAGTAGCCGACGCCGTACGACACGGCGATGCCGACCGTCTTCCACTGCACTGGAAGGACGGCGTACGCGGTGATCGCACACGCCGCGCTCGCCGCCACCACGAGGATCTGGATGAAGACCGGCGTCCGGGTGTCCTCGTACGCATAGAAGCCACGCAGCATGATGTGCTGGCTGGAGAAGCCGATCAGGCCGAGCGCGAAGCCCATGAGGACGTACCCCATGAACCGTGCACTCGCCTCGTCGACCTGGCCGTGCATGAACAGGGCCACCGTCATGTCAGGACCGAGCGCGAGGAACGCGACCGCCGCCGGGATGATGGCGACGGCCGTGAGCCGCAGCCCGTGGGAGAGGTCCGAACGCACCTGCGCCGGATCGTTCTCGGCGGCCGCCAGGCTCATCCGGGGAAGCAGGGCCGCCACGATCGACACGGTGATCACGGCGTGCGGCAGCATCAGGATGAGGTACGCGTTGAGGTACGGCGTCAGGCCGTAGCCCTGCTCGGCGCCGTAAACGGTCAGCGCTTCGGCACCGACGCCGGTCGTGAGTCGCGTCGCGGTGACGAACCACAGCTGGTTGATGAGGACGTACCCGATCGTCCAGGCGGCGAGCTTGCCCGACCTGCCGACGCCGCCGCCACGGAAGTCGAAGCGAGGACGGAGCCGGAACCCGGCCTTCCTGAGGACGGGAACGAGACACAGCGCCTGCAGCGCGATCCCCAGTGTCGAACCGAGGCCGAGCAACGCGATGTCGCCGCCGTCGATCGACTGCGGCGAGTCGGCGTCGGAGACGACGATGAATGTGCCGAAGACCGCGATCGCGATCAGGTTGTTGAGGATCGGCGACCACATCATCGGGCCGAATCGTCCACGGGCGTTGAGGATCTGGCCGAAAATGATGTAGAGGCCGTAGAAGAAGATCTGCGGCAGGCAGTACCACGCGAAGGTGACGGCGAGGGTGAAGTACGGCCGGTTGGCCTGCTCCAGCAGGTCGTCGCTCGCGTAGACGCTGACAAGTGCGGGCGCGAAGAGCACCGCCACCACGCTCATGCCGGCGAGCACGATCGCGGTGAGAGTGAGCAGCCGCTGACCGAACGCCTGGCCGCCGTCCGGGTCGTTCTTCATCGCGCGGACCAACTGGGGTACGAAGACCGCGTTGAGCGCGCCGCCCGCGACCAGGATGTAGAGCGAGTTGGGCAGGGCGTTCGCGAGGTTGAACGTGTCGGCGAACAGCGCGGTGCCGAGCGCCCAGACCAGGACCAGGCTGCGGACGAAACCGGTCAGCCGGGAGACGATGGTGCCGAGTGCCATGACGGCGCTGGCGCGAAGCAGACTCGACTGGCGGGCCGGCGCGTCCGCCGGGGCCACAGTTTCCTCGCTCACCGCGGCGCTCTCGTCCTGTCGTGGTCGGGGTCGGTGCCGTTGGACTCCGAGCCCGCGCGCACGCCGTGGTGGGCGGCCGGGTCACGGTCGTCGTCGGCACCACGGCTCGCGTCGAGGCCAGTGCCAGTGCCTGTGTCGATGCCGTTGTCGGCGCCAGTGCCGGCGTCGGCGAGGTGCTCCGCTCCGGTGCTGTGCTCCGCTCCGGTGGTGTGGTTCCGGTCCTGGTGTGCCGCGTTCAGCCTGATCTGGCCGTTCGACGCGCCGTCGGGAAGCTCGAGGTCCGGCAATGACGCAACGCCCTGCGGGGCGGGGGGCGGCTGCTCCGTCCCTTCCTCGTCCCCGTTCTCGCCGACCTCGCCTCGACCCTCGCCTGGACCCTCGTCGGCATCGTGTCGGCGGGTGACCACCGCGCGGACCCGGCGGAAGATCCGGGTACTCGCGCCGAGCAGCAGCAGTCCGAGGCCCGCGCAGATGATCACCCAGCCGACCTGGCCGTAACCCCGGATGTTGACCGGGAACGATTCGGTGGCCCCGAACTCCGTTCCTGCCGTCGTGGTCAGACCCACCTGCATCAGGACCGACCGCGCGCCGCCGGAGGTCTCGGCGTCGACGCGGACGGTGACTTTGCGGTTCGGGTCGACGCGTACCGGCTCGATCGGGGCGACCTTGAGCCGGTCAGGGCTGGTGGACCGGACGTCGAGCTGGACCTGGACCGGGCTGTCGCCCTTGTTCTCGATGGTGACCGGGAACCGGCCGGTACGACTGGACAAGGTCACCAGAGGTGGTGGGATCACCGACACGTCGGTGATCGTTTCCCGTAGGTCGGCGTCGATCGCGTCGATCAGCTCGGCGGCCTGCTCTGGCTCCTGCCGCCAGGCCATCGAGGTGCCGCGCAGGAACGCGAGGTCGACGCGCGCGCGGGACTCCTTGGGATCGGCGAGGAGGTCGAGGACGGTCTCGGTGGTCGCCGGAACATAGACAACGGGGGGGCGGGCGGGGGGGGCGGGGGGGGGGGGCG
>NZ_JBEFTW010000041.1:0-61059 GCF_040196095.1 Actinopolymorpha sp. B17G11
CGCCGGGACGCGGCCGTCCTCGCGCACTTCCCGGCCGGCGTGAGCTGCGACCTGCGCAACCCCGCGCAGGTGCGTGACCTGCTCTCGCGGGTCGGCTTCGCCTATCCCGACACGCGGTCCTGGCGGTTGGAACCGTTCCGGTCGACCCATCGTGGCGTGGCGGCACTGCTCGACTGGCGCAAGGCCGAACGCATCGCCACGACCTACGGCTACGGCTGGCTCGACCGGCACGTCGGGTCCGACGGCCGGCTGCGCGGCGAGTGGGGCGCCGCTGACGCCGCCGCAGGCCGGATGACCGCGTCGGCGGGCCTGCACAACCTTCCGGCGGGGCTGCGGGTCGCGGTCGTGGCCGAGCCGCGCCACACGCTGGTCCGTGCCGACCTCGGCCAGGTCGAGCCACGGGTGCTCGCCGCGGTGTCGGGCGACGCCGGGCTGACGGCCGCGGCGCGCGCCGACGACATGTACGCACCGGTCGCCGCCGCGCTCCACTGTGACCGGCCGACGGCCAAGGTCGCGGTGCTCGCCGCGATGTACGGCCAGACCTCCGGCGCGGCAGGGGAGGCGCTCAAGCGGATGGAACGCGCCTATCCGGACGCGATCGGTTATCTCCGCGCCGCCGAGCAGGCCGGCAACAACCGCCAGGACGTACGCACGTTCGGCGGCCGGCTCATCCGGTTGGGTTGGCCGGAGGCCACCGAGGAACGCGTCGAGGGCGCTGATGCCGCCTTGGTCCATGACGTGGGGCCGGGCCAGGGTAGCCACGCCGTCACCGGGCACGGCCGGTTCGCTCGCAATGCCGTGGTCCAGGGCGCGGCAGCCGAACTGTTCAAGGCGTGGGCTGCCGCCGTCCGGATCGGGCTGCAGGCTTTCGGCGGCCAGATCGTCCTGTGCCTGCATGACGAGTTGCTCGTCCATGTGCCCGCCGAGCACGCTGAGGCGGCGGCCGGGCTGTTGGCCCGGGCACTGGACTCCACCGCCGGTGTGTGGGCGGCCGGCAGCGGTGTGCGGTTCGTCGCCGACATCACCTGCGTATCCCGCTGGTCCGACGCCAAAGGCTGAGCGCAACGTGTGATCGCCCGCCACCCGGGTAGCTGATCATCAAGGAGGTGGCACATCGTGAGCATGGGCGCAAGCATCTTCCTCATTGCGTTCGGCGCCATCCTGGCCTTCGCGGTGGATGCAGAACCAGACTGGCTCCGCATCAACATCGTGGGCTGGGTGTTGATCGTCACCGGCGTCACCATGTTGGTGCTGACGTTCACCATCTGGTCCAAGCGCCGGCGTGGCACGACCGTGACCCAGCATCAGGTGTTCGAGGACGGCAAGCAGACCAGCTCGGAGCGCAAGGTCTACCAGGACACCACCGCTCCACCACCGGAGTGATCCGGGCGCGAGAAGACCTGCGGAAGCGGGGGTGCCCGCGCTGGCAGTGGCACCCCCGCCTCGACCGTGCTCAGCTGACCTTTCCGGTGACGTGTCTCAGCTGGCCTTCCGGCGCTGTCGCGGGGATGGCCACCTGATCGGACCGTGATTCTCGTCGAGCACTGCCGATCGGATGTTGGCGAGGGTCATCGCGAGCAGTCGCGACACGTGCATCTGCGACATGCCCATCTCCTCGGCGATCTGTGCCTGCGTACGGTCGCCGAAGAACCACAGCGTGAGGATCTTCGCCTCCCGCGGCGGCACCTCGGCGAGGACGTCGCGCACGGCTTCCCGTTGCTCTACCCGGTCGAGCGCGGTGTCCTCGGAGCCGAGCAGGTCGCGGAGCGGCAGGCTGTCGCTGTCGGTTCCGTCAGCGGAGGCGGGGACGTCGAGTGAGAGGGCCGAGTAGGCCGACGCGCTCTCCTGCGCCTGGACGATCTGGTCCTCGCCGACGTCGAGGTGTGCGGCGAGTTCGCGGACGGTGGGCGTCCGCTGCAGCTTGCCGGTCAGCCGGTCGTTGGCCTGCAGCACGGCGTGGTAGAGGTCGTGCAAAGGGCGTGGGATGTGCACCGACCAGCAGTAGTCGCGGAAGTGTCGCCGCAGCTCGCCGAGGATCGTGGGGACGGCGTACGCGGTGAACGGCGATCCGCGGTCGGGGTCGAACCGGTTGGCGGCCTGGACGAGTCCCACCATCGCGACCTGGACGAGTTCGTCGACAGGTTCGCCGCGCCCGGAGTAGCGGTTGGCCAGCCTCCTCGCCAGGTAGAGGTGGTCGAGGACGAGCTGCGCCCGCCAATCGTGTGCCGCTGCCTGGCCGGTTTCGGACTGACCGTGTGCTGACGTGATGTCGTGTACGGAGTGGTCAACGTCGACTGGCGTTGTCATGAGCGAGTCCTCCGTTCGCGCGGGCTCTGGGCTTGAACGTGTTACTTCGCTGTCTTTTGCCCTGCCCAAGTCGCGGCTCGCCCAAACATCGACCTCGCCAACCAGGAAATCCTGCCGGCGGACGCGGTGCTCAGTTGATCTGTGCGGCGAACATCCAGCGGTGCTTCTCGAGGGCGCGCAGGAGCTCGATGAGGATGTCCTGGCTTACCTGGTCGATCTCGTCGAGTGGTTCCAGGGCGGCCCGCGCACGGCTGATCGCCGCGTCGATCTGGTCGACGATCGCGCTCACCACCTTGTCGTCGCTCAGGAACCCTTCGTCGAACTCAGGGAGTTCGGTGGTCTGTGACACCGTGGCTGGACGGCCGTCGACCGCGACGTCGAGGGCGACCAGCCGTTCGGCCACGTCGTCGGACAGCCTGCGCACGTCGTCGACGAGGGTGTCGAGCTGTTCGTGCACCTGGGTGAAGTGGCGGCCCTGCACGTGCCAGTGCGCCTGCTTCGCGTTCAGCGACAGGGCGATCAGGTCGACGAGAACGGGCTGGAGAAGTCCGCCCACGTCCCTGCCCGCTACCGGGATGACACGGTTGTCGGCATTCACGAAGAACCTCCTCAGGCTGCGTGGACGCGATGCGTGTGTCCGTGCATCGATGTCCCCTACCCCACCCTGACCGCTGAAACACGAAGACACCGCGTTGATGGCGCCCGACTCCGGTCGCAGGTCGTAGGGCGATGGGAGCAGTGCTGATCCGACCTGCGACCGAGGACCGCGTTCCGGCGTTGCCCTAGCGTCGGCGGTCGGACGTGGCAGGAAACCGGTGCCAGGTAAAGGGAGGGCGTTCGTGACGGTCTGGATCTGCGCCACCTGTGCGGTCGAACACTCCGACACCGTTCAGCCGCCGGCGACGTGTGCGATCTGTGCGGACGAACGTCAGTACGTGCTGCCCGTGGGGCAGCAGTGGACGTCGTTGGACGAACTGGGCGCGGCGGGCCACCGGGTCCGGGTCGAGGCAGTCGAGCCGGACCTGTTCGGTGTCACCGTGCAGCCGCAGGTCGGGATCGGTCAGCAGGCGTTGCTGCTGCGTACTCCTGAGGGCAACCTGCTGTGGGATCCGACCGGTTTCGTGGACGCCGCCGGGGCGGATCGGCTTCGCGAGCTCGGCGGTGTCGCCGCCATCGCGGCCAGTCATCCGCACATGTTCGGTGTCCAGGTCGAATGGAGCCGTGCCCTCGGCGGCGTGCCGGTTCTCGTCGCGGCGGCTGACAGGCAGTGGCTGCAGCGGACCGACCCGGTTGTGGAGTACTGGTCTGGTACGTACGACCTGTTTCCCGGCGTCACGCTGGTGCAGTGTGGTGGGCACTTCGCGGGGAGCGCGGCGGCGCACTGGGCGGGACGTGCCGACGGGCGTGGAGTGCTACTGGCCGGTGACACCATCGCGCCGACGCCGGACCAGCGGTGGGCCTCGTTCATGCGGAGTTATCCGAACAACATCCCGCTGTCGGCCGCCGCCGTGGAACGGGTCGTCGGCGCGGTGGAGCCGTACGACTTCGATCGGCTCTACGGCAACTTCGGCGGCATGGTGGCGCGGGACGCGAAGGCCGCGGTACGCAGGTCGGCCGATCGCTACATCGGTTGGATCAGCGGTGCGTTCGACGCGGACACGTGAGTGGCGGTCTACGGGTCGATGACGTGGCGCAGGTAGCTGTGGGGGTTGCTGAGATAGGCCTTCCAGTGGTCGACGAGCGCGAGCCGGTCCCAGCTGGTGCGGCGGATTCCGTGGTCGCCGACCTCGATGATGTCCGCGTCGGGCGTCGCGGCCAGGACGGGTGAGTGGGTGGCGCAGACGACCTGCGCGCCGGTCTTGCCGAGCTGGTGCATCAGCGCGACCAGGCGTAGGCAGGACGTGAACGACAGGGCGGCCTCGGGCTCGTCCATGACGTAGAAGCCCGGCTGGGCGAACATCGCATCGAAGACGGTCAGGAAGCCCTCGCCGTGGGACATCGCCATCACATCCTCGTCCCAGTAGCCAGGGATACCGAGTCCGGTGACGGTCTCCAGGAGCCCGAACGCGGCCTCCGCCCGCAGAAAGAAGCCCTTCTTCCTGCGCCGCGGACCTGTCATCATCTTCGATCCGGCGGGTGTGAGGTCGAGCTGGAGGACCTCGCCGAGCGGCGTCTTCTCGCGATCGTTGGCGTACTTGCGGCCGGCACGCCCACCCCGTGCGTCCAGCCCGAACGCCTCGGCGAGCGCCTCCGCCAGGGTGGACTTTCCGGACCCGTTCTCACCGACGAGAAACGTGACGGGCTTTTCGAACACGAGCCCGTGCTCGGCGAGTTCCGCGACGCACGGCACCGTGAACGGCCAGCCGTCGGCGGTGGTGCCGGCGGTGTCGGCGCGGTCAGCATGCAGGTGGTCTGGCACGAATGCGCGGCGGACGAGCACGATCATGTCCTTGAAGATCAGCGGGAGAAGATCACGCATATCGACTTGGGCGCTGCCAGCCTACTGGCGCAGTTTTTGGGCTTTGCGTGCCTTCCTGGCTGCAGATGGGCACGCCGGCGTACGTCCATGCCGTCGCACCTCCATGCCGGCGTACCTACACCGGTGTCAGTTCGCGTCGGGCGTTGCGCTGTTGCGGTTCATGAGGTTGGTGACGCGGTGGTGGGGGTTGTGAGGAGCTGAGGCGGGTCTCCGTCGGCAGGATGTGAAGCGCTGACCACACGTCCTGTTCCGAAGGAGACCCGCGTGTCCCACCGTAATGCTCCGTTGACTCCTGCTGGCCGTCTGCGTCTGGTTCAGCGGTGTCAGGCCCGTCCGATCGCTCATGTGGCTGCCGAGGCTGGTGTGTCTCGGCAGTGCCTGTCCAAGTGGGTCGGCCGGTACCGCCGGTGTGGCCAGGTGGGTCTGCTCGACCGGTCGTCAGCGCCACACACCTCGCCCGCACAGCTGGCGCCGGAGGTGGTGGAACTGATCGAGTCCTGGCGCCGCAAGCGCAAGTGGTCCGCCCGCACGATTGCGACCGAGCTGGCTGCGATCGGGCACCGGGTCTCGGCCGCGACGGTGGGGCGCTGGTTCGTCCGGCTGGGCATCAACCGCCGCCGCGACCTCGACCCCGACGGGGAGGTGAACCGCAGACCAGCCACGATCACCGCCCGCTATCCCGGCCACATGATCCACCTGGACGTCAAGAAAGTCGGTCGGATCCCCGACGGCGGTGGCTGGCGCGCCCACGGCCGCGGCAGCACCGCCGACCGGGCCGCCCAACGCGCCAAGAACCGCCGCAACGGCGCCGCCAAAGCCGGCTACGTCTACCTACACTCCGTCATCGACGGCTACTCCCGACTGGCCTACACCGAACACCTGCCCGATGAGACCGCCGCCACCAGCATCGGCTTCTTCCACCGGGCGCGAGCGTTCTTCGCCGCCCACGGCATCACTCGGATCACCCGCGTGGTCACCGACAACGGACCCAACTACCGCGCCGCCGCCTTCGCCCGCACCGTCGCCGCGTTCGCCTCCCGCCACCAACGGATCCGGCCCTACACCCCACGCCACAACGGCAAAGTCGAGCGCTACCAACGGATCCTGGCCGAAGAACTCCTCTACGCCAGAGTCTGGACCAGCGAAACCCAACGCGCCGAAGCCATCCAAGTCTGGAACATCCACTACAACTACCATCGCCCACACACCGCCGTCGGAGACCAACCCCCAGCCTCACAACTCCACCACGGCGTCACCAACCTCCTGATCGGGAACACCTAGCAAGAGCGCCATGGACCTGAGGGGGCACGGTTCGTGATGTCGCTCGGCTCTGGGGGTCTTGTAGCACGCCGCAAGGGCATGCCACGCTCGGCGCCATGACGGACAAGCGCGCCGACCTGTTCCTCACTTGGATGGGACTCATCGACAGTTACACGCTCGACCGAGCGCGGAAGGACCTCATCCAAGACGAGCTCGACTTCGAGCCGCACCCGGGTGCGTGGGGCATCCGCCCGCGGGGCGAGCAACGAACGAAGCACGCCGGCGGCGATGACAGCGGCCAGTGGATCGTCGAGTGTGACTGGGACCTTGCGACCGACGAGTACGAGGGCAGGCCGGTCGTGATGCCAATGACAACCATCAACTGGCTGCTCAACCACTTCGGCGCCGCGCCCGGCCTGTTCGCCGAGCTCGAGATCGTCGGCGGCCGCACCACCCCGACACGCGAGATCTACGACTGCATGTGGGGCCACACGATCATCCCCACCGTCGACGAGGGCCTAGCGCGATTCAACGACGGCTGGGCCGCGCTCAAGGAAGCGCTCAAGAACACGACCGACGAGATGCTCGAGCAGGACTACCCGGGACATCCCTGGCGGCGCGGCGACCACGCCCTCGCGGCGATGCTCAACGAGGTGAGCCACCACGGCACGCAGATCTGCATGGTGCGCGACATCTACGCCAACCGTTATGGCAGGACCCGTCAACGCTGAAGCGGCCGCGGACGTCAAACGGATCTACGGCGAGTACGCGCAGCTCACGCCGGTGAAGCTTGTCGATCCCGCCTCCTTGCTCGCGACCGTGGCGGACGATCCGGCTTCGTAGCTCGTCGCCGCCGGCCGTCAGACGGCACAGGACCGTTACAGCCCCAGGGTGGCACTCCCCAGAACCGAATCGTCTGGCCCTCGACCGGTCCGCCCAACCCCGAGACGGTGCTTCTCGCGACCGCTGTCCTCGTCTTCGTACTCGCCTTCTGGACCGCCGTCATCTCGGGCATCGCCACTGCCGTGAGCTGACACAACGGAACCTCACCACCCCATCGGTGTGCCCGAGAATCGACAAACCAGGGACCGTCAAGGCGGTTCCGTCCGCTCCCATGGACGTACCGACCAGTCCGAGCGACGGGCGTCGGGAACTCGCCTTGCGGCATGAGCAAGCGCGTCGCTAGGGGCATGGCCGCTCGGGGTCGAGGATGCTGACGTGTCCGTCGTCGTCGCGGGTGAACTGGACGCTGCCGCGCCATCGCGGGAGTTTGCGTTGAAGATTCCGCAGGATCTCGATCGTCCTTGCGTCACTGAAACCGGATGTGAACCGCCAATCCAGCCCGGATCCAACAACATCGCTAACGAACACGATCTCGACCGCAAGTAGTGCTCGTCTCCAGTCCTCAGAAGGCAACGCTCCAGTGCTCTCGATCTTCTGCCAAAGCGCCCAAGTCTCGCCTGAGAGTTGTTCGGCATCTGAGAAGCCCATGGCAACTGCGAGAGCGTCAGTTGGAGCGGCTGGTCCGCCCCAGTCGAGCAGCCCGGCGCGTAGGACCGCCTTCTCGTCGTCGATCAAGTCGACGTGAATAGGCTCGCTCGCGGTCACACGCAGATCTTTCCATGCCACCGGGCTGGCGCCCTCACCTCGGCATGGTCGTGCCTCACGCTCAGCGTGCATGAGCGGTCGGGTCGTTACGCAGAGTCTTGGAGTTGGTGGGCGACATCGAGCAGACCATCGAGGGCATCGTCATCGCGGGTTCGGTGCGAGTCGGCCTGGGCTGGTTCAAGCCTTCGCAGGGCTGCGTCGACAATGCCGGAGGCGCCGTATCGGCAAGCAAGATCTCGATCGCGGTAGCCGCGGATGACCTCTGTTGTCGAGTCGTTGGCGTAGGTCAGGACGGCCGCCGTGAGGGCGGGAGCAGTGAGGGTCCCGTAGCAAACCTCGAAAGCCCTGTGGACAGGGGTCGCGAAAGCCACGTGGGCGCGCGCGATGGCGTACCACGTGCCCATCACCTGTATGCGCCACTGCATGCGCACCATCGCACTGATGTCCCCGTACTCAGATCCGCCGCCCGTTCACGGATGTCAGGTATCTGGGGCAGCACCTCGGCACGAGTGGCAGCGCCGACGCCCATCCACTTGAGGTAGAAGGGCAAGATGTACGTGTCGAGCCACCGTCGTCCACCGCGCTCGTCGATGAACCGCTGCTCGGCTTCCAGTTGGGCGCGCATTCGGGCCAACTGCTCGTCATCCACGCCCCCATCTTGGACCACACGTCGGTGCCTCGGCGCTGTTTGCCCACGACCGCTCATCGGCACGACCGCGCACCTCGCGGCAATAGCGTGCGCCCACGCTCCCTGCGGCATGGTCGTGAATCGCGTGCAGCGTGACCTCAAGGCTGGCTACTCTCGCTGTCATGGCGGAACTCGCTCGCGCGTTGGCCGCGCTCCGGATTGCGGGCGAAGCCCTTGTCCCGACAGCGATCACGACGGCTTTGGGATGTGAGCCCTCACGAAGCTGGGCCAAGGGCGACGCGTGGATCTCCCACGGTGTGACGAGAACGCGGCGCTTCGGTCTGTGGAGTCTGGACGCCGAAGAGACGATCCTCGGGCGCCTGACCTCGGACGAGGCGGTGTGGCGCGACCTGGGCGCTCGGTACACCGTCGACCTGTTCTGCGGATGGTTTATGGAGCGCGGAAACGAAGGCGTGACGCTCGGGCCGGAGACGATGTTGGCGCTGGGGAGACGGGGCATCCCCCTCGATGTTGACCTGTACGGGGGAGACGAGTCCGCCGACGGGTGAGGGGTCCACCGCCCACCAGGACATCGGCATGGCCGCGCGGCTCGCTGCAGTGCGGGTTGGGCTGCCTTCCGCGTAGCATCCGTGTTGCGCTCGGCCTCTGACTAGGCCGGCGGAGGGCAGGTGGGTGGTTGGTGAGGTTCGACTACAACGTGCTGAGGGTCGATGTAGACCGCGGCATCGATACCTTGGCTGTCCACAGCGCGTACGTTGCTGGCGGACATGATGGCGTCTATCTCCGCGTTGCGCGGAGCGCCAAGTTGCGCGATCTGGACTTCCTTCGCGACCTTTCAGGTCTGCGCTATGTCGAGGTCTTCGGGCCGGTCGTCGACGATACCGCGGCCTTGCTGATACCTGGCGTCCGCGAAGTGTGCCTTCTGACGCGGTGCAAGAAGCCGCTGCCAGACCTGACCGGCTCGACGACCTCGAGGATTGGCCTCGACTCGTGACCGACTCCGGGCCGAGCGAGGAACGCCTTCGTCGGAGTCCACCTGCAACGACGGACGACGAGCTCGTCAAGTTCGAAAGCGCACTGGGGACGCTCCTGCCTGATGAACTGGTTCGGCTCTACAAGGCGGCCAACGGGTATTACAGCGTCCACGGACAGTGGTGGGTGATCTCGCCACTTGATCAGATGGCTGATGCCGAGAGTTGGCTGAGACCCTTCGACGGCTACCTCGACGACTGGATCGCATTCGGCGACGACGGAACGGGCGACCCGTACTGCTTCCATCGCGTTGACCAATCGATCACCCTGCTGAGCATGATCGATCGAAGCCACGAGCGCGTGGCCATTGGGCTTCCGGACTTCTCGACGATCGTCCTCTCGCGCGTATAGCCATGGACCCGCGAGCGAAGAGCGGCAAGTGAGTGCCTACTGACCGCTCAGTCCATGCTGACCATGATGGCGTCGCCACAGGTTCCAAATCTCTGAGGACACCGCGGCGTACCGCTCGATGGGGCCGGCAGTCTGTGCGTCGAACCACTGAACGAAGGTCTCGTGCGTCAGCGCGTTCACGTCCTCGGGGCCGTGCGTGTTCGGTAGGCCGATCACGATGGTTTCCGCTTCCGCGTCGTACTCATCTGTGTTCGTCTCGAAATTGATCCCGACAGGATCGGCCCGAAAGAGGATCTGCGACACAGAATCGACGAGATCTCGCTGCGTCACTGTCTGCTCGAACCGTGATTGACGTGCCCTTCGAACCTCGGCCTGGATGTGCTCCCACTGCACATCCTCAGGCGCCCGCTTCTTGCGGCGGAACCTTCATGAAGCAATCCTCTCAGGAAGGAGCGGCGAGGAGGTCGGAGCAGCAAACCTCGCATCGGCATGACCGCCCGGATCGCGGCATAGAGTGCTGCTCAGTGCCCGTGAGGCGGCTGCACCAGTGGAAGAGTCGACCGGAGCGGTGCGGCGAGCACCCGCGCAACCGAGTCTGGGATCCGAGGTCCGGGCATCGCCTCAAGTTCGGCCTCGAGGGACCGATCTACTCGACCGGAGCAGTCACAGTCCAGGTACTCCTCAAGCCCGTAGCACTTGTTGGCCAGGCTGGACTCGAAGGTCGGCGGCGCGAGCCGCGCCAGAGGCCTGATCATCGGTCCGGTGACGACAGCAGGGCGGGCTCGAAGATCCGCGGCCATCAGCCCAGCGAGGGAGTGCACGGCACCCTCCGTGTCTGGAGCGGGCACCCCATATCTCTCGTACAGAGCCTCGGTCAGCGGATCGACGGTCCACGCGCTCACTTGCTGGTCGAACCCCGCCAGCTCCGCGACCTCTGGGTCCTCCACGTCTTCGAGAAGAAGTGCTACGGCAAGATCCGGCCAGTCGCCCGAGCCAAGGCAGCCCATGCATTCCGCGGCCCGGGCAATATGCAACGTCTCGTTGAGCGCCACCGGGTCCACGATCGATCAGCGTAGTTGCCGACGAGCGCCACCGCACGAGGAATTCGCCGCACGCACATCGGCATGACCGCGCAGATCAGCATGCCGGCCACCCCTCGGCAAGGCACAGTGTCGGCTACGACCAGTGGCAAAATACGCCTGTGTCGAACTCCGCGGAGGGCTCTCCTAAGGATCGCATCGTCGCGGCGTTGCTGCGCGACGGCAACTGGGTACTGCTATGTCACCGATCTCCCCGGCGTCGTTGGTATCCCGACGTCTGGGACCTGCCCGGTGGCACGTGGAACCTGGGGAACTGCCTGGCGCGGCACTTGCCGAGAGCTTCGAGAGGAACTGGGCATCGACATAGCGGCACCATCGGGTCCGCCCGAGGAAAAAGTTCGTGCCGACACGTTCGACATGCAGATCTGGCTGATCGAAGCGTGGATGGGGTCTCCGGTCAACGTTGCGCCAAACGAACACGATGCCATCGCGTGGTTCACCGAAGATGTGCTTGGAGAACTGTCCCTAGCTCATGACAGTTACCGTGCCATATTCAGCAAGGTTCTTGCACAGCATCGAGCCTGACCACGACTGAACACGCGCTTCTCGGCACATCCGGGCTCACAATTGGCGGCAGATGCGCGCTACGGCAGCGGAATCTTGCCGTCCGGGCCCGACTGCGCGACGACGAATGGGGCGGCTCCTGGCTCGACGACACTGACTCTCAGGTCGGCGAATATCAGCGTTATGTTGTGTCCGTTGGTCTCGATCAACACCTCGCGGAAGGGCAGTCCTAGCAGCGCTGACCAATCGCGAGTCTCATCAGACTCGGGCATCAACTGCATGCCTGGGTAGAGGCACTGCCACTTCACGCCCCATACGTAGCCCTCGGGCTCCCCGGACCGTAGCCATTCGTCGTACTCGGTGAACTCATCGCCAAGCGAGCGGGGCCACACATCTCGCCGAACTGCGGTTGTTACCGACGCTTTCACGCAATGGGTAAATCGATAGCGAAGGTGCGCCGGTCCGATGCCAGTACGGGGGTCGGCTGCCGCGTATACGTAGACGTCGTAGTCACGCATGTAGTCCGCGTAGCCGTGAAAAACGAGGCCTTGGTCGAAGACATCTTCTAGCGCCTCGCGCAGTTCCTTCGCGTCCACCCCGACAGCCTGCACCACGCAGTGGCACACGTCACGTGGATTCGGCCGAGCCGCACGGAACTCGGCAGATCCGTGTGTTGGTCGCTCGTCGGGCGGTCTGTAGGGTCCCGGACCTGTCGCGCATCAGCTGGTGGAGTGCCCCTGACTGCGGAGTGCAGAGGCCGCCGCTGGCCTGGTCGGCGTACTCGGCCAGCACGGAGCTGGAACACGGCGAGAATACGGAGACCGGTCGGTATGGATCGACCGGGCGGGGGGTGGCGTCGGTGGCGTGTCTTTGACCCTGCGGGCGTTCGATTTGCTGGGCCGGCTCAGCGCTGCCTTGGCTGTCCATGAGGCGTTCAATCGTGTCACGTGCGACGTCGATCCGGACAACCCGTCCTGGCCCGGGACAGCGCTGAGAGTCGCCCCGGCGCCGCCCGCAAGGGCGGTAGCCGGGCGGTACGCCACGGCAGCAGCGCCTTGATCCATAAGACAGCCCAGTTCTGCAATGTCCGGCGGTCAAGTAACGCTAGGTTGCAACGGACTTGGATCCTGGGACCAATCAGTTGGTCCCCATGGTCCCAAAACGGCCGACCTGTCGGCGCGGCACCGCGCTGACCTGCGGGAACGCTTGTCGGGCTGGCGGGATTTGAACCCACGACCCCTTGACCCCCAGTCAAGTGCGCTACCAAACTGCGCCACAGCCCGTCGCCCGAAACCTCCCGGTCGGGCGGATGGAACATTACCGCAGAGCCGCTCGAACTGCGCCGCCGGCCGGCGCACCCGCTACTTCCCCTTGCGCTGGCGCTTCTCGCGGATCCGCAGGGTGATCATGATCGGCGAGCCGGCGAACCCGAACTCCTCCCGGAGCCGGCGTTCGATGAACCGCCGGTACGAAGGCTCCAGGTAGCCCGTCGTGAAGAGCAGGAACTTCGGCGGCGACGTCTGCGGCTGGGTGCCGAAGAGGATCCGTGGCTGCTTGCCGCCTCGCAGCGGGTGCGGATTGGCCGCCACCAGCCGACCGAGGAAGGCGTTCAGGGTGCCGGTCGGGACCCTGGTCGACCAGCCTTCGAGCGAGGTCTCCATCGCCCGGACCAGCCGGTCGACGTGCCAGCCTGTGAGCGCGCTGACGTTGACCCGAGGGGCCCAGCGCACCCGCACCTGCCGGTCCAGCTCCTTCTCCAGCCGCAGCCGCCGGTCCTCGTCGACAAGATCCCATTTGTTGAACGCAAGTACCAGGCCGCGACCCGACTCGACGACGGTCGAGATGATCCGCAGGTCCTGTTCCGACAGCGGCTCGGCCGCGTCGAGCAGGACGATCGCGACCTCCGCGCGTTCGATCGCCGCGGTCGTACGCAGGCTGGCATAGAACTCGTGTCCGGCCGCGTCGCGGACCCGGCGCCGGATGCCCGCGGTGTCGATGAACCGCCAGGTCTTGGCGCCGAGTTCGACCAACTCATCGACCGGGTCGACGGTCGTGCCGGCCACCTCGTCGACGACGACGCGCTCCTCGCCGGCGAGGCGGTTGAGCAGGCTGGACTTGCCGACGTTCGGCTTGCCGACGAGAGCGATCCGCCGCGGGCCGCCGACTCCTGGACCGCGGTCGGCTGGCGCCTCGGGCATCGCCTCCAGCACCGCGTCGAGCAGGTCGCCGGTCCCCCGACCGTGGATCGCCGAGACCGGCCGTGGCTCACCGAGTCCGAGTGACCACAGGGCGGCCGCCTCGGTTTCGCCGCGCAGGTCGTCGGCCTTGTTGGCCGTGAGGATCACCGGCTTGCCGGCCCTCCGGAGGATGCGTACGACGGCCTCGTCGACGTCCGTCGCGCCGACAGTGACGTCGACGACGAACAGGACGACATCGGCGGCGGTGACGGCGATCTCGGCCTGGGCGGCCACCCGGGCCATGAAGCCCTTGGCATCGGGGTCCCATCCGCCGGTATCGACCAGGGTGAACCGCCGGCCGCGCCAGTCGGCGTCGTAGGTCACCCGGTCGCGGGTGACACCGGGAACGTCCTCGACGACGGCTGCTCTCCGGCCCAGGATGCGGTTGACGAGCGTGGACTTGCCGACATTGGGACGTCCGACGACCGCGACGACCGGTGCGTCCGCGGCCACCGGGCCGTCGAGGTCGTCTGCGGGCCCCCCTTCGTCGACGAAGGCATAGCCGTCATCACCTTCGTCGGCAAAGGCGTCGGCGAGCTCGGCAGCCTGCCGGGATTCCCTGTCAGTCACGAAACTTCCTCTACGTCGATGCGTCCCGGGGTGGGCGCGGCAGCCTCGCGGGGTCCCGCCTCCTGCTCGGCGCCGGGCGCCGCCTGGCCGCTGACCTCGACCGCCTCGCGAAGGTGGGCGATCAGGGCCTGGCGCAGTCGGGAAGCTTGTTGGCGTACGACCTCGCGACGGCGTGGCCACGGCACCGCCTCGAGGACGACCGGCCGGCCGAAGACCACGTCGATCCGCGTCCTCATCGAGGGTACGGCCCCCGTCGACTTCCCGAGCGCGCGCGTCCCCAGGCAGGCCACCGGGACGACCGGCGCCCCCGTGCACAGGGCGAGATACGCGACGCCGGGTTTGATCACGGTGAAGTCGCCGGGTCCGCGCTTGCCCTCGGGGTAGATGGCGAGGACGTCGCCCCGGTCCAGCACCGCCAACGCGGCCTTGAGGGCACCGGCGTCGGCCGTCCCACGGTCGAGCGGGATCTGGCCGAGGCGCCGCAACGTCCTACCCAGCAGGCCGTGGAACATCTCCTTCTTGACCAACCCATGGACCGGCCGCGCCATCGCCGCCGCGAGGACCGGCCCGTCGAGGATCGCGAGGTGGTTCGACGCCAGGATCACCGGGCCGTCGCCCGGCACGTGGTGCCGGTCATGGACGCGGATCCTCCAGGCCAGCTTCAGCACTCCAGAGGCGGGCCGCCGCGAGAGGCGCATCGGCCACTTCGGCGGGCCCGGCGTGCCTCGCCAGTACGCCGAGGGGGACGAAAACTGTGGCGGGAACGGAGTGGGCGGCGGGTCGGCCGCTCCGCTCATCGGGGACCGCACGCCCCCACCCGTTCGCCGGCGAGGGCCGCGATTCGGTCGATGACCTGCTCGAGGTCGAGCTCAGTCGTGTCGAGAACCACGGCGTCGGACGCACGGCCGGACTGGTCGGAGTCCAACCGGTCGCGGCGGGCGATCTCCCGGCGGGTGAGGCCGACCTCCACCCTGCTGCCGGCCAGGCCTTCGGCCGCGCGGCGATGGGCACGGACATCCTCTCGCGCCGTCAGGTAGACCTTGACATCGGCGTCTGGAGCCACGGTGGTGCCGATGTCGCGGCCCTCGACGACGATGCCGCCGTCACCGATCAGCTCACGTTGCAGGTCGATGAGTCGCGTCCGGACCGCTGGCACGGCGGCGACGGCGCTCACCGCGTTGGTCACCTCGCGCGACCTCACCGGACGGGAGACGTCCACCCCGTCGATCGCGATCCTCGGCGCCTTCGGGTCGGTCGTCACCTCGAGGTGGGGCTCCCCACAGCGCGCGGCGATCTTCTCGGCGTCGTCGAGGGGTGCGCCTGCTCGCAGCATCCACCAGGTGAGGGCGCGGTACATCGCACCGGTGTCGAGATAACGCAGGCCGAGGCGTCGCGCCACCCCTCGTGCGGCACTGGACTTTCCTGAACCCGACGGTCCGTCGATCGCCACCACGATGCCGGCCAGATCTGCCTCGTCGGCTCGCTCCACCTTGTCGTCTCCTCCCACGATCCGCCCGGTCCGCCGCGCAGGCTAACCGTGGACGTCCCATCCGTGCTGCGCCAGGGCCTGCAAGAGTGCGGGTACGGCATCAGGGTGCACCGCGAGCTGGACCAACCCGGCGGGGGTGCCGGGGCTGTGGTCGATGCGTACGTCCTCGATGTTGACTCCGGCCGCACCGACATCGGCGAACAGCCGCGCCAGCTCACCGGGCTGGTCACGCAGCTGCACCGGTACCGACGCGAAGGTCTCGGGACGCATGCCGTGTTTGCCGGGGAGTCGTCGTACGCCGGTGGCACCGCGTTCGAGGACGTTCCTCAGGTCGGGAGCCCCGGGCGCCGCCAGCTCGGTCTCCGCAGGCGGGACGGACTTCTCCAGGGTCACAGCAAACTGGTGCATGCGTTCGGCCGTCTCGTGGAGCAGCTTGGCCACCGGCTCGGCGTTGGCGGCGAGGATCTGGCTCCACAGGTCGGGGTCACCGGCCGCGATCCGGGTCACGTCGCGCAGGCCCTGCCCGGCCAGCACCAGGTGGTCCTCGGCCGCGGTGGTGAGCAGGCCGGCCACCACCGAGGAGGCGACCTGGGGAAGGTGGGAGATCAGCGCCACCGCTTCGTCGTGCTCGGCCGGCGCCATCGGCACCGCGAACGCGCCGCAGGTCGCCGCGAGGCCCTCGACCGCCTCGACCGCCTCGGGCCGGCTTCCCGGATGCGGCGTCACCGCCCACGCCCGCCCGTCGAACAGGTCAGCTCGCGCGGCCAGCGGTCCCGACTGCTCGCTGCCGGCCATCGGGTGCCCGCCGACGTACCGGTCGAGGAACTCAGGCGCCCTCGCAGCGACGGCGACGACCGTGGCGGCCTTCACGCTGCCAAGGTCGGTGACCGTCGCCCGCGGGAACCGCTCCAGCGCGTCGGCGATGACGGTCCCGAGGGCAGCGGGTGGTACGCCGACCACGACCAGATCGGGCTCCGCACCATCCGTCCCGGCCGCACCATCCGTCTCGCCCGGGCCATCCGCGCCGCCGACGTCCGCTCGACTGGCCGGTACGCCCGCGCCGAGAGACACGGCGACCCGCACATGTCCCGGATCGCGGTCCTCGAGAAGGACCTCGAGACCCGCCCGACTCAGCGCGAGCCCCACCGAGGTGCCCATCAATCCGGCACCGATGACGAGGATGCGACCCGTCGGACGTCGGTTCATGGCTGCCCCGGAGGGGGCGTCGGCGAGTCGTCCGGCACGGCGTAGACATGGGAGAGGTCCCGGCGCAGCGCGGCCGCGCCGTGGAGGTAGACGTGAGTGATCTCGTCCCGGCTGAGCGGGGTCTCGACATGGGCCATGAGCCGGATCACCCGCGGCATCCCGCCACCGATCTCGAGCTCACGCGCGCAGAGCAGGGGGACGTCGGTCATACCCATCAGGCGCGCGGCGTAGGCCGGAAACTCCGAGTGCACGTCGGACGTCGCCGTGAAGACGATGCTGATCAGGTCGTCGTTGTCGAGGTCATTGGTGCGCAGGACCTCCTTGACGAGTTCGGCCACGCGATCGAGCAGGTGCTCGCGCTCGTCGATCTCGAGCTGGGTCGCACCCCGGACTGCCCGGACCGGCACGGTGAATCCTTCCGTCCGCTGTGAGTCGCCGCGTCATCTGAAGGGGTACGCCTACCAGAAGGAGGCGTACGACGAACAGCGCCGGTAACGCGGCATTTGTCCCTGTGGCGACGCCTGTCGTCGGGGTCACCCTATCCGCGCCTGGTATCACCCGGCGTCAGAGGGCGACCCAGCCGGCCCGGATCTCCCAGTGCCTACCGGCCTCCAGGTGCGTCACGATCGCGCGTTCCAGCGTCGTACGCCTGGGAAGCTCGTCGATCGTGGGGTTGATCTTCCTGAACACGAACTGGAACACGTCGTTGTCGCCGACCCGTCCCCCGGGAACAAGCTGGAAGCGGCGCTGGAACCGGACGATGTTGGAGTCGGCGGGGAGGTACTCCGCGAGCTGCGGATCGAGCAGCCACGACGAGCAGATGGCGTAGCGGTAGCCCTCCTCAGGGAAGTACCGGTCGTAGAACTCCCGCGCCCGCCGGAACGACTCCTCGCACGCCTCGTGCGTCATCGGACCCGACTCCGGGATGTGGACACCCAGTGCGGTGTCGCCCCTGCGGAACGGAGCGTCCGTCGCGGCGATCGCCTCATCGTCGAAGCTGACGGTCCCGCGGTTGAACTGCAGCCGGCCCATGTCGTAGATCAGGCCACGAAAGTGCAGAGAGAACCAGAACTGCACGTCGAGACCGCCGACGCCGTGGATTCGCCGGTAGATGGCGATCTGGCGGCCCAGGTCGGCGAAGGTCGCCCAGCTCACGTCGGCCGGGATGCCGCGCTCCTCGTGGTAGCGCAGGACGGTGGGCACGGCGGCGAGGAGGACGTGGACATAGAAGAACCGACCCTTGGCGCCGAGGCTCGCCGGAAGGTGCGGCCACCGCAGCCAGTCCCAGTTCAGGTCGCCCATGCTGGTCTCGAGCAACTGGTGGCAACGCTGTAGGAGCCACCAGAGCTCGGGGTCCCCGGCGGCGGACGGGCGGGTCGCGATGATCTCCGCGGCGTCGTCCGGGAGGACGCCGACACGTTGGAGGAGGGGGTCGATCTCGGCGAGGTCAGGGAGTGGGACCTCCTTCACGGGCGGTGACAGCCGGGCGAGTTCGGCCACCCAGTCCGCGTGCTCCTGACCAGATCCGAGCAGCGTGACGACTGCTGCGGCATCGACGTCGGTACCCAACGACCGCCACCTCCGTAGAACCTCGACCTGTCTTCGCGGGGACCGGCACCGAGGGCGTCGAGGACCCACGCGAGCGACCCGCCCGACCACCGAACCAGATCCACCCGGGAGAACGCCAGCCGCGCCCCCACCGAACCTGGTGTGCCGACCACGGCTGGCCAGCGGGGACGATGCTGCCATGCCCCGGTCCTCGCGGCTTCTACGACAGCAGCTGATGCCCTTCTCCCACGCGTGCGGGCGTCCGCGCCCCGTCTGTCGCAGGCGCTCCCAGGAGCCCGCGGGTCAGGCCTCCGGTTCGTAGGCGACGTTGACCTCCGCGGCCGACGCGAGACCCTTGTAGCCCTCGACGGCCTCCAGGCGTATGAAGCGGGCAGTGACCGGCTGCCACTCGGCGTACTTCCGGTGGTACGAGTAGCTCCACTCCCCCTGCGCGACCTCGGTGAAGGCGGCGCCGTCGGTACTGACGGCGATGCGGAATCCCATGATGGTGCCGTTGCAGCTCACATCCTGGCGGGGTGTGTAGACGAGTGCACGGGTCACGTAGTCGCCGCCGAGGTCGAGGGTGATCGCTTGTGGCAGCGGGTTCTCCGGTCCCGTCGCGCTGTGCCACAGGGTCGCGTCGTCGCTGTCGATCGCGTTCTGCGGACCGGATCCTTCGAGCGAACTCGTCGCCGTCGCCGTCATCTGTCCCTGCGGGACGACATGCGCGAACTCCGGCACGTCGTCGTCGTTGATCGGGTCGAGTCGGTTCGCCATCCGGATGAGGTCGAAGTACTGGTCGGCGCGCACGACCTCGTACTCCGGCCCGAGTTCCGCGATGACACCGGCCACGTCGGTCGGTGTCATCGCCATCGCGAGCACGCCCATCGACAGGAACAGCGGCGAGTTGCCGTCCCAGCCGCGGGACGCCTCGGCGATGGAGGCCTTCAGCTCCGCGACGTTGTTGTTGAGCATGACGACCGACTGCGGCAGGTCGTCGGTCAGCATCTTCGTGAGAGTGCAGCGTTCCCAGCCGAACATCACACCCGCCGGATCGATGTCCTCGGAGTAGGCCGTCACCTCGTGCTCCGTCATCCAGACGCTCGGTCCGTTGACGCGGTTGAGGACGTAGACGGTCTCGAGCCCTGCCGCCTCGAGGTACTTCCCCGAGTGCCGGGTGTAGGTACGGAAGTCGGCGTCCGGCCACGGCGTCGGGTTGATGTAGCCAGCCCCGGAGGGTCCCGCCATGAAGTGGTCGTTCGGTGTCGCGGTCGACTGGTAGTAGCGCAGCATCGCGGGGGCGGCGTCGAGCAGCAGCGGGCTGATCCCCCAGTTGAGCGGGACGCTCCCCCGCGCCGGGTCACCCCAGATCCTGCGCAGGACCCGCTGGTTGTACTGCAGGTTGTCGCCTTCGGACATCGTGAACGTGACATAGATCTTGTTGCGCAGCCTTGGGGCTTTGGCCTTCGGTTGCGCGATCGGCTCCGCCCGCGTACCCGACCAGACGCTCATGTTGGCGAACCAGTCCGCCGGCACTACGTAGACGGCGTTCTCCGAACACAGCTGGGTGGAGCTGAACTCTCCCGGCGGGAACCAGCCGAGGTACGGCGAGTTCGTCGGCATGTCGGCGAGAAAACGTGCGTAGAGCGCGCGTTCGGCAGGGATCGCGGAGTCGAGCCAGATCACGAGGGAGCGGTTGGCGACGGGATAGTCCCGCAGGTACGCCGATCCGGTGCGCTGGCCCTCGGGCTTGAGCCCGACGAGCATCCGGTGGGTGGCCTCGGGCCAGAGGTTGTCGTAGGTCCACTGGTAGACGTCCAGGCGGCCGGTGAACCGTCCCCGTAGATCCTCGAGAACGGGGTAGTCGTAGCCGTCTGCAGCGAGCTTCGCGGCGAGTTCGGGGCTGACGGCCAGCGCGTCCCGCAGACCCGCGAGACCCGTTGCCGCGTTGATGGTGTCGAGCACGTCGGGGTCGTAGATCACGATCCCCGTCGGTACGTCCGCGAACTCCTCGAGCAGCCGCCACCTCGAATCGAGCATGGTGTACGTGATTCCGAGGCCGTCGGTGAGCCAGGTCTGCTTGCCCTGGTCCCCCGGCTGGAGCAGGTAGATGCGAGGCAAGGTGCGGTTGACGATGCCCTGGAGGCAGGCGAAGAGCACCTGTTCGTCGCGCGGAACCTCCTCCAGATCGGCCACCAGGAGGTGTCGAGCCCGGGGAAAGTGCGGCAACGCCTGGCCCTCGGGCCAGCTGATGCCACCTGCGTCGGTGGCGGTCGACGCCGATACTTTGTCAGAGGTCTTACCAATCGACTCAAATAAAAGTGCGGCTTCCGGCTTCGTCGCAGAGGACGCGACACCGGCCGCGACCGCGCCGGTGAGAAACACGCGTCGGCTGACCATGGGATCTCCCTCGGGGCTTACGCAGTGGGGCCTGATGGCGGGACGCCCGAACCCTAGATCACGCCGGCGGTGAGTCAACCGGCTTGACGGCCATGTGCACCAACCCTGTCCGGAGCTGGATGGCGTTGTCCCCATCACCCGGACAACCAGCGGGTTAGCCGAGAAGTGCGGGGAATGATCACGCACACGTGATCATTCCCCACGATGGCGCGGCATATTCGCCGTGCATCGTGGGGAATTGGCCCGCATCGCCGGCGGGAGTTAGTTGAGGAGTTGGGCGACATCTCGGGCGATCTGCAGGTCCTCGCGCGCCGCGACGACCAGACAGTGCACCGGTGACCCTGGCGCGCTGATGTCCGCATCCCCTTCGGCGGCAGCGTTGTGGACCGCATCGACGCCGAGCCCGAGGAAGCCGAGCCCATCGGCCGCCCCCGCCCGGATCGCCGGAGCGTGCTCCCCCACGCCGCCGGTGAACGCCACGACGTCCAGGCCCGACAGGCTCGCCGCCATGGCGGCGATCCCCGCCCGCAACCGATGCAGATAGACCTCGATCGCCAGACGCGCGGCGGCATCGCCGTCACCCGCCCGTGCGAGTACCTCGCGCATGTCCGGCGTGCCGGCGAGCCCCGCCAGCCCGGATCGGTACTCCAGCCCGTCGTCGAGCGCATCGACATCGACCTCGCCCTGCCGCAGGAGCCACACCAGCAGTCCGGGGTCGACGTCGCCGGACCGGCTCGCCATCACCAACCCCTCCAGCGGAGTGAAACCCATCGTCGTGTCGACGCTCTCCCCGCCCCGGACCGCACAGAGCGACGCGCCCGCACCCAGGTGACAGACGACGGTCCGCAGGTCCTCGACCGGGCGCCCGACCAGATCCGCCACCCGGCGCGAGGCGTACGCATGGGACAGGCCGTGGAACCCGTACCGCCGTACGTCGAAGCCTGAGCACTCCCGCCACGCGGCCGGGAGTGCGTAGGTCGTGGCGGCGGGTGGGAGGGTGGAGTGGAAGGCCGTGTCGAAGCAGGCGACGGACGGGACGTCGGGGAGCAGGCGCGCGATCAGGTCGATACCGGCAAGGGCGGCCGGCTGGTGCAGCGGAGCCAGCGGTACCAGGGCTTGGAGTTGGGTGCGTACGCCGACGTCGATGCGTACGGGCCCGGTGAACAGTCCACCACCGTGCACGACCCGGTGGCCGACCGCGTCGGGGGTGTCCCACCCGTCGAGGACCGACTCCAACTCGCTCGACTGCGAGTCATCGCCCGACACGTCGACCTGATGACTCGCACGTACCCGGTCGCCGTCGAGGAGGGCGAGCTTCAGCGTCGCCGACCCGGCGTTGACGACGAGCACCCGCATCGGAGCTCCAGCGCCTCTCACACCCGCGCCGACGGCCAGCGCCAGTCGCGGATGGCGGGGGCGTCCTCGCCGTACTCACGGGTGTAGATCCGCGCCCTGAGCCGGGCGTCCATCATCTGCTGCCGCAACTCCGCGGCCCGGATCGCCAACCCTGGTACGCGATCGATCACGTCGATGACCAGGTGGTACCGGTCGAGATCGTTCAGCATCACCATGTCGAACGGCGTGGTCGTCGTCCCCTCCTCCTTGTAGCCGCGGACGTGGATGTTGTCGTGGTTCGTCCGACGGTAGGTGAGGCGGTGGATCAGCAGCGGGTAGCCGTGGAACGCGAAGATCACCGGCCGATCTGTCGTGAACAGCGCATCGAACTCCCGGTCGGGGAGTCCGTGTGGATGCTCGCTCGCCGGCTGCAGGCGCATCAGGTCGACGACGTTGACGACGCGGACGGCGAGCGAGGGAAGGTGTTGGCGCAGCAGATCGACGGCGGCGAGCGTTTCCAGGGTGGGTACGTCGCCGGCGCAGGCGAGCACGACGTCGGGGATGCCGCCGCGGTCGTTGCTCGCCCAGTCCCAGATCCCGATCCCCCGGGTGCAGTGCTCCACGGCTTCGTTCATCGACAGCCAGTCGGGTGCGGGATTCTTGCCGGCGACGACGACGTTGATGTAGTTCCGGCTGCGGAGACAGTGGTCGACCGTCGAGAGGAGGGTGTTGGTGTCCGGGGGCAGGTAGACGCGCACGATCTCGGCCTTCTTGTTGACCACGTGGTCGAGGAAGCCCGGGTCCTGGTGGGAGAAGCCGTTGTGGTCCTGCCTCCAGACGTGTGACGACAGCAGGTAGTTGAGCGAGGCGATCGGCCGCCGCCACGGGATCTGCCGGGTGACCTTCAACCATTTCGCGTGCTGGTTGACCATCGAGTCGACGATGTGGATGAACGCCTCGTAGCAGTTGAAGAGCCCGTGTCGGCCGGTCAGCAGATAGCCCTCCAGCCAGCCCTGGCACAGGTGCTCGGACAGCACCTCCATCACCCGGCCGTCGGGGGCCAGGTGGTCATCGCCGGGGACGACCGCGGCCTCCCAGGTGCGGTCGCTCGCCTCGAACACCGCCGACAGCCGGTTCGACGCCGTCTCGTCCGGACCGAACAGCCGGAACGTCGTCGGGTTGTCCCGCAGCACGTCACGCAGCCAGGTGCCGAGCACCTTGGTGGGCGCGTTGTCGACGGCGCCGGGTGAGGGCACGTCCACGCCGTACGCACGAAAGTCCGGCAGCCTGAGGCCCTGCAGCAGAAGGCCGCCGTTGGTATGGGGGTTGGCGCTCATCCGCCGCTCCCCTGTCGGCGGGAGTGCGGCCAGCTCGGCGCGCAGGCCGCCGGCCGCGTCGAACAGCTCCTCCGGCCGGTACCGCCGCATCCACGCCTCGAGCTCGGCGAGGTGCTCGGGGTTCGTGCGTACGTCGGACACGGGTACCTGGTGGGAGCGGAACGTCCCCTCGACCTGGACGCCATCGACCTCGCGGGGACCGGTCCAGCCCTTGGGCGTCCGCAGCACGATCATCGGCCACCGTGGCAGCTCGCGAGGCGCCGCACGCCCGGTCCGGGCGTCGCGCTGGATCGCGACGATCTCCTCATACGCCCGGTCGAGCGTCGCGGCGAGCTGCTGGTGCACCTGCGCGGGGTCGTCACCCGCGACGACGTACGGCTGGTAGCCATGGCCCTCCAGCCGGTGCAGCAGGTCGGCCTCGGGGATCCGCGCGAGCACCGTCGGGTTCGCGATCTTGTAGCCGTTGAGGTGCAGGACCGGCAGGACGGCACCGTCGCGGGCCGGGTCGAGAAACTTGTT
The DNA here is from genome assembly GCF_040196095.1 of Actinopolymorpha sp. B17G11. Taxonomy (NCBI): domain Bacteria; kingdom Bacillati; phylum Actinomycetota; class Actinomycetes; order Propionibacteriales; family Actinopolymorphaceae; genus Actinopolymorpha; species Actinopolymorpha sp. B17G11. Next base: position 23,932 of record NZ_JBEFTW010000041.1, read on the forward strand.
GCTGTCCCAACTCGCCGCCAGCGGCCCGGTCTCGGCCTCGCCGTCACCGATCACGCCGCAGACGAGCAGATCGGGATTGTCGAACGCCGCGCCGTACGCATGGACCAGGGAGTACCCCAGCTCGCCACCTTCGTGGATGGAGCCGGGCGTCTCCGGCGCGACATGGCTGGGTATCCCGCCCGGAAACGAGAACTGCCGGAAGAGTCGCCGCAGCCCCTCCAGATCGCGTGACACGTGCGGGTAGACCTCGGAGTAGGTCCCCTCGAGGTAGGCGTTCGCGACCAGTCCGGGTCCGCCGTGCCCTGGTCCTGTGACGTACATCGCCGACACGTCGTGGGACCGGATCAGCCGGTTCAGGTGGACGTAGACCAGGTTGAGCCCCGGTGTCGTACCCCAATGGCCGAGCAGCCGAGGTTTGACGTGCTCCGGACGTAGCGGTTCACGCAGCAACGGGTTGTCGAGCAGGTAGATCTGACCGACCGACAGGTAGTTCGCCGCACGCCAGTAGGCGTCGAGGAGTTCCCGCTCGGACGGCGGAAGGACGTTTGGCGATTCGGCGGTGCGAGCGCTCAACACGGACCTCCCGGTCGGGGTCACCCTCGATTCAGGTTCAGGTTCCCCGCTGTCGTGCCCACGAAACGGTCCCGAACCGGCGGTTCGCCGTACTTGGTCGGGCAACCTCGGACGGCCGCGTTGACGCGCCACCCGGGCACGGGTTTCACTCAGGGTGGCCCATCAGGAGGTCGCCGTCATGAGTCGCCTTACCCGGTTGGGACCTGCGGTCGTCGCGGGCCTCTGCATGCTCGTCGCGACGCTTCACCTGCCGGCCGCCTCAGCCGTCCCACCACCCCCACCCGAAACCGCGACCGACGCCGCGACCGACGTCGCGTCGTCGCGCACCTGCACAGGCTCGCCGTCCCCTGGGCGGGACTGGAAGCTGACGTGGCACGACGAGTTCGCCACGTCGCGGCTCGACCGCTCCAAGTGGAACACCGTCATGGACTTTCCGGGCCGGGCCGGCGGGCACTACCACAACAGTTCGTACGGAAGTTACGCCCTCGACGAGAACATCGTCCTGCGCAACGGTCGCCTCCACCTGATCGCGAACGACGAACCGGTCGTGGGCGACGACCCGCCCGGCACGTACGCCTACTCCGAGGGATTCATGTCCTCCCATGACTTGTTCTACCAGGCGTACGGCCACTGGGAGATCTGCGCGAAGTATCCAGCCGGCCGCGGCCTGTGGCCGGCGTTCTGGCTGGTGCCGCAGGACCGCAGCTGGCCGCCGGAGTTCGACATCGCGGAGTGGTTCGGCGGCAACGAAGGGCTGCACCAGGGCATCGCCACCGGCCAGTGGCCCGACGTCGACTGGCACAGTCAGTGGACCTACAGCCCGGCACCGACGACCGGTTGGCACACGTACGCCCTGCAGTGGGAGCCCGGGCGCGCGGTGTTCTTCGTCGACGGCGCTCCGACCGCCGTGTTCGAGGGTTCGTTCGTTCCCGACAAGCCGATGTACGTCATCCTCAACAGCGGGGTCTGGGTCAACGACGACCGCGGCGGGCCACCGGACGCGGGCACCGTCTTCCCGAACGCCTTCGAGGTCGACTACGTACGCGTCTACCAGCGCCGCTGACGCCTGGGCCGGCTCCGCACAGCAGTGAGAGGCCCAGCCGATTCCGGGGCCCGCTTCAGCACATGGACTACCCACGCCTGGTAGCAGTCCTTGATGTCCGTACGCCGGACACGTCACGTCGTCGCCGACCCGTGGACGTGCACGGGTCTCGTCAGCGGTAGCCCGTGACGTCGGCCGGCCTGCCTGCATCCTGTACCTCATCCAGGTAGCGCCAGGCGTCGGGGCAACTGCCGTCGGTGTCGGTGAATCCGTAGACCTTCGCAAGGCCGCCGGATGAGACCGACTGTCCGCTCCATCGGGCACGCTCGGGGTCCGAGGCGACTGCGGCGACGGCGCGCCCGACGAAACGCGGGGTCTCGGAGATCGCGAAATGCGGCACCTGTTCCAGAGCATCGCGCCAGGTCGCCTCGGTGACCCCGAAGTGGTCGAGCATGTTCTCCGAACGCAGCCAGCCGGGCGTGACAGCGAGCGCGGTAGCGTCGTGTGGGGCAAGGTCCTTCGCATGCGCCCACGCCATCCGCTGCACAGAGACCTTGGCGAGGTCGTAGAACGGGGAATTGCGGTAGTTCCGCGCGTTGTAGTCGGCGGTCCCGTCGGTCACCTCGACGAGAAGTCCGCCTGGGCGCTCGATGAGCAGCGGCAAGGTGAAGTGTGCCGTGATGAGGTGCGTGTCGACACCGAGCCTCAGCAGCCTCAGGCCGTTCTCGAGGTCGTGCTCCCAGACCGGGGTGTTCCACTCGAAGAGATGTTCCCCGCCCCAGATGTCGTTGACCACGATGTCGAGCCGGCCGTGCTCGGAGCGGATGCGCGTGACCAGGTGCTGCACCTGCTCGGGTACGAGGTGGTCGACGCGTACGGCGATGCCGGTCCCGCCGGCACTGGAGACGAGATCGGCGGTCTCCTCGATGGTCTCCGGTCGCGCGTACTCCGACTGGTGCTCTCGCGTCGTCCGGCCGGTCACGTAGACGGTCGCCCCGGCGGCTCCCAGCTCGACGGCGATCCCGCGGCCGGCTCCGCGCGTACCGCCCGCGACGAGCGCAACCTTGCCCCCCAGTGTCTGCGTGGTCATGTTCACACCCTCCGAGTTAATAAACGGACGTTCATTTATACTTGGAATTGTGCCACGACCCAAGACCCTCACCGACACGCAGATCCTCGATTCTGCGCTCGCGGTGACCAGGCGTACCGGTGTCGAGCGACTGACGTTCACGGCCGTGGCCAGCTCGTGCGGATTGTCCGCCGCGACCCTGGTCCAACGGTTCGGCACAGTGGTGAACCTGCGCCGTCGGACGCTTCACCATGCGTGGGACCAGCTCGAGGCCAGGACTGTCGCGCTGGGCAAGGAGATCGAGAACACACCAGCAGGCGCGGTGGACCTTCTCGTCGGACTGTCGGCCCGCTACGACACCGACATCGAGGAGTTCGCTGAGGGACTCCTCCTGTTGCGCGAGGACCTGCGAGATCCCGAGCTGCGGCAGCGCGGAGCCAGGTGGAGGCAGCTCCTGGTGGAGGTCCTCAGTGCCTGCTTCACCGAGGCTCCCGACGCGGCGGCAGATGCCGCGGACCTGCTCCTCACACATTGGCAGGGCGCCGTCCTGTGGTGGGCGTTCGCACCTGAGCAGGACCTGCGCGCGTACCTCCACGACCGGCTGACACGTCTCACGGAGTCCTGGAGTCCATGAACGCGACAGCCCCGGGCTGAGCCGGGCAGATGCCGTGCCAGATCTTCACCCGCGACGTTCGGGGCCTCGCCCCGCCGACGGTGGCGGCCGACGCTCAGAGCGCCTTCGTTAGATCGACCAACCGGTCGGCCAGCACGGACACGAGGTGGTCGAGCCATACCTCACCACGGTCGGCGGTGGCGTGGGCCGGCTGGTCGGTGTAGCCGTCCTGCTCGTGCCAGGATGCCTGCCGATGGATCTCCAGGCCGGTGACCTGGGGAATCTCCGGGACCGCCGACCGCTCAGTCCGGTCGACCACCAACTCCGGCGCGACGGCGAGGACGAGGGACGTCTCGAAGCCACCCGCGTGCCCAGGTAGCGGTGTGTCACCACCGCCCACTCCGGCGAGGTCGGCACCGACGGCGGCGTCCCAGTAGTCGGTGTAGGCCACGGCAACCGGGTTACGCACGGATGCCGCCGCCGCCGCTGCCGAGCAGATCCCCCGGTTGCCGCCGTGTCCGTTGAGGAGGACGAGCCGCCGCCCACCACATTCGGCGACGGAGCGGGCGAGGTCGAGCAAGATCGCGAGCAACGTCTCGGGACGCAGCGACAGCGTGCCCCCGAATGGTAGGTGGTGGTCCGATGCGCCGAAGGCAAGTGTGGGTGCCAGAACGAGCTTCCGCGGCGCGGACTCCGCAGCGAGTGACACCGCGCGTTCGGCGGCGGTCGTGGCCAACAACGCATCGGTCCCGGTGGCGAGATGGCGCCCATGTTGCTCGATTGCGCCCACCGGCAGGACGACCAGCGCCTCGGGGAGCAGCTCGGAGAGCCGCTCACGGGTCAGCTCCGCCCATCGCAGCACGCTCATGGTTCCCACACCCCTCACAGACTCACGCTCGCTCAGTAGCCGGAACCGTCGCCGTCAGAGCCATCGCCCTCGTCAGAGTCGCCGTCGTTCCCGTCGCCGCCGTCCCCCCTCCGATCGCCGTCTCCACCGCTGTCGCCCGAGAAATCCTGGTTGAACAACGTGGTGAGCGGACCGTCGAACGGAAGGTCGCCGTCCTGGAACCCCTTGGTCAGATCCTTGTTCAGGCGGGACAACTCCTGCTCCACCCCTCTGTCGTCACCCTCGGCGTATGCCTGGAGGGCGTCGTCGATGCTGTCGCGCAGGTCGTCCGCGACGTCCTCCTCGATCAGGTCCTCGGCTTCCAGCGTCGCAAGGGTCGAGTCGAGCTGCTGGAGCCACTGCGGCGATCCGTACTCCGGATTGGCGGGAACGTCCTCGGCGGTGCCCGGCGTCTCGGGCGACGGAGTGTTGGAGGGCACGGTCTGCTTCGGCGTGGTCTTCGGAGCCGGCGCGTTCGCGGTCGGGTCCTCCTGAGTACGCAGGTACTGGACGGACCAGGCCAAGGCGGCCACCGCGAGCGCGACAGCCAGCACCAGGAGAGCGGTACGCAGTCTCCGCCGGCCCCGACGTGGACCACCACCGGAACCGCGTTCGGGAGGGCGCTGAGGGTCGTCGATCCGGAACTGTCGCGTCGATCCGGTGCCGGAACCGCTCGCTGCCGCGCTCGCGGCGTCCGATCCCCACGCGGACGTCGACGGTGCCGGCCTCACCGTGCCGCGTTGACCCACCGTCGGTCCGGCCGACGCCTCCGGTGGTGTGGACGGTTGGGACGTCGCTGCTGGATCGGGCATCAGCAGGGCGGGCGTCACCATCGTGGGTGCGGCGGCCGCAGCCTCCGCGTCGACCTGGGTACCTGCTCGCACAGCCTGCGCCGTGCCCGCCAGCGCGGTCCGCACGGTCGCGGCGTCGGCGGGCCGGTTTGCCGGATCCTTGGCGAGCAGGCTGAGGATGAGTGCCTCGAGGTCGGCAGGTACGTCGGGACGGAGCCGGGTAACCGGTTCGGGCTCGGTGTAGAGGTGGGAGTACATCACCTCGGTCGGTCCGCCGACGAACGGCGTGCGACCGGCGAGCAGCTGGTAGAGGACGCAACCCAGGGCGTAGAGGTCGGTGCGGGCGTCGGCGTCGGTCCCACGCGCCTGTTCCGGTGCGATGTAGGCAGCGGTCCCCACGATGGTGCCGGTCCGGGTCAGCCTGGTCGATGCCTCGTTGAGCACGCGGGCGATCCCGAAGTCGACGACCTTGAGCGTGCCCTCCCGGGTGCGTACCAGGTTGCTCGGTTTGACGTCGCGGTGCACGACTCCCGCCGCATGGGCGGCCATCAGGCCGGCGGCGGCCTGCGCGCCGAGGTCGCGGACGTCGGCAATCGGAAGGGGCCCGTTGTCGGCCAGCTCCTCGGCGAGGGTCTTGCCTTCGAGCAGCTCCATGACGAGGTAGGAGGAGCCGAGCCAGTCGCCGACGTCGAAGATGGCGACGACGTTGGGGTGGCTGAGCTGGGCGGCCGAGCGCGCCTCCCGGACGAAGCGCTTCTTGTCCGCCGCGTCGGTGAGTCCGGCGCGGAGCAGCTTCACGGCGACCGGCCGGCCGAGGGTCGTGTCGAAGGCGCGCCACACCTCCCCCATGCCCCCGCGGCTGAGCAGTTCGTCGAGTCGGTAGCGACCGACCGACGTGCCCACCATCGCCGACTCCAGGTTCACAACATCCTCCGTCGCACCCTTGATGACCGGCTGCTCACAGGCGCCGCCACCGGAACCTACCGCCCTGTGGCGCTCCAGCCGGCCTGCTGCGTCGGCCCGCATCACCGAGCTCTCCTGCACCGCGACGGCGTGCGCGGCGATGCAGGCAGCAGCGTACGCAGCACACCCCCCAGGCCGCCAACAGCCGACCGCCGCTGCCGCGGGAGGCGGTCATGCGCATCGCGATCGCCGTCACGTCCCCGATACGACGTCGGGCGGTTCCCGGAACGTGCGTGCGCTGGCCGAAATCGGCCAGGACGCCTCGTGTGAGCCTTGGGCCGGGATTGCAGCGGGCGTGCCGGGCGCCGGATCGCGTGGTGGAGCGGCGACCGGTAGTCATGAACGAATGACCACATGCGTTCATCTGGTCAAACTCTCACGAGGAGGCTGCGTCGAGGCGGGCGACCAGCTCGACGCGGGCGAGACCCTCGTCACGACCGCTCGGATCGCCGCCGTTCGATCCGCTCGACGACCTGTACTTCGAGCGGGTCCTCGAGGTGGTTTTCAGGCCCGGAGGGTAGCTCCCGCATCGTCCGCAGCGGCGAGAGCAGCACCGGCAGGAAGGCGAGGCTGCCGCCCACCGCACCGATCACCAGTGTCGTCCGCGCACCCACCGCGCTGCCGAGTACGCCACCGAGGATCCCGCCGATCGGTTGTGTACCCCAGACGAGGAAGCGCATGGTGGCGTTCATCCGGCCGAGGAGATGATCCGGGGTGACGGCCTGGCGGAAGCTCACCTGGGTGACGTTGTAGACCACGACACCCACCGCGAAGACGGCGCCACCCGCCGCCGCGAGCCAGATCCGCCATCCCGGCTCGGCGAGCGGAAGGAGAAGTGCGAACGGCGCCGTACAGCACACCGACAGCCAGATCGCCGGACCCTGGCCGACCCACGCCGCGAACCGTCGCGCGACGAGGGCACCCACCACCCCTCCGATCCCAGCGACACTCAGGACCAGACCGATCACGCCGGCCCCGAGGCCCAGGTCCCGGCGTAGGAAGAAGATCACCATCGCACCCGTCGCGGCACTGCACAGGTTGGCCGTACTCGTGCATGCCGCGATCGACCGGAGCAGCCGGTGTCCCAGCACGAACCGCAGACCTTCACCGATGTCGCGCACCAGATGGGTGTCGGGCCGGCGTGGTCGCTCTTCACGTTTGGTGATGCGTACGACGAACACCGCCGACAACGCCAGGGCGACCGCATCGGCGAGCAACGCCACCGGCGCCGTGACCACCTGGATCAGGGATCCCGCCGCACCCGGGCCGCCCACATGGGAGAGAGCCCGGACGGACTCGAGCCGCGAGTTCCCCTCTACCAGGTTGGCCCGACCGACGAGGTGCGGCAGATAGCTCTGGTACGCCACGTCGAAGAAGACAGTGAGGATCCCGTGCAGGAGCGCGACGGCGTAGAGCTGCCAGAGCGTGAGCATGCCCGCCCACCACGCCGCGGGAACCGTCGCCAGCAGGAGCGCGCGGCCCACGTCGCCGGCGATGAGGACGCGCCGCCGCCGCATCCGGTCGACCCATGCGCCGGCGGGTAGTCCGACGAGCAGGAACGCCGCGGTCGTGAGCGCGGTCAGGATGCCGACCTCGAACTCGTTCACCTCCAACGTCTCCACCGCCACGAGCGGGAGCGCCAGGAAGCTGACCTGGTACCCGAACTGGCTCACCGTCGTCGCGGCGAACAACCGGCGGAAGTCGCGGTCGAGCAACAGGCCGAGCCGGGAGCGATCTCGTGACATGGACGTGATCGTGGCGGACTGATTGGGATTCGTCAATCAGTTACGTCCTATCCTGACCGCCATGACCGTCCGGCGACGTCCCGCGACCGAAGCGGAAGCCCGCGCGCTGGCCTCGGCGATCCGGCTGCGGATCCTGCGCCTCTGCCTCGACCGGGCACTCACCAACAAGCAGATCGCCGAACGACTGGGAGCCAACCCGGCGACCACGCTGCATCACGTGCGCACCCTCGTCGCGACCGGCTTCCTCGACGCGCAGGAGGCCCGGCGCGGCACCCGAGGCGCCCGCGAGGTGCCCTACCTCGCCACCGGCAAGTCGTGGACGCTCGACGTCAGCGAGCTGCCAGGACCCGCACGAGGCCTGCAGGCCATGATCGACGCCTTCCTGAGCGAGGTCGAGGGAGCCCTGGCCGAACGCCCGGACCAGATCAGGGCGAGCCGACTCGGCCTGCGCCTGACCGCGAAGGAACGCGACGAGTTCGACACCCGCCTCAACGCCCTGCTCGAGGAGTTCAAGGCGCGCCAACCCGGACGCAACGCTCGGGCGTACTCCCTCTTCTACGCCCTGCATCCCGACCTCACGCGGGACTCCTGACTCGCGCTACAGCTCCACCAGGTCGAGGAGGACGGCGAGTTCCTGCGAGGTGAGGGGCCGCATGCTTCCCGCACGCAGGTCGCCGAGCTTGACCGGTCCGATCGACGTACGCACCAAGCGCCGGACGGGATGCCCCACCTCGGCGAGCATCCGCCGCACGATGTGCTTACGCCCCTCGTGGAGCACCAGCTCGACCATCGCCCGGCCCTCGACGCGCTGGACGATCCGGAACGCGTCCGCGCGTGCGACACCGTCCTCGAGCTCGACGCCCTCGCGCAGCTGGCGACCCACCCTGGCCGCCACAGGTCCAGGTACCTCCGCGAGATAGGTCTTCTCCACCCCGTGCGACGGGTGAGCCAGCCGGTGCGCAAACTCCCCATCGTTGACCAGCAGCAACAGGCCCTCGGTGTCGGTGTCGAGCCGGCCGACGTGGAAGAGCCGCTCCTTCTGGTCTCGAACCAGGTCACCCAGGCAGCGGCGACCTTCCGGATCGCTCATCGTGCTCACCACACCGCGCGGCTTGTTGAGTGCGAGATAGACCTTGCCGACATCGACGACGACCCGCTCGCCATCCACTCGCAGGACGTCGTGCTCGGGGTCGACCCGGGTGCCGAGCGTGGTCACCACGGCATCGTTGACCTTCACCCGGCCCGCGGTGATGAGGTCTTCGGCCGCGCGGCGGCTGGCGACACCCGCCTGCGCGAGGACCTTCTGCAGGCGTACACCCTCGCGCTCGGTAGCGCCCTCGCGCTCGGTCGCGGTCGGCTCAGTCATCCTCGGTCCGGTGGGGAAGCTCGGTCGCCTGGTGGGGAAGGTCGGTCGCCTGGTGGGGAAGGTCGGTCGCCTGGTGGGGAAGGTCGGTCGCCTGGTGGGGAAGCTCGGTCGCCTCGGCGACGTCGGGCGCCTCCGGCTGCTCGGACAGGGGAAGTTCCGGCTCGGGCTGCGCCGATTCGCCGGTGGGCGGAGAGGTCGGCGACTCTCCCATCGCGGAAGACGCCTGCTCGGGGTCCATCTCGTCGACGTCGGGAAGATACGGGGCCAGACTCGGGAGCTCGTCGAGCGAACCGAGCCCGAGTCGCTCGAGGAAGTACGACGTGGTGCGGTACAGCGTCGCCCCGCTCTCTCCGTCGGCACCGGCCCCCTCGATCAGACCACGGGTCAGCAGGGTACGGACGACGCCGTCACAGTTGACGCCACGGATCGCCGACACGCGACTCCGGCTCACCGGCTGCCGGTAGGCGATCACCGCCAAGGTCTCCAGCGCAGCCTGGGTGAGTCGCGCCTGCTGGCCGTCGAGGACGAAGCGCTCGACGACATCGGCGTACTCCTCGCGGGTGTAGAGACGCCACCCACCCGCCACCTCGCGGAGGTCGAACCCGCGTCCCTCCTTGGTGTAGGAGTCGGAGAGGGCACGCAGCGCCTCCTCGATCTCGGGGCGAGGGCGGGAGAGCACCTGCGCCAGCGTGACCGCCGGCAGCGGCTCATCGACGATCAGCAGGATCGCCTCGATCGGTCCGTACAGGTCACCAGGGACACTGACATCCAGCGTCTGGTCGGTGGGTCCACCATGCTCCTGGTCCACGGGCTCCTGGTCCAGCGGCTCCCTGCCGACTGACTGCTCGCCCACAGGGTGTGGTTCGGTCGGCGACGGTTCGTGCTCGACCGAGTGGGGGTCATCTCGTCCCGGATCGCGAGCTTCCTCTGACACGTCCCCCTCGTACTCGCTCGTCACCGTCACTCCCCTGACTCCCGCTCATCCTGCTCCTGACCAGCATGCTCCCCGGTCGGCTGCCGCTCTGTAGGGCCCTCCCCGGCAGCTCCCTCCCCGGCAGCTCCCTCCCCGGCAGCTCCCTCCCCGGCAGCTCCCTCCGCGACCGGCTCCCGCGCAGGTTCCGCTTCGACCGCCTCGTCGCCAGGCGCTTCCTCGGCTGACTCGGCCGGAGCTTGTCCCGTGTCCTGGACGGGCCGGAGCCCGGCCTGGTCGCCTTCGTCGAACTCGTCCCCGACCGCGATGTCACCCTCATCGCTCCCCGACCACCGTACGGTCAGCTCGGCCAGCGCCTCCGCCTGCTCGAACGCCACCGCACCTTCGCGGAAGAGCTCCAGCAGAGCCAGGAACCGCGCGATGGTCGTGACGAGGTTGGGCGAGTCCGCCGTCAACGCCCGGAACGTCGTCGACCGCGTCCGGCGTAACCGCTCGATCATCACCGTGGCCTGTTCCCGCACACTGACCCGCGGCGCATGGATGTGCGCGAGCGAGAGCACCGGTTCGGCCCGAGGACGTAGCGCGTTGGCGGCGAGTCTCGCGAACTCCTCGACGCCGAGCCCGATGAGCACTTCGGGCAGCAGCTGACCGAAGCGGTCCTCCAACCCCACCGCCCGTGGGAACCTCCGCGCCTCCGCTGCCATCCGGGTAGCCATGATGCCCGCGACCTGTTTGTACGCCCGGTACTGCAGCAGCCGGGCGAAGAGCAGGTCCCGCGCCTCGAGCAACGCGAGGTCCTCCTCGTCCTCGACCTCACCCTGTGGCAGCAGGCGTGCGGCCTTGAGGTCGAGCAGTGTCGACGCGACGAGCAGGAACTCCGTCGTCTGGTCGAGGTCCCACTGCGGACCCATCGCCCGGATGTAGCCGATGAACTCGTCGGTCACGACGGAGAGCGCAATCTCGGTGACGTCGAGCTTGTGCTTGGAGATCAGGCCGAGCAGCAGGTCGAAGGGACCTTCGAAGTTGTCCAGGCGCACGGTGAAGCTCTGCGCGCGTTGCTCGGCACGGACGAACTCGGGATCCCCCGCCGCGCCTCCGGTATCGGAGTCGGTCACCTCAGTCGTCGCCGTCACAGCCGGGTGAGGAGTTCCCGCGCAAGCTGGCGGTAGGCCTCCGCGGCCATGCTGCTCGGAGCGTAGGTGGTGATCGGCTCGCCGAGCTTGTTGGTCTCGGGGAAGCGCACAGTGCGGGAGATGATGGTGTGGAAGACCGTCTCGCCGAACCGTTCGACGACCTCCTCGAGGATCTCGCGCGCATGGAGCGTACGCATGTCGAACATCGTCGCGAGGATGCCCTCGATCTTCAGTTTCGGGTTGATCCGCTGCTGGACGGTACGAATGGTCTTGTCGACGAGGAATCCCAGCCCACGCAGGGCGAAGTACTCACACTCCAGCGGGATGATGACGCCGTCGGAGGCGGTGAGCGCGTTGACCGTCAACAACCCCAGTGACGGTTGGCAGTCGATGAGGATGAAGTCGTACTCCGGGCGCATCGGGTCGAGCTCACGCATCAGCGTGGTCTCCCGCGCGACCTCGGTGACGAGCTGGATCTCCGCCCCGGACAGGGAGATGTCCGACGGCAGCAGGTCCATGCCGTCGATGCTCGTCTTCAGGCGTACGTCCGGCGCACTGATCTCGTGGTCGATGACCAGGTCGTAGGTCGACGCGTCGAGACCGAGCGGGTCGACACCGAGACCGATCGTGAGCGACGCCTGAGGGTCGAAGTCGACGAGCAGCACCCGACGGCCCAACTCCGCGAGGGACGCACCGAGGTTGATGGCTGTGGTGGTCTTGCCGACGCCGCCCTTCTGGTTGACGATCGCGATCACCTTGGCCGGGCCGTGTGACTCCAGCGGCGGCGGCTTGGGGAACTTGATCCGAGGGCGGGGCGCTTCTTCCGGGCCGTCGCTCTGCACGTCTCGAGAGAGTTGGGCAGACTCGGCTCCGGGACCGTTCATCGAGTCGTTCACGGCTCGCGTAACCTCCTGCCCCATCTGGCCAGCACCGCCGGTGTGGCCACTCGCGGTCCGGTGACTCTAGCGGGTGCCCGCTCGGGGCACTCCGCGTCTTCATGCCCGAGGGCGCGGTGGTGAGCCAGGCAGGCGAGCCGTCCGCCCCGATGGTCCGAGCCGTGCGGCACACACGCCGTGCTCTCTAAGACGGTAGCCCTTGATCGTGCCGGAGGGCGGGCTTTAGGCCTGCGCACGGGGGTGTGTCGCGGCATAGACCTCGCGCAGCTTGTCCACCGTGACGAGCGTATAGACCTGGGTCGTCGTCACCGACGCGTGCCCGAGGAGTTCTTGCACGACGCGCACGTCCGCCCCACCGTCGAGCAGATGCGTGGCGAACGAATGGCGAAGCGTGTGCGGCGAGACTTCCGCGGTCACCTTGGCGCGTTCAGCCGCGTGGCGGAGCACGGTCCAGGCACTCTGGCGGGACAGCCGTCCGCCGCGGGCGTTGAGGAAGAGCGCCGGGGTCCCGCGTCCCGCGGTCGCGAGGGCCGGGCGTGCGCGCACCTGGTAGGCGGACACCGCCTCACTGGCGTACGAACCGACCGGCACCACGCGCTCCTTACCTCCCTTGCCACGCAACAGGACCTCACCGACGGCCAGGTCGAGGTCGTCGACGTCGAGCCCGACGGCCTCGGAGATGCGCGCGCCTGTGCCGTAGAGCAGTTCGAGCAGGGCCCGGTCGCGCAGCGCGAGCGGAGTGTCACCGATGCCCGCGGCGTCGAGGAGGCGTCCGACGTCGGAGACCGGCAGCGCCTTTGGCAGCCGTCGTGGTGGCGCGGGGGGACGTACGTCGCGGGCAGGGTCCGACGGTGTCCAGCCCTCCCGGTGGGCGAACCTGTGGTAGCCCCGGACCGCGACCACGGTCCGGGCCGCGGAGCTGGCCCCGAGCGGCGGATGTTCGGCGTCCCCCTCGCGAAGGCGGACCAGGAACGCGGTCACGTCGGCTTCACCGATCTGGTCGGCCCGGTCGAGGCCGCGGACCGCCAGGAACTCGGCGTATCTGCGGAGGTCGCGACGGTAGGACGACAGGGTGTTCTCCGCGAGCCCGCGTTCGACCGCGAGGTGGTCGAGGTAGCCATTCAGCGACCTGCCCAGCACGCTCGACTCCGCCGCCTGCGCCACCCTCTGATTGTGGCGCAGGCGGCGGCCGTCCTGCCGGGCCCTGCTCGGGTGTGTGTCGCTCAGGTGTGTGTCGTTCAGGCCATCACCTCGTCAAGCGCGGCGTGCGGCAGCCTGTGTGCCTCGGCGACGGCGGCGTTGACCAGATGGCCCTCGTGGGTGTTGACGCCGAGCCCGAGTGCGTGGTCGGCGCGGCAGGCGTCGCGCCACCCGCGGTCGGCGAGTTCGAGAACATACGGCAGCGTGACGTTGGTGAGCGCGTAGGTCGACGTGTGCGGCACCGCCCCCGGCATGTTGGCGACGCAGTAGAACACCGAGTCGTGGACACGGTAGGTCGGCTCGTCGTGGGTCGTCGGCCGGGAGTCCTCGAAACAGCCGCCCTGGTCGATCGAGATGTCGACAAGGACGCTGCCGGGCTTCATCCGCGCCACCTGGTCGTTGGTCACCAGTGTCGGCGCCTTCGCACCGGGCACGAGGACGGCGCCGATCACGAGGTCGGCGTCGAGGACCGCGCGCTCCACTTCGTACGCATTGGAGGCGACGGTCTGCAGGTGGCCCCGGTAGATGCGGTCGGCCTGGCGGAGCCGTTCGACGTTCTTGTCCAGCAGCAGTACCTCCGCCTGCATGCCGAGGGCGATCGCGGCGGCGTTGAGGCCGGAGACACCGGCGCCGATGACCACCACCTTCGCGGCGTAGACACCGGAGACACCGCCCATGAGGATGCCCCTGCCGCCGCCCTGACGCATGAGGTGGTACGCACCGACCTGGGGGGCGAGCCGGCCCGCGACCTCGCTCATCGGCGCGAGCAGCGGGAGTGAACCGTCGGCCAGCTGGACCGTTTCGTAAGCGATGCCCGTCACGCCCGAGTCGAGGAGCGCATCGGTGCAGGCCCGCGACGCGGCCAGGTGAAGGTAGGTGAAGAGGACCTGCCCCTTCGACAGCCGGTCGTACTCCTCGGCGACGGGCTCCTTGACCTTCAGCAGGAGCTCACCCTCGGCCCACACGTCGTCGGCGTTGGGCACGATCCGCGCACCGGCGCGGACGAACTCCGCGTCGGGAATCGCCGAGCCTTCGCCAGCGGAACGCTCGACCACCACGTCGTGGCCGTGCCGGGTCAGTTCGTGCGCCCCCGCCGGGGTGAGGGCGACGCGGTACTCATGACACTTGACTTCCTTGGGAACCCCGATTTTCACGGTTGCTCAGCGCCTTCCTGACTGTGTGGTGAAGGGCCCGCGGTAGCGGGGAGGCCTCACCACTGCTGGGGACGGCGTCGTTGCCGACCCACCCTTCCATCGTCGCTCGGTCGTGCGACCTCAGGTCTGGGCGGGGCGAGTGTAATCCGGATATCGCGACCTTTTGGGCGACATGCGCGCACCGCGCCAGGCCATCCTGGAAGATTCCCCGGCCTCAGTGCATCGGCGGACCTTCATGATCGCCAGACGTGTCTGGCAGGGTTGCTGCCGATGGACGTGACCGAGGCACAGACCCTGTGGGACGCCACTCCCGGGTGGCTGAACACCGCGAGCTACGGACTGCCCCCACGCCCGGCGTGGAACGCACTCCAGTCCGCACTGGACGAGTGGCGGCACGGCCGGACGAGTTGGGAGCACTGGGACGAGTCCACGCAGGCGTCCCGGGCGGCCTTCGCGCGCCTGACCGGGGCGGACGTGGGCGACATCGCCGTCGGCAGCACGGCGTCGGGGCTTCTCGCACCCGTCGCGGCGAGCCTGCCCGCCGACTCGCGGGTTGTCGTCCCCGAGATCGAGTTCACCTCCAACCTCTTTCCATGGCTGGTCCAGGCCGAGCGTGGCGTCGAGGTCGTCACGGTGCCCACCGCCCGCCTGGCCGACGCCGTGACCGCTGGCGCCGGCGGCGGTTCGGGGCGTACGACGGTCGTGGCGTTCAGCGCCGTGCAGTCGGCGACGGGCGAGGTCGCAGACCTCGAGGCCGTGGTGGAGGCAGCCCGCTCGGTCGGCGCGCTGGTGGTCGTCGACGCGAGTCAGGCTGCCGGCTGGCTGCCATGGCGCTGGTCGCGTGCCGATGTCGTCGTGGCCGCGGCGTACAAGTGGCTGATGGCGCCTCGGGGTGCGGCGTTCGGCTACTTCTCCCCCGCCGTACGTGACCGCTTCACCCCCCTGCAGGCAGGGTGGTACGCCGGCGCTGATCCGCATGACTCGTACTACGGCCCGCCGCTTCGACTGGCGGGCGACGCCCGGCGTTTCGACGTGTCGCCGGCCTGGTTCAGCTTTGTCGGCGCCGCTCCGGCGCTCGCACTCCTGCTCCAGATCGGGATCGAGCAGGTGAACGCCCACAATGTCGCGCTCGCCAACCGGTTCCGAGCCGGGCTCGGCCTGGCGCCGGCAGACTCCGCGATCGTGTCGGCGGACATTCCCGGTGCCGAGGACAAGCTCGCCAGGGCGGGGATCAGGGCAGCCGTTCGCGACGGCCGGGTCCGGGTGTCGTGCCACGTCTACTCCACCACCGCCGACGTGGACCATGCACTCGACGCCCTGACCTGAGCGCGCTCCACAACGAGTGGTCATGGCGACGGTCGGGTAGGACCAACGCATGAGCGCGCGCTTCGACCGAGCGGCCCAGCCGACATCATGAAATGCAATATCTGGAGAAGACGTTCGCGAGCTCCCTGGAGATTCTGGAGCTTAGACGTCTGTCGTACCTCAGATATGAGATATGGTCCTCGGCCATGAGCGAAGACTACCTGCGCCGGATCGGCAGCCTGATCCGCGACTCGCGCCAGCACCGAGGCTGGACCCAGGCCCGGCTGGCCGACACGCTCGGCACCAGCCAGAGCGCGATCAACCGGATCGAGCACGGCCACCAGAACCTCAGTCTCGACATGCTCGCCCGCATCGGTGAGGCTCTCGACTCGGAGATCGTCTCGCTCGGCACGTCGGGCCCGATGCACCTGCGGGTCGTCGGCGGGCGCGAACTGTCGGGCAGTATCGATGTCAAGACCAGCAAGAACGCCGGCATCGCGCTGCTCTGTGCGTCGCTGCTCAACAAGGGGCGGACCACCCTGCGCAAGGTCGCGCGCATCGAGGAGGTCAACCGGATCCTCGAGGTGCTGACCAGCATCGGAGTGCGCACCCGGTGGCTCAACCCGCAGAACGACCTCGAGATCGTGCCGCCCGCGAAGCTCGACCTCGACAGCATGGACGTCGAGGCCGCCCGCCGTACCCGGACGGTGCTCAACTTCCTCGGCCCGCTCATGCACCTGGAGGACCGGTTCAAGATCCCGCACGCGGGCGGGTGTGACCTCGGCACGCGTACCGTCGAACCGCACATGGTCGCGCTGCGTCAACTCGGCCTCGAGGTCAAGGCGACGGGCGGTTACTACCACGCCGAGGTGGACCGCTCGGTCGCACCCACCCGCCCGATCGTCCTGACCGAGCGGGGCGACATGGCGACCGAGAACGCTCTGATGGCAGCCAGCCGTCGCGATGGGGTCACCGTCATCCGCAACGCGAGCCCGAACTACATGGTGCAGGACCTGTGCTTCTTCCTGACGGAGTTGGGCGTACGCATCGACGGGATCGGGAGTACGACCCTCACCGTCCACGGCGTACCCGTCATCGACCGCGACGTCGACTACGCCCCCTCGGAGGATCCGATCGAGGCGATGAGCCTCATCGCGGCCGCCATCGTCACGTCGTCGACCATCACGATCCGTAGGGCGCCGATCGAGTTCCTCGAGATCGAGTTGGCGCTGCTGGAGGAGATGGGGCTGGCGTGTCGGCGAAACGAGGAGTACCCAGCCGTCAACGGTCACACCCGGCTGGTCGACCTGACCGTCTCGCCGGCGCGGCTGCACGCGCCGATCGACAAGATCCACCCGATGCCGTTCCCGGGGCTGAACATCGACAACCTGCCGTTCTTCGCGGTCATCGCGGCGTCGGCCCACGGGACGACACTGATCCATGACTGGGTCTACGAGAACCGGGCCATCCACCTGACCGAGCTGAACAAGCTCGGCGGCAAGGTCCGGCTGGCGGACCCGCACCGCATCTACGTCGACGGTCCGACCCACTGGTCAGGGGCAGAGGTGATCTGTCCGCCGGCGTTGCGACCCGCGGTCTGCATCCTGCTCGCGATGCTGGCGGCGAAGGGGACGTCGGTGCTGCGCAACATCTACGTCATCAACCGCGGTTACGAAGATCTGGCCGAACGCCTGAACCAACTCGGCGCCCAGATCGAGACGTTCCGCGACATCTAGTCGCTCGAGCCTTGGGGGAATGACCACGCATCCGTGATCATTCCACGTCGCGAGCGAGACGCCATTCGTCGTCGAGGATGCTGAACGCCAGGGAGTCCCGCCAGCCGTCACGGATGAGCTGGGTGTGCCGGAGGTGCCCCTCATAGGTCATCCCCAGCTTGCGGAGCACGGCCGCAGAGCCGAGGTTGCGCGGATCGCAGGTGCCGACGATGCGGTGAAGGTCCAGTTCCTCGAAGCCGATGCGCAACAGCTCACGCCCGGCCGCCGTGCCCACCCCGCGACCCCACAGCCGTGGGTGCACGATGTAGGAGATCTCGCCCTGTCGGTGCGTACGGTCGAGGATCTTGAGCTCACCGTTGCCGACCACCACCCCGTCCACCTCGACCGCGTGGAGGTACCGCACCTGTGGACTCTGCTCCCACGCCTGGACAGCGGCCTTGACGAAGGCCTCTGTCTCCTCCTCCGTGCTCGGTCCCCACGTCTGGTAGCGGCACGCCTCCGGCAGACTCGCCCACGCGTGAACGGCCGGCCAATCGTCGTAGGAGAGCGGTCGCAGGCGAACATCCGTCGTCATCGCACCAGGATGCCCGCCCACGCCCACGTCGTACGAACGGATATCGCGCGGCGCCCCTCCGTGCCCGGAGGGCTCAGCGGCCGTCCGCGGGTGCGGAGTCCGCCGCCGCCGGGGCCTCGGTGACGCCGGCGAGCACGCGGTCCTCGGCGAGACCGGTCCCCCGCGTCTCCCTGGTGAGCAGCACGGCGACCACCGTCAGGGCGCCCGCCCCCAGCAGGTACACCGAGACCGGAATGCTGGAGCCGAACCTCGCGAGCAACGCCAACGCGATGATGGGCGCAAGTGAACCCGCCACCACCGAGGCCAGCTGGTAACCGATCGACGCACCGCTGTAGCGGACGCTGGTGCCGAAGAGCTCGGAGAAGAACGCCGCCTGCGGTCCGTACATCGCGGCGTGCAGGACGAGACCGACCGTGATCGCGAGGGTGATCGCGGCCTGCGACCTGGTGTCGATCAGCGGAAAGAAGGCGAAACCCCACACTCCGACACCGGCGGCTCCGGCCAGGTAGAGCGGCTTGCGTCCAACCCTGTCCGACAACGCTCCGAAGAGCGGGATGACGATGAAGTGCACCGCCGACGCGACCAGGACGGCGTTGAGGGCCACCTGCCGGTCGAGGCCCACGCTCTCGGTGACATAGGCCAGGACGAACGCCGTGAAGATGTAGTAGCAGACGTTCTCGGCGAACCGCGCCCCCATCGCCTGGAGCACCTCGCGCGGGTACTTCCGTACGACGTCGAGCGCCGGTGCCCGCCGCTGCACCTTGCGCGCCTCGAACTCCGCCTGCGCCTGCGTGAACAGTGGCGATTCGGTGAGGCGCAGCCGGATCCACAACCCGACGACGACGAGGATCGCGCTCAGCAGGAACGGCACCCGCCAACCCCACGTCGTGAACGCCTCGTCGGAGGTGGTCGAGGCGAGGATGAACAGCACCAGAACCGAGAGCAGGTTTCCCGCCGGAACCCCGGCCTGCGGCCAGCTCGACCAGAAGCCGCGGCGCTCCGCCGATCCGTGCTCGGCGACCATGAGCACCGCACCGCCCCACTCGCCGCCGACCGCGAACCCCTGGACCAACCGGCACAACAACAGCAGGAGCGGCGCCGCGACGCCGATCGTGGCGTACGTCGGCAACAGGCCGATGGCGAAGGTCGCCCCACCCATCAGGAGCAGGCTCACGACCAGCATCTTCTTCCGGCCCAGCTTGTCGCCGAAGTGACCGAAGACGATCCCACCGATCGGCCGGGCCACGAAGCCGAGCGCGTAGGTGACGAACGCCAGCATCGTGCCGACGGTCGGGTCCTGCTCGGGGAAGAACAGCGTGTTGAAGACCAGGGCGGCGGCCGAACCGTAGAGGAAGAAGTCGTACCACTCGATGGTCGTGCCGACGAGGCTCGCCATGACGACCTTGGCGAAGCTGCTGCGGGGCGCGGTGGTGCTCGCCTGGGTGGACATCGACGGTTCCTTTCCTGGACAGCAGTCGGGTCAGGATGAGGTGATGCGGAAATGCAGGTTCAGCTGGCCGTCCAGCCACCGTCGAGGTGAAAGGACGATCCCGTGATCGATGCCGTGTCAGGGCCGCACAGGTAGGCGACCGTGCCAGCTACTTCGGCGGGCTCGATGAGTCGCTTGACCGGTGTACGGGCCAGCAGGACGCCGTCGACCACCTCTGCCTCGGTGATGCCGTGCGTCTCGGCCTGTGCCGCCAGCTGCCCTTCGACGAGCGGCGTACGCACATACCCGGGACACACCGTGTTGGAGGTGACGCCGCGTCCGGCGCCTTCGAGGGCGAGGACCTTCGACAGGCCTTCGAGCCCGTGTTTTGCCGCGACGTAGGCCGACTTGTACGCCGAGGCCCGGTGACCATGGACCGACGAGATGTGGACGAGCCGCCCCCAGCCTCGTGCATACATGCCGGGAAGGAGGTTCTGTGCCAGCCGGAACGGCGCCTCGAGCAGCACCCGCAGGAGCAGCGCGAACCGCTCGGGCGGAAACTTTTCGACCGGCGCGATGTGCTGCAGGCCGGCACTGTTGACGAGGATGTCCGCCTCCAGCGTCAGGTCGTCGAAGGCTGCTGGTTCGGCGAGGTCCAGGGCGAGGGCGGTTCCGCCGAGCTCCCCAGCCACGGCTTCCGCTCCGTCCGCGTCCCGGTCGATGACGACGATCCGGGCGCCCGCGGCGGCGAGCCGGACCGCGCAGGCCCGGCCGATCCCGCTGGCGGCACCGGTCACGGCTGCGGTCCGGCCGGACAGATCGATCACGGGGCTCCTTCGTCGGCCCATGCCCAAGGTGCTCTGCTCATTCATGACCTCACTCTCGTTCGGTGATGAATGAGCAGAAGGTAGGCGCGGCGACCCTGCGGAGGCGATGTGTCCGGGCCACACATCATGGCCCCACCCATGTGGTGGCCCGCTATCTCCCGAAGGTGACCGAGCGCAACCGCCACAGCCTGAGGGCGAGCTGGACGTCGAGAGCGCGTTCGGGCGTACGCCAGTCCCGGCCGATCAGTGCCGCGACCCGCTCCAGCCGCTGGGTGACGGTATTGGTGTGGACGTGCAGGGCCTCGGCAGCTCTCGCCGGGCTGCCACCCGCGGCGAACCACGCCTCCAGGGTCCCGGCGAGCTCGGTTCCGCGGTCGGCGTCGTAGTCGAGCAGTGGCTTGATCGTCGCCGTCAGGAAGTCCTCGATCTCCGCCGGCCCGCCGCCGAACAGCAGCCGTGCGAAGCCCAGCCCCGCCACATCCGTCGCGTCCCCTCGCCGGCCCAGCGCGAGGAGGGCGGCGAGACACCGGTGAGCATCCCGGTGAGAGCGGGCAATCCCCTCCGGGCCCTTGCATGGGCCAGCCGCGCCCACGGTCACCGTCGTCTCGAGAACGTCGGACAGCCGGTCCCGGACGATTCGAGCCATGCCGGCCGGTTGCTCGCCGGGCAGCGCGAGGACCACTGCCCCGTCGTACACCCCGCCGAGGCCGCCCTTGCCCGCCGCGAGCCGGGACGCCGCCGCGACCACCCGATGGCGTTCGACCGCGTCGGCAGCCACCACCAGCACGACGTGTGGCGCCTCGAGATCCGTGTGGTGCCTCCGCGCCCGCTCGCGGAGGGTCGCCGGGTCGCGGTGTGGGTCGGAGAGGACGTCATCCAGAAGCTCGCCACGGACCCGGTCCTCGGCCTCCGCCATAGAACGCTGGAACAGCAGGAGGAGGGCCGTGACGAGGGCGCCGCGTTCCAGGATCCGGCGGTCGGCCTCGCCGAGATCGAGCGTGCGCCCGACGACGAGCGTGCCGAGGTGGTCGTTGCCCGCGACGGCGACCGCCAGCCAGGCCCGCTCACCCGTCGTCGCCGGGAGACGCATCTCGACGCTGCGACCGCTCCGCAAGGCTTCGGTCACCGAGGCGGCGAACGTGTCCGGAGCGTGGGCAGTAGAGGTTCCGCTCAAACCGTTCGACTGCCGGGCGGCGGAAGGGCGGCTCGGCCCGTCCGGAGGCGCGGCCCTGCCGGACACGGCCGTGAGGCCGGAAGCAGCCGCTCCGTCCCCGGCGCAGGCGATCAGATGGCCGCCAGGCTCACGGACCACGACGATGCTCCCGAGAACGTCGGCCAGCACCGAGGCCACCGCCTCCACTCCGCCCCCGTGCAGCACCACGTCGGCCAGCCGGTCGTGGGCGCTGGCGGCGAGCTCGACCGCCTCCGAATGCGCGCGTACGGTCGCGTTGGCGGCGTCCAGATCGGCGATGGCCTGCTGGGTCTCCTCGAAGAGCCGGGCGTTCTCGAGTGCGATTGCCGCGTGCGCGGCGAACGATCCGAGCAGGACGACCTCCCCGGGTGGAAACGGCCGGGCGCTCCGGTTGGCGGCGAGGAGCGCACCGACGACCTTCCCGCCGAGCAGCAGGGGTACGCCGAGAATCGCGTGGATCCCCTCCTCGGCCACCGCGCTGTCGATGTAGTCGCGATGGAGGAACCGCTGGTCGGCGAAGTAGTCGTCGGTGAAGTACGGCGCCCCGGTCTGGGCGACCAACCCGAGCAGGCCCGTGCCGAGGTCCAGACGCAGTTGCTGGAACCGCGCGGACACCGACCCGTCGGTCATCCGGATGAAGGAGTCGCCGCGGTCGTGGTCGTTGAGACTGAGGTAGGTGAGGTCGGCCCCGAGCAGTTGCCTGGCGCGCCGCACGATGGCGGTGAGCACGGCGTCGACGTCCCTGATCGAGGTGAGGTCGTTGGCGGTCTCGTACAACGCGGAGAGCTCCGCCTCGCGCTGGCGCTGGCGAGCCATCTGCGCGCGCACCCGCAGCGCGATTCCGAGCTCCTGCCGGAGTCGCTGCATCTCCTCCGGACCGGCGCCATCGGTCTGGGCGCACCGCAACTGCTCCTCGAACGTCTCGGGTGGAGCCTGCTCGTAGAGCAGCTCAACGAACGACCGGACCGCCATGGCCGGAGGCTAGTCGACCTGCGCCGGCCGCAGTAGGGCCCGGACGGTCACCGCGCGGGGCCACTCCGTGACGGGTACGTGGTCGGGCGGGGACCGGAAAAGGTCGAGCATGAACGCACTGAACGCTGCCAAACTGGGACGTGACAGCTGTTTCGCGGGGGCAGCGTCGCCGTAGGTGAAGGGAGCGCACAGCGGTGGATGTCGATGCCATCGAGCGCACGCTGGTGCCGCCAGCTGACGCCGACCAGCCCACCCAGAAGCTGTTCCGGGCGTTCGTGCACGACGGCCGGATCCACGCGATGCCGGCGAAGTACGCCCGTCGCCGGCAGCTCCTCGACCACGTGGCCCAACTGTTCGAACCCGGCGTCAGGTATCCCGAGTCGCGCGTCAACCTGATCCTGCACCAGGTCTACGACGACTACGCCGAGCTGCGCAGGGCTCTCGTCGACGAAGGGTTCCTGGCCCGGGAGTACGGCATCTACTGGCGCATCGGCGGCACCGTCGACGTGTGAGGCGTCCCTGAGGAGTCGGCGAGCGACATGCCTCAGAGTGACGGATGGATGGCTGCCGCGAGCTGGTCACGCGCCGGCCATGGGACCTCGGCCGGTCGCAGCGCGTCGTAGCCGGCTCCCTGCCGCGCCGCCCAAGCGGCGAGCGCTCCCATCACGAGGGTCGGGCTTTGCAGGTCGCCTGCCATGATGCCGGCGACGATCTCCGCCAACGGAGCCCAGGACACCGGCATGTCGGCTTCTTCATGGACGCCGTTGAACCGGTCCCCCGCCGGCACATCGTCCAGGCCGCGCGCGAGGTACATCCGCAGCGCCTCGGTCGTCATGCCGGGCGAGGTGAACACGTCGACCAGCACCCGCCAGTCCCGGGCCCGGACATGCCCCTCCTCATACAGCTCCCGCTGTGCTGCCGCAAGGTAGTCCTCACCGCGGACGTCGAGCAGGCCGGCCGGAGGTTCGTAGAGGCGGTGCCCGACCGGGTGGCGGTACTGCCGGACGAGCAGCACCCGCTCCTCGTCGTCCAGCGCGATGATGCCGACCGCCCCCGGATGGACCACGACGTCGCGGGTGAAGTGTTGGCTGGTGTCCACGGGTCCGGCGCCCACGACGTCGTCCCGGCGTACATCGACCACCCGATGCGTACGCAGGGAGTACGTCGACGAGGCGACCTGCCACTGCTCGGGCACGTCCCGCACTCCGCCCGGAACCGCCTCTTCACTCACCGGCGGGCACCGGCCTGGATCCACCCGGCGCTCGCGGCGACCCGGGCGCGTTCGCGCGCGTCGCGCTCAGCGTCCACGCCTGCGCCCTCCACGCCTGCCTCGTCCACGCCTGGGCCATCCACGCCTGGGCCATCCACGCCTGGGCCATCCACGTCGGCGACCCGGTTCCCCAGCCTGCCGTCCCGGGCGTAGGCGACCTGCACGTCGCCGACCGGGAGCTGCATCTCGCGCTGCCGGACCAGCGCCGCCTCGATCAGACCGGCGAACAAGGGATGCGGGCGGGTGGGGCGGGACCGCAGCTCCGGGTGGGCCTGGGTCGCCACGAAGTACGGATGCAGGTCCGAACGCAACTCGACGAACTCCACCAGCCGGCCGTCCGGAGATGTTCCCGAGATGACCATGCCCGCGTCCTCGAGCTGCCCGCGGTAGGCGTTGTTGACCTCGTATCGGTGGCGGTGGCGCTCCTCGACGTACGGCTCGGAATAGGCCCGCCGGGTCAGCGTCCCTTCGGTGAGCTTGGCCGGATAGAGCCCGAGGCGCATGGTGCCGCCGAGATCGCCGGCGCCGGCCACGATCTCGCGCTGCTCCTCCATGGTCGCGACCACCGGATGGGAGCAGCTCGCGTCGAACTCGGTGGAGTTGGCGTCGTCGAGGCCGGCCACGTTGCGGGCGAACTCCACCACCATGCACTGCAGGCCCAGGCAGAGGCCGAGGACCGGCAGGTGGTGCTCCCTGGCGTAGGTGATGGCGCCGATCTTGCCCTCCACGCCCCGCACACCGAACCCACCAGGAATGCACACCGCATCCACGTCCGCAAGATGCTTCGCCGCGCCCTCCTGCGAGGTGCACTCGTCGGAGGGCACCCAACGGATCTCGACCCGGGTGTCGTGGTGGAAACCGCCGGCGCGCAGCGCCTCCGTGACCGAGAGGTACGCATCAGGCAGGTCGATGTACTTGCCGACCAGGGCCACCGTCACCTCGTCCGCCGGATGGTGGACCCGGCGCAGCAGCTGGTCCCAGCGGGTCCAGTCCACGTCCCGGAACGGCAGGTTGAGCCGCCGGATCATGTAGGCATCCAAGCCTTCGGCGTGCAGCACCTTGGGCAGGTCGTAGATGCTCGGTACATCCGGATTCTCGATGACCGCTTCCTCGTCGACGTCGCACATCAGCGAGATCTTGCGCTTCACGCTCGACGGGAGCTCACGATTGCAGCGGCAGACGATCGCGTCTGGCTGGATGCCGATGCTCCGCAGTGCGGCGACAGAGTGTTGGGTCGGCTTGGTCTTCAACTCGCCCGACGGACCGAGGTAGGGAACGAGAGAGACGTGCAGGAAGAAGACGTTGTCGCGGCCGACGTCATGACGTACCTGGCGAGCCGCTTCGAGGAAGGGCAACGACTCGATGTCACCGACCGTGCCACCGATCTCGGTGATCACCACGTCGACGTCAGGGCCCGCCATCGCGCGGATCCGGGCCTTGATCTCGTTGGTGATGTGCGGGATCACCTGCACGGTGTCGCCGAGGTAGTCGCCGCGACGTTCCTTCGCGATGACGCTCGAGTAGACCTGTCCGGTCGTGACATTGGCGCTGCGACCGAGGTCGACGTCGAGGAAACGTTCGTAGTGGCCGATGTCGAGATCGGTCTCGGCACCGTCACCGGTGACGAAGACCTCCCCGTGCTGGAACGGGTTCATCGTTCCGGGGTCGACGTTGAGGTAGGGGTCGAGCTTCTGCATCGTCACCCGCAGACCGCGAGCCTTGAGCAGGTTGCCCAGGCTCGAAGCGGTGAGGCCCTTGCCGAGGGAGGAGGCGACGCCTCCGGTGACGAACACGTGCCTGGTCGGCGATGAGGCTGCCAAAGCAAACTCCCCGTGGTCTGATCGAGCCGGAGACCCGGGCGGAATCCGACTAGCTCCACGGGCTTTCAGCCTATCAACGACCGTCCAGGAGGCGACACACCACGCCGGGCGGCTACCACATCGAGCCCACAGTAAGACCGTATGGGCCCGCTCGCCGCCGTGCTTACCCCGCGGCCGCCGCCATCGCCCGGCCCTTGGCGAGCATCGCCCGCGCCCGGTCGAGGTCACTCTGCTTCACCGCGTCGAGGGAACCGAACTCCCGTACCGCCTGGTAGTAGGTCCATGCCAGGCTGTAACAGGCAGGCTGTGCCCACCATGACTCGCCCGCGCAGACCGCAGACATATCGGCATAGAACGCCTCGTCCACCCGGTCCTTGTTCTCGGCGAAGATCCCCTCGAGCCGGAAGTTGCGGTAGCCGAAGTCATGGCGAGCACACGACGACTCGAAGCCGAAACCGAACGGGTTGTCCGGGCTGAACGTGCACAGGTCGGTCGACCAGTCGAAGGCGTACTCGACCCAGGCGCCCTGATCGGCGTTCGCCACCGACCAGCTCAGGCGGCTGTCCGCCGTCGGTTGGGTCCAGCTGGCGAGCACCCCGAGGCGCACCTCCTGCGGCACCGCCCCGGCAGGGACGGCGAACGCGACGAGCAGGACGAGGGCAGACACCATGCCGAGACCCAGCCGCGCGAGGGCACGGGACCGGCGGATCGGGGCGAAACGGCGAACATCCATGCGGGCCTCCCGGACGGTTCCTATCCCGAAGCACGACGAAGCAATGGAGCTGGTCAGCCGCCGAACACCGACATTGTGGGTGTTTGCGGCGAACGCCGGAAGTCGGGCGAGCTCTCCGGAAGGCCGACAACGACCGTCCTACCGGCCACGAGCTGGGGTAACGGCGCTCCTGGCCAGCTCAGGCACCAGGGCCCTCGGGCGCCTTCGGGAGCGCGCCGTCGGTCGTTCCGACCGCTCCGTAGTGGCCGGCACCGCCCCGCCGTTGCTCGACCAGCGCCCACACGATCGCGACCTGGCCGCTCGGCAGATCGGCCACATCGACCGACGACACATCAGCACTGGCGCGGCTGTCCTCGCGAAGGCTGGCAAGCACGCCCTGCTCGCCTTCGGCGGCCGACGTCTCACCGGCCATCACCACTCCCTGACCGGCATCGTCGAGCGAGCGGGCCAGCGCGACCCAAGCCGCATTCGCCGGCGTATCGGCCGATGCCGCCTCGTTCACCGCGGCGTCGCGCACCCTCGGGCCGGCCCCGGCGGTCGCTGGCGGGGCGACGACGACGGCGAAGCTCGCCCGCGCCAGGCTCGCCGGGGCATCGACGAGCCCACCCTCCCCGAACGCACCTACGACCGTCGCAGTGGCGGCATCTCCGCGGCCGGGGGCTCCGTCGTCGTCGGTGACCAGGGCCCGTGCGAGCACACTGCCTGCCTGTTCGTACGCCGAACCGGCGGCGGTCGCCGGCGCCACCCGACCGGTGGCAAGGCGGCCCGCGAGGTCCTCGAGGAACTGTTGCTCGCTCGGATCCGCCCACTTCGGCCGCACCTGCACAGTGCCGGTCACCCCGCCACCGGCCGCGGCCACGATGCCCTCGACGTCTTTCACCACCGCGGTGTCCGCGCCCGGCAACGCGACGAGCACGACGTCCTGCCCGGTGAGCTGCCCGCGCACCAGGTTCGGGGCCAGGTCCTTGGCGAAGGTGTCGCGGTACCTGTCGACATGTTGGAGCTGGCTGATCCTCCCGCGGAGGTCGTCCTTCTCGCGGCCCACCTGCCGCAGGTCCGAACGCAACTCCTGGTCAAGGTCCCCCCGAAACGGTCCCGCACCCAGGGCGATTCCGACCGCGAGGGCGAGAAACACCCCGGTCATCGACACCAGGAAATAGCGGAAGTCGATCACCCGCGCATCCGTTCCCAGCCTGCGGTCGACCATGCCCAGCCGGACGCGAGCCAGTCCTGGGCCACGGGTGTCGCCGCCAACGCCACCAGCAGGGCGAGCAAACCGGCGATCACGAGAAGGACGATGTGCCAGGTCTGGATGCGGCTCTGACACAGCTCGCCGGCGGCCTTGGCGTCGACGAGTTTCGCGCCGGCCCGAAGTCTGGTGAGCAAAGTGCTGGGCGCACCCGAACGACCGCGATCGAGCAGGTCGAGCAGTGACGCACTCGTGCCAGCGACGACGATGAGGCGGGCGCCCTTGGCGTCGGCCAGCAACACCGCGAGGTCCTCGCTCGCTCCAGGGGCGTCGAATGCGCGCGAGTCCAGGCCGATGCGTTCCAGCCGGTCGGTACCAGCGGTGCTTCCGTCACGGTCGCCCTGCACCACGAGCTCAGCCCCGCACCGCAGAGCACCGTCGGGTACCAACTCCATGTCACCGACGATGATGTCGGGCGTGTGCCCTGCCGCCAGCAGCGAGTCCGCGCCACCGTCCACGCCGATGAGGACCGGCCGGTACTCGCGGATGTACGCCCGCAGGCTGGCGAGGTCCTCGCTGATCTCAGCACCCCGGACGGCGATGAGGACATGCCTGCCCGCCAGCCGGGTGTCGATGTCGGGGACCCCGACGCTCTCGAGCAGCAGGTCGTGGTTTCGCCGAAGGTGTTCGATCGTGTCCGCGGTGAACGCCTCGAGCTGGGCGACCAGACCAGCCCGTGCGGCGGCGGTCGCCTTCTCGATCGAGTTGGCGGTCTGCTCGACGCCGAACGCGACCTGCAGGTCGCCGTGGAACAGTGCCGGACCGTCCAGGCGCACCATGTCCCCGTCGGAGACCCGGCCGAACACGCCCATGCCGGCGCCGTCGACGAGTGGAATCCCGGCCGCGACGAGGACACCGGGGCCGAGGTTGGGATAGCGACCGCTGATCGACGGGGCAGCGTTGACCACCGCGGCTACACCAGCGGCGACCATGGCCTCAGCGGCCACCCGGTCGAGGTCGACATGACGGAGCACGGCGACGTCGCCGGGCCTGAGCCGTTTCAGGAGCTGGTCGACGCGACTGTCGAGCCTGGCTGGGCCACTGACACCAGGGAGTCGAGCAGGTCGAGTGCGACGCAAAGTGGGGAGTCTCATGGCGTCGAGATGCTGCCACTCGATCGCTCTATGTGTCAGCATTACTACGCAAAGTCTCATCTTCTGTGGACTCCCTCGCGTACCGGTTGGCCACCCAGCCGTATAGGTTGGCCAACCAGGAGTCGGCAGCTCGGTGCCGAACTACATCACCGCAGCCACCACCGGCAGGTCCACCCGCAGTTCCACCTCGCTCAGGGACACACCGGGACACCCGCCTCAGTTCGAGGCGGCCGCCGCCCGATCGGCCGCCGCCGTGGCGAGAAGTTCTTCGGCATGGGCGCGGGCGCTTGCGGAGTCGTCCAGGCCTGCCAACATCCTGGCCAGCTCCTCGACCCGACCCGATGCGTCGAGGTCGGTGAGTCCGCTGCGGGTGACCGATCCGTCGCTGGCTTTGCGTACGACATAGTGCCGGTCCGCGAATGCTGCCACCTGCGGAAGGTGCGTCACCACGATGACCTGGGAGGTGCGGGCCAGCATCGCCAGGCGGCGGCCGATCTCCACTGCGGCCCGACCGCCGACGCCGGCGTCCACCTCGTCGAAGACGAAGGTCGGTACGCCTCCCACGCCGGCGAACACCACCTCGACGGCCAGCATCACCCGCGAGAGCTCGCCGCCCGACGCGCCACGCTGGACAGGACGGGCTGGCGCACCAGGGTGAGGGCTCAGCCGGAGCTCCACGTCGTCGACACCGTGCGGGCCGTAGGCGACGTGTCGTCCTTCAACCGCCAGACCCGGTCGCCCCGAACCGGGCCGGTCTGATTCGCTGGCGTCGGCTTCGGCGATCTCGGTCTGGGTGACCTCGGCGGTGACCACGGCGTGTGGCATCGCCAAGGCGCTGAGCTCAGCCGTCACGGCAGTGCCGAGGCGCTCGCCGGCTGCCATGCGCGCCGCGCTGATCCTCCCGGCCAGGTCGGCCAACTCTCCGCGCAGCTGGTCCCGCTCCTGCCGCAGCGCGTCGATCCGGTCGTCGGACCCGTCGAGCTCGGCGAGTCGTTCGGCGGCGGTGCGGGCCCAGTCGAGGACGTCATCGACCGTGTCGCCGTACTTGCGGGTCAGCGCGATCAGCGCCGCCCGTCGTTCGCTGACTGCCTGGAGGCGGGCCGGGTCGGTGTCGATGCTCGTGGCGTACGAAGCGAGATCGGCCCCGGCGTCGACCACGAGGGCGACCGCCTCGGCGAGTCGGGTCGACACGGCAGCGAGGTCGGGATCGTGCACGCCGGCGCCGTCGAGCACCTTGCGGGCTCGTGCGATCTGCGATGACGCGTCGACCGGTTCGGCGGCCGGATCGTCACCACCGACCAGCGCGGTGTGGGCCTCCTCGGCCGCGCCGCGGAGCGCGTCGGCGTGCGCGAGCCGACTCTCCTCGGCGGCCAACGCCTCGTCCTCGCCCGGCTGCGGATCGGCGGCCTCGACCTCCTCGAGCCCGAAGCGCAGGCGGTCGGCCTCCTGCGCCCGATCGCGCGCCCGTTTCACGAGGTCGTCGAGCTCGGCCGACACGGCTGCCAAGCGTTGGTAGCGCTCGCGATAGACCGCAAGCGGCTTCTCGACCTCAGAACCGGCGTAACGGTCGAGAATCTCCCGCTGCCGGGCCGGCCGCAGCAGGCGCATCTGGTCGGACTGACCATGTAATGCCACGAGATCCTCGGCGAGTTCGGCCAGCAGTCCGGCTGGGACCCCGGCACCGCCGGCATAAGCACGGGAGCGACCGTCACGGGAGACGGTGCGCATGATGATGAGAGTGTCGTCGTCGAGCTCGGCGCCGGCGTCGGTCGCACGTTGCGCCACCGCGGACCCGCCGGGACATCGGACTCGTCCCTCGACGACGGCGCGTTTTCCACCGGGGCGAACCAGGCCGGCGTCCGCCCGCCCGCCGAGCAGCAGTGACAAGCCACTGACAACCATCGTCTTGCCGGCGCCGGTCTCGCCGGTGACGACGGTGAACCCGGCGTCGAGTTCGAGCTCGGCGTCTTCGATGACGCCGAGTCCCTGTATCCGGATCTCCTCCAGCATCGTCGGCACTCTACGCCGTGGGACCGACGTCATGGCTGTCCTGCTTCGCGGTGCGGGTCCTCGCCACTTCCTCGTCGGGGTGGGTTCGCCAGCTCCGTCCTCGCCATCCGTGCACCGGTAGGTCGAACTTCGCGACCAACCGGTCGGTGAACGGGCCGTGATGGAGCCTGGCCAGTCGAACGGAGTGCTCACCCCGGCGTACCTCGATCCGCGCACCAGGGCGGATCTCCTCCGTACGCCTGCCGTCACACCACAGCACCGCCGGCCCGGTGTTGCGTGGGAGCAACTCCACCGCGATCACTGAGCGCGGCGACACCACGAGCGGCCTCGCGAACAGGGCATGCGCACTCAGGGGGACCACCAGCAGCGCTTCCACCTCAGGCCACACGATCGGCCCACCCGCCGAGAATGCATAGGCGGTGGAACCGGTCGGCGTCGCCGCGACGATGCCGTCGCCGCCCCAGCGCGACAGCGGACGCCCGTCGACCTCGACGACGAGTTCGAGCATTCGTTCCCGCGCCGACTTCTCCACACTGGCGTCGTTGAGCGCCCAGTCCTGGGCGATGACGATGCCGTCCTGGGTCACCGTCACGTCCAGGGTCATCCGTTCTTCCACGGCGTACCTTCGATGGACCACGTGGTCGATGGTGACGTCGAGGTCGTCACGTTCGGACTCGGCCAGGAACCCCACGTGGCCGAGATTGACGCCCAACACAGGGGTACGGGAGGCCCGGGCGACCTCGGCCCCGCGCAGGATCGTTCCGTCGCCGCCGAGCACCATCACGATCTCGCAACCCTCGGCGGCATCGGCCGAGACGTCGGTGACCTCCGCGTCCGGAATCCCGAGGTCGGCGGCATCCGGCGCCAGGACCCGCACCTCGATCCCCGCCCGGCGCAGGCGGCCGGCGGCATCCCGTGCGACCTCGATCGCCTCCGGGCGACCGGTGTGAGCGACGAGCAGCACGCGGCGGGGGTTGCCTCCGCTCACGGTCGTGGTCCCTTCGTGCGTAGGACGGTGCCGCATCCGACTGTCTCGTCGACGGTGATGTCGTGCGGGTCGCCGGCGAGTGGGTCAGGAGGTTCCGGCCGGATCCTCATGACCTTCTCCGGCCGCCACGAGGGTCTCGTGCAGCCTGCGGTGCGCGTCTTCGTAGATGTGGACGTGCTCGCTCGGTGGCAGGCCGTCGAGTTCACTGAGCCGGTCGAGGACGGCGTCGACGTCGTCCCTGCCGGTCGGCATGTAGCCAGGAAAGGTCTCGTCGTCACCGTGCGCCGCGGCTTGAGGTTCAGCGCCATGTTCTGGTTCAGCGCCGTGTTCAGCCGCGCGCTCCTCGCTCTCCGCCGGATGGTCGACCACCGACTCCACGACCGCGCGACCACTCTCCACGCTGAACGAATCGTCGCTCGGGTCAGCGAGTGCGCCAAACTGCTCGACTTCCGCATCGGTCTCTGGTCCTACCTGGCCGAACTCCTGGTGTTCCACCTGGCCCGCTTCTCCCCTTCGATCCGCGTACGAGTGTTGACCTGCGTGCCCACCCTGGGGCTCCCGTCTCTCTGACGGCTGATGGGTGGCGCCCCTCACAGGCGACCATGAATCGACGGCGAGCCCACGCCACGGACACTAACTCATCGCTTCGCGTCCTTTTCCAGACCTTCGAGGACCTCGGCCGCGTCAACCCGCGCCGGATCGCCCCTGGCCCACATGGCCGCCAGGACCGCGCGCGCGGCGTCGAGGGGATCGCCGTCGCCGGTGAGCCGCGGTTGGAGGGTGTCAGCACCTTGACTCTCGAGTTCGACCCGCCAGCCCCCGCAGGTCGTCCCATCAGGTCCGACTACGGGAGACGGGTGTGGGACGAACATGCCATCGAGATCCCGGGAGAGGTAGGTCGGCCGCCGATGCGGTGGTGCCGTCGCCAAGTCCACCAAGCTGGTCACGCCGGTGAGCACCAGCAGGCTGGGCAGCCCGGCTTTATGCGCCCCTTCGATGTCGGTGTCGAGCCGGTCACCGATGACGAGCGGCCGGTCAGCGCCGGAACTCACGACCGCCTCGAGGAACAGCGGCGGCTCCGGCTTGCCGGCGACGAGGGGACTCCTGCCGGTCGCTATCCGGATCACCTCGACCAATGCCCCGTTGCCGGGGGCGAGACCATCGTCGGTCGGGAGCGTGCGGTCGACATTCGAGGCGATCCAGGGCAGATCGGAGGCGAGGGCGTACGCCCCTTCCGCGAGCTGGCGCCATCCGACATCTGGGTGGAAGCCCTGCACGACCGCGGCCGGAGCGTCCGTGGCGGAGAACACCGGAACAAGGCCACGCTCGGACAACGCGACTGACAGACCCTCTCCACCGACGACGAGGACCCGCGACCCGGCGGGTACCCGGTCGGCGACCAGGTGAGCCGCGGCTTGTGCCGACGTCACGACGTCGGCCGCGGTGGCGGGAACCCCCACCCGCTGGAGATGTTCGCTCACGGCATCAGGCGTACGGGATGCGTTGTTCGTGACGAATCTGACCTTCATGCCAAGCTCACGGACCCTGCCCAGTGCCTCCGGCGCCCCCGCCACCGGCTCGTCACCGACGTAGACGACGCCGTCGAGATCGAACAGACCTACGTCATGACCCTGAACTAGCGCCTCACCTGCCGCGGACAGCGGGGGCGGAGCAGAACTCGATGCTGACCTGCTCACGCCGGACCTCCACGGGCCTGCAACGTCGCCCGCACCTGGCGGAGTGCCTGGGCGTAGTGCCGAGCACTTGGTTGCATCGCCGCGGCCATCGCGAGGTGAGGCGCGGCCGCATGGTGATCGCCGAGTCGGCTGAGCGCGAGTCCCAGCCCGAACTGTGCGTAGTCATCGGAAGGATCCTGCTCGACGAGCGCGGCGAACGTCTCGGCCGAGTCCGAGTAGCGCCGGGAGTTGAACTGGGCCCGTGCCAGAGCCTCGCGAATGGACTTCGAGGTGGGTTCGGCCTCATGCGCATGGGACAGAATCTGTGCCGCGGCAGCCACATCTCCGGATCCGAGCAGGTCGAGGCCCCGGCGATACCAGTCGTAGACGCCACCAGTCGGCCGGCCCGCCGGACTCTCGACGTGACCCGACGTCGTGTCGCTGTCATCCACAATGTCCTCCCGATCCACGGCTTCTCCTGCCGCGTGCACCTAAGGCAGACGGCCGACGGCCGCTCCGCGCGTATCCCCATCGGGTACGCGAACAGGGCTCGGCCTCCTACCATGCCCAGCGTGACTGATGCCGCCCCCGGACGCCGCCCGCTCGTGCTCAAAGCCTTCCGCGGCCTGCGATACTCGCCTGCTCTTGTGTCGGACCTCGCGTCGGTCACCTCACCGCCGTATGACACTCTCGACGACGACGCGATCGCCGCCCTCGAGGCGGCAGAGCCCTACAACATCGTCCGAATCATCCTTCCACGCCCCAGCAAACACCCTGCGCACAGCGGCGCGGCGACCGATGTCGGCGCCGCCCAGCGGCCCGCCGCGACTCCACGAAACCGGGCCTTTCCGGACGTACGGGCCGACGAGAGTCGCTATGACCATGCCCGTGACCTCTTCATCCAGTGGCGCCGCGAGGGAGTGGTGGTCCCTGACGACACACCGGCGCTATATGTCTACGAACAGGATCTCGATCTCACGGTTCCTCTGCAGGAGCACTCGGCCCATGTGCAGGATGCCACCTGGCGCCGGAGTTCCCCATCGGACCGAACGCAGCGACGAGTCGTTCTTCGCGGCCTGCTGGGCGCCGTTGCCCTGCGGGCCTATGACGAGCAGGTGATCCTTCCTCACGAGGATGTGCTCCCCGGACCTGTCGGCGACCGGCTCGCTCTGATGCGCGCCTGCGCGGCGAACTTCGAGCCAATCCTCCTCGCGTACGACGGGGACGGTCAGGCGTCAGCACTCGTCGACGCCGCCACGACGGCAGAGCCGTTGGTCGATGCCCTGGCCCCGGATGGCACCGGCCATCGGATCTGGCGGCTGGACGACCCCGCCCACCTCGCCGCGATCGCGGCCGACCTCGCTCCGCGGCAGGCGCTGATCGCCGACGGCCATCACAGGTACGCCGCCTACCTGCGTCTCCAGGCCGAGCGCCACGCCGGCGGCGCAGGTGAAGGGCCATGGGACAACGGACTGGCACTCCTGGTCGACCACCGCGCGCATCCGCTCGAACTTCGCGCCATCCACCGTCTGGTCACCGGACTCTCTATGCAGGACGTCGCCGACCGCGTGGCACCTCAGGTTGAGGTCCTCGCGTACGGCGGTGACAGCTCGGCAGCTCGGCAGGCGATCGCAGACTGCCAAGGCGCAGCACACGGATTCCTGCTGACCGACGGGAGCGCCTGGATGCTCCTGCGTGTTTCCCTCCGCGGCAAGCAAACGTCAGATACCCCTTCGGCGCTCGACACCGAGATCCTGCACGAACTCATCCTCGGCCACCTCCTGCGCATTCCGGAGGACCGGATCAGATACGTGCACGACGCCGGTTCTGCGATTCAGGCGGCCCGAGCTGACGAGGACACGGTGGCGGTCTTGCTCAATCCCGTGGATCTCACCCGGGTCCAGCAGGTAGCCCGCCACGGCGGGCGCATGCCGCGAAAGTCGACGTCGTTCGGGCCGAAGCCACGGACCGGCTTCGTCATGCGGAGTTTCGACGAGGGTTAGACGACCTGGCGCGCACCACCGTCCTGACCATCGACATTGCGGCTTTCGGCATGTGGTCGCGCACCGTCGGCCGTCGCGCCGATCAGCCGTGCACGCTGGACCTCCACCTCGTAACGACTGACTGTCCCAGCTTCCGTCCGCCGGAACCGGCGCCGCAACGCGCCGACGACCTCGACGACATCGCCGAGCTCCCACCGTCGCATCTCGTCATGCCACTGTTCGGACCACGCCACACAGTCGATGGCGTCGATCCTGGCAGTGCGGCCGTGCAGGGATTCCGGGTCACGCTCCACAACGATGCGTATGCCGCTGACGATGTCCCCACTGGGAAGTTCACGCCGGGTGGCGCACATGGACACCCTGCCCACCAGGAGCACCTCGTTACGGTGCACAGTGAGTGACCGCTCTTCCAGCGTCATGGCTCACCTCCGTCAAGAATTCAAGGTGATCCCACTCTCGTCCCTACGTGGCAAGGATCCCGGAACTCTCAGGCCGCCTGTGGAGAACCTCGCCGATTCTGTTGCTGTGGACAGAAAGTGCGCTCCGTCCCACGGGTAGCGCAACGAGCGCACCCGCTACTGGAGTGCCGTTCGACGTTCGTCAGCGTCGGTCTCGGTGTCGACGTCTGCGGCCGCAGCTCGCGCGAACCACTCGGCGGCCTCCTCGCGGCGGTCCAGTTCCTGCAGGACATCCGCATACGCATAACGAAGTCTCGCTACCGAGGTGCCGATCGCCTGGCTGTGCAGGTCCGGCACGTCGAGCAGACCCAAGGCGGCACCTGGCTGGCCGAGATCGCGTCGCGCCCCTGCCTCCACGATCAGAAGCTCGACTCTCGTCGCGTGATCGAGGCGGGCCCGCTCGACACTTGCGGCAAGCTCCAAGGCGCGTTCGGGCCGGCCTAGTCCGCGTTCGCTGTCCGCCATGACGGGCGCGTAGTGCTCGCTCCCCGTCATCCGGCGTGCCGCTCGTAACTCGGCCAGCGCTTGCTCGAAGTGTCCAGCCGCGTAGGCGGCATACCCACAGGCCTCTCGGACGACGCCCAGTCGGTAGCCCTCCCGCCGCGCGGCCAGCGCATGCGCCAGAGCGGTTTCAGGGTCGTCATCAAGCAGTTGGCCCGCGGCGACGAGGTGCCGTGCGACCCGTTCCGCAGCTGGTCGGGTCAGGGTGCCTAGCTCGCTGCGTACCGCGGAGTCAAGCTCCAGACCGGTGATGCCATCCGGCACCGTCGGACCAGGATCGGGAGCTGGCCGTGCAGGTGCGCCACCCCCCGTTCGCCCGGTTCGCCGGTCCGCTGGCCGTTTACTGGGCCCGCCCGCCTTGCCAGACCGTTGCTCTCGGCGATCTCCGCCTGGCTTCCCCGCACGGGAACCACGCATGGCCCCGCCGCCGCCGGAACGACCCGGACTTCCCTGCGAACGACCCTGCCCGCGGCGATCGTCACCGGACCGGGATGGGCGACCCGAAGGTTCGCCACTCCTCGACCGACCCCAGCCCTCCCGGGCCGGACGCGGAGCCGCCCCGCCGCCCCCGGCGGGCTTATCTGTCCGTCCGGAGCCCGAGTGCCGCCTAGGTTGCCCCCGGTCGGAAGACCTGGTGTCCTTGGACGGCCGTCCCTTCGCAGAGCGGCGATCGTCCGGTTGACCGCGCTTCCGGTCCGGCCGCTTGCGCTGTCGATCGTCACGGCCATCATCGCCGCTGCCATCGCGTCGCGACCGCTCACCCATTCCGTTCGTTCCTCCAAGCCTGCGACACTGCCGAACACCGTACATACCTCGGGACGCAAGAAGAGGGCCGCCCTGGTGGGTGGCCCTCTTCTTGTGTGTGGTGTCCGGCGGTGTCCTACTCTCCCACAGGGTGGCCCCTGCAGTACCATCGGCGCTGGAGGGCT
>NZ_JBEFTW010000042.1:0-59144 GCF_040196095.1 Actinopolymorpha sp. B17G11
TCTGGATTTGGCTTTGGGGTGTTCTGGTAGAGCAGGGACGTATCCGCGGACAGCTCCGCCAGCCGTCGCGCGATGTCCGGGCCCGACGCCGACACCATCGAGTCGACCTGGCAGTCGACACCCACCCGTTCGCCCGTACGCCGGATCGACCGGACGTACCACGCCGTCCCTTCGTCGTCGGTCGGCACGACGATCGCGAGCGTCGGGACGACCGGCTCGCCCGGCTCGCCCCGAAGCCGCTCGGCCGCGCGGGTCGTTCGTTCGTTGACGGCCGCCGCGATCGCCCTGCCGTCGATGAGAGTGCTCATGCCCCGATCTCCTTGCGTACGGCGTCGACGACGCTACGCCCGGCACTGACCTGCAGACGATGGCGCTCGACCTCCGCTGTCAACCGCGTCTTGACATCGACATCGCGGAGGGACCGCAGGTTGATGTCGGCGTTGACCCCCGCCGACTCCAGGCCGGCCACCGCAGAAGCCGCGGCGACCGCGATGTCGGAGACGACCGAAGGATTGGAACGACCGAGCAGGCTCTCCGCCAGCCCGACCACGCGCGCGGCCGCAGCGGCGATGTCGATGGACACCTCCGTGGCGCGGACGGTCGCGGCCCGGATGGCGGTCGCCCGCGCGGCCTTGTCGGCGTCGGTCACCTTGGGGAGCCGGAACGTCGCCATCAGGGCGTCGAAGGCCTCGGCGTCCTGCGCGACCAGTTCCACGGCGCGGGTCCGCAGCTCGTCCGCCTCGTCGCGCACACGTGTCACGTGCGGGTGGTGTTCGGCGTAGGCCTGCCTGCCGATCGTGAGGTTGGCGACCATGGCGACGAGCGCGGCGCCCATGGCGGTGCTCATCGCGGCTGCGGCTCCACCCCCCGGCGCCGGGGCCGCCGATCCGAGGGCGTCGAGCCAGGCACCGATCGTCTCGTCGTGGGTGGGTTTCGTCACGATGATCCCCCAGGTGAGCAGCAGTCGCTCACAGTACCGTCGCCCTCCGCCCCCACCGCATTGGGCCATCGCACGGGAGTCGAGCTAGCCTCCCGTCCATGGCCGATCACGTCGATCACGTCGATCACGGCGACCACGCCGTACGCGGAGGGCAGGAGCCGCCGCCGCGACGTGTCGAACGGGTCGGCGAGACCATCCGCCGCCCGGTCGCTCCCTGGACTCCGGCCGTCCACGCTCTGCTGCGGCATCTGGAGTCGGTCGGGTTTCCCTACAGTCCGCGCGTGCTCGGTTTCGACGAGCAGGGCCGCGAAGTGCTCACGTTCCTCGAAGGCGAGTCCGGTCCCGCCGGCTGGGCCAAGGTCGTGCCCGACTCGGGGTTGCGCGCCGTCGGCCGGCTGCTGCGGGAGTACCACGACGCGGTAGCGGGCTGGCGGCGCGACCCCGACCTGCTGTGGTCGAGCGGCATCCAGGAGCCCGGCGATCCGGACAACCCCGACGAGATCGTCTGCCATGGTGACTTCGGCCCGTACAACCTCGTGTGGCAGGGCGACCGGCCCACCGGCATCCTCGACTGGGACTTCGCCTATCCCGCACCGCAACGCTGCGACATCGTCTACGCCGTCGAATACCTCGCGCCGTTCCGCAGCAACGCCGAGTGCATGAAGTCGCTCGGTTATCCGGAGCCACCCAACCGCCCGCATCGCGTCGCCGTCTTCGCCGAGGCCTACGGCCTCACCTCGACCACCGCGCTCGTCGACGACGTCATCCGTACGCAGCAGGAGACGTACGACACCGTACGAAAGCTGGCCGCGGAAGGCTGCGAACCACAGGCGACCTGGGTCCAGCGGGGGTATCTGCACCTCCTCGTCCACCGGATCAGGTGGAGCGAACGCCTCCGCAGCCTCTTCGCCGGCTGAAGCCTGGTTCGCCGACCGAATCCCTGGTTCGCCAACCGAAGCCTGGTTCGAAGGCTGGCGTCCCTCCTCGCCGGCGGGGGCGACGCGAGCGGCCGAACTCCGTTTGTCGACGGTGAAGATCGTGGTGCCATAACCTTGATCTCCGCGGCCTGCGTGTTCCCGCCGGCTGGCCCGCGCGGCAAGGGGGAGCATCGTGTCGGAGGAACGCACCCGGGCCCAGATCCGCATCGTCGGGCAATGGCGGCGCGTCCGCATCACCGTTCTGGTCGTCCTGGTGCTGCTGGCTGTGCAGTGGCCCATGCGCAACGCTGTGCTCGACGCCGACCCGGCCTGGGCCGAACGCTGGGGTGCGGGCATCGCCGGCGGAGTTCCCGCCTGCGTCGTACCCGCGCGGTTGTCGTTGCTGGTCGACGTCATGTTCATCTATGCGTACGTCCTCGCCGCCTGGCGAGCCCGCGACTTCATCTGTGTCCGTGCGCCATGGTCGCGCGCGCTGTCAACGGTTGGTGTCGCGGGCGCCGGTCTTGTCTCCCTGGCCGCCGTGCTCGACGTCGCGGAGAACGTCGTCCTGTGGCAGCGGTTCGGCGCGGCGCCGCGGTCGTCGGGCGGCAGTGCGTGCCCGTCGCTCGAGGTGGCCACGCTCAGTCCGGTGATGTGGCTGGCCTGGCTCGCGGGCGTACTCGTCGTCTGCGGTGCGTTCCTCGCCGCCGTGTTGTCGCGCCGGCAGGTCGAGGGCCCCGAGCCGGCCGATCCGCGGCGCCACGACGAGGGCGGACAGATCATCTGCTGTTCCGGTGGCGGAATCCGGTCGGCCGCGTTCTCCCTCGGCGCGCTCCAGCACCTGACCGACATCGGCGAGTACCAGAAGTCCACGTCGGTCATCGGAGTGAGTGGCGGCGGCTACATCGCGGCGGCCTTCCACATCCTGCGTCGCTCCCTCACCGGCCGGCAGGGCGAGCGGACACCGTTCGCCATCGGTACGCCTGAGCTGGCCCGGCTGCGGCGGCACACCAACTACCTGATGCCGTCGGTGTCGGCGGGCGCGCGGGGCATCATGTCGTTGCTGTACGGCGCTGTCGTCAACCTCGTCCTGATCGGTGTCGGCCTTCGCCTGGTGTCCTGGGTCCTAGGCTGGGCAATCGCCGAGGTCGGCGTCGTCAACGGTCTTGGCACCCCGGACGCCGCGGTCGACTTCGCCGACGTCCCGATGTGGTACTGGCTGGGGGCTCTCGGGCCACTCGCGCTGGTCGTCGTCCTGTTTCTCGTCGAGGTCGTGGTGGACCGGTTCCGGGTGCCGCCGGACTGGTTGCGTACGGAAGGACGTGCGTTCGCGCAGGCCCTCACTCTGCCGGGCTTCCTCGCGGCCGGCCTGCTGATCGGCATGCCCATGTTGCTCGTCGCCGCCAACGACTTCGGGCAGAGCCAGGTGAGCGTGCGCTCGAACGGCGGAGCGGGCGGGCCGGACGGCGCGGGTGACGCCGGCCTCATGGCCGACCTGGCGAACGGTGTCGCGACCGGCCTGGCCAATGCCGCCAGCGGCGTCGCCGGGATCGGCGCCGCAGGTGCCGACACGGCGCTGGACTCGCAGTTCGGCTTCGCGACGCTGGCCGCGTTGGGTGCAGCGTTCCTCGCGCTCGCCCGCTCGGCCTGGAAGGGGTTGGAGACGTTCGACGTCGGTGCCGACTCTCGGGCAGGTGCCGAAGCAGATGGCCGTCCTGGCGCCGTGGGCGCGGCTCGTACGGCGGGCACGTTCGGCGTCGGGCTCCGGGACCGGCTCGTGCGGTGGGCGAGGACGACGCTGGTGCCGTGGCTCGGTTCGGCACTCCTGCTGCTCGCGGGTCTCGTGGTGCTGTCACGGTGGACGGCCGGCTATGTCGCCAGCGAGGAGTGGCGGGCGCGCTGGTGGGTGGCCGCCGTGTGCGCCGGGCTCGTCGTGCTGGTGGCTGTGTTCACCGACGCCACGCGGACGTCGTTGCATCCGTACTATCGCGAGCGCCTGTCCACTGCCTACCTCGTACGCCGCACCGGGCCGGACTCGGCGAGTGCGTACGACTATGCGATGCCGATGCCCTACTCCTCCTGGGGTGGCGCCACCGACGGCGGCCCGCAGTTGACGATCGTCGCATCGGCGAATGCGTTCGACCGCGAGTTCATCCCGCCGGACCGGGGGTGTGTGCCGTTCGTCTTCGATCCGGCGTTCACGGGTGTTGCCGGCGACGTGACCCTGCCGAGCGAGGGACTGGAGTCGACCTCGGCGTACGAAGTGCGCGCGGACCATCGCCAGCGGGACGTCACGATCGCGGGTGCCGTCGCCATCAGTGGCGCGGCGTTCGCCCCCCTGACCGGACGCGAGAACGCACGGACCCGGCCCATGCGGCTGCTCTTCGCGGTGGTCAACGCACGGCTGGGTGTGTGGCTGCCCAATCCGTACTGGGGATCGACCTCGAAGCCGTCGGAGTTCGCCCAGAAGTGGATCGACCGCGCGGAGCATGGTCGCGGTGGCGTGATGGCGCGGGTCATCGCGAAGGTCGCCGACCAGGGGGCTCACCTGGCGAGCGTGGCGGACAAGCCTGGTGCCTACCGGTTGTTCAAGGAGGCGGTCGGGCGCACGTCGCTTTATGACCGGCGGCTCTACGTCACCGACGGCGGGCACTACGACAACCTCGGGCTCGTCGAGGCGTTGCGCCGGCGGCCGCGTCGGATCATCGTCATCGACGCATCCCTCGATCCGGAGGACAGCTTCGCCACCGTGGGATCGGCGATCGCGACGGCGCGGATGGACCTCGGTGTGAATGTCAGTTTCGATCCTCGCCAGGTGCAGCGCCATGACGGGGACCGGGTCCAACGCGGCTGGGTTCGTGGGCTGGCCCGTTATCCCGACGGCAGCGAGGCGGAGGTCCTGCTGGTGAAGGCGATGCTCGCGGGCCAACTCTCCTGGGATGTCGAAGCGTACGCGCTGCGCCATGGCGACTTTCCGCTGCGTTCGACGGGCGACCAGATCTACGGCGAGTTCGACTTCGAGGCCTATCGCGCTCTCGGGCACACGTTGACGAAGGACATGTGTGAACGTCTGTGGGCCCCCGAGGTGTCGCCGGAGGTCGCGCCCGAGGTGGCGCCGGCCGACGTCGAGGGAAGAGCCGGTGGCGAAGGAAGAGCCGGTGGCGAGGCCGAGATCGAGGGCATGGCCGATGCCGTGGGTGAATCGTCAGGTCATCTGACTACCCAGGAGAACGCCGGGCGGGGCCGGTCACCGGTCGCGTGAACGACCGGCACCTGTGGACCCGCACAGGTCCGTGATCGTGCGCATGCGGTCGCCATCGTCGACGGCTTTGCCGAATCGTCACCTGACCCGCCGTCTCGGGTGACCTTCACGCCGCGCTGGTGGACGAGTAACGTGCGCATGCGATGATCACGCTACGGATCCGAGCCACGACAATGGGTGGGGATGTCACATGACGGCGCGCTTACTCACGCGTAGCGGACGTGCACCCGACGTGCGTACGGTCTCCGAAGCCCTCGCCGCGGCAAGCCTCACCACGTTTCTGCAGGTGAACGGGGTATCGGTGGCGGGGGCGGCACTCCCGCTGTTCCGACGCGGGACCACCGGCGACCTCGAGCAGGTCGTCCGCCTGGTCTTCACGCCGCCGGCCGCCGACGTCCGACGCGTCGAGCTGATCCGACCAGATGGTGGGATCGCCGTGTCGTGGACGGGGTCACTGTTCGGTGACGGCGTACTCGACCTGCTCGTAGCTGAGATCAGGTCATCCGCGACCTGGACGGTCGCGGTCACGATCGCCGGTGCGGAGCACCGTGGCACGTTGTCGGTGGCGCCCGGCCGCAAGCTGACCGTGCATCTCGTCCACCACTCCCATCTCGACATCGGATACACCGACACCCAGGGCGCCGTCCTGCGCACTCAGGTCGACTATCTCGACGCCGCGCTCGAGCTTGCGCGCGAGGGCGAGGACACCGATCCGGACACGCGCTTCCGGTGGACGGTCGAGTCGAACCTTCCCGTCCGGAGGTGGCTGCGGCATCGGCCACAAGCCACCATCGAGGAGTTCTGCCGGCTCGCCCGGATGGATGTCATCGAGGTCACGGCGATGCCGTTCAACCTGCACACCGAGATGGCGAGCCAGGAGGAACTGGCGAGCCTGCTCCGCACGGCGATCGAGCTTCGTGAGGTCCACGGCATCCCGATCCGGTCGGCGATGCACACCGACGTTCCCGGCGCGACAACCGGCTGGGTGGACGCGCTCGCCGAAGCCGGTGTGCGGTATCTGTCGGCCGCGCACAACTGGGCCGGGCGTTCGGTGCCGTACCTCGTGGACGGGCAGGACCTGACGCGACCG
This sequence comes from Actinopolymorpha sp. B17G11, assembly GCF_040196095.1. NCBI lineage: Bacteria > Bacillati > Actinomycetota > Actinomycetes > Propionibacteriales > Actinopolymorphaceae > Actinopolymorpha > Actinopolymorpha sp. B17G11. The sequence continues at coordinate 6,210 of NZ_JBEFTW010000042.1, forward strand.
TTCTGGTGGCGTACGCCTGGCGGAGCGCGCCTGCTCACCTGGTTCACCGACAGTGCGCACGGTGCGGCGTACCTGGAAGGAAATCTGGTCGGACTGTCCACTTCCTATACCGACACGCTTGCTCTCCTGCCGATGTACCTTCAGGCGCTCGTGACCCGGCCGTTTCCGTTTCCCGACGGCGTTTTCGGGCTCTCCGGAATTCCGGAGGGCGCCGAGATCACGAGACGTCCGCATGAGTTCGACCTGCTCCAGCTTCGCGTCCAGGGACGGCCTTGCGACAATGCCGGGCCCAGCCGAACTCCGGCGGAGATCGCACGACGATGGAACTCCGAATGGACCTATCCGCGACTGGTGTGCGCCACCAACGGTTCCTTTCTCGCCGCCGCCGAAGCCGAGATCGGTGACCAGGTGGCCGAGCACTGCGGTGACTGGGGCGACTGGTGGGCCGACGGTGTGGGTGCGGGAGCTCGCCCGCTCGGCTACAACCGTCGTACGCAGGGAATCGTACGAGCGGCCGAAACCGTCCACCTGCTTGCCGATCTGCAGCTGGGAATGCGGCATCCGGTCCGCGAGACCGTCGACTCCATCTATGACAAGGTGGGCCTCTTCGACGAGCACACGTGGGGCGCGGCGAGTCCCTGGCATGACCACGAGGCGGGTGTGGACTCCGGCGGCCTGCAATGGACGCGCAAGCAGGAGTATGCGCACCAGGCCTATGACGAGGCGCTGGACCTGCTGCAGGGTGGAACTCACCGTCTGGGCGCGGGGGTGGGATCCGCGACCTTCACCGACGTTCTCGGCTCGCTGGCGGTCTACAACACGACCGGTCAGCCGCGTACGGACGTGGTGCGGGCATTCGTACCAGAAGGCCAGCTGAGCGGAACCCCTGTCGAGGAAGGGTTTCTGGCCGTCGTCGACACCCGCAAGGACGAACGGGTGCCGGTACGGGTCACGGCCGCGGACGGCCCGGCGACACCGCGCGGGTGGGAGCTGGAGTTCGTGGCGCGCGAGGTCCCCTCGCTGGGATGGGTACGTTTCGACCTCGTGGCCACCGGTGAGCCGTCCGATGACGCCGTCACCGAGACTGCCACCGGCAGCGGCAAGGACGCCTTGACAGTGCCGGCCGCCGTCGCCCACGACGGGTTTCCTCCCGGACCCAAGTCGGCGTACCGGCTGGCCAACGACTACTACGAACTGACCTACGACCCGACCCAGGCGATGGTGACCTCGATCGTGGATCGACGCGCCGGTCGGGAGCTCGTCAACCCGCACGCGTTGACCGGGGTCAACGAGTACATCGTCGACACCTATGGATCGGCCGCTCATGTCAACCACCTGTCAGGGCGGGTACGGGCGTCGGACCTCACTCTTCTCACCGCACGGCAGGTGGGGCGCCACGCGGTTGTCCTTCGTACGCGGCATTCCGCGCTGGGTGACGAGCTCGAGGTCGAGGTGAGAGCGCCCGGGGTCGATCGGCTTCGCACGACGATCTCGTTGCATGCGGGAGTTCCGCGGGTCGACATCACCAACCGGATCCAGAAGCCGGCAAGCTCGACGAAGGAGAGTATGTATTTCGCGTTCCCCTTGGCCGGAACGAGTGAGCCCCTCTACGAGCTCACCGGCTCCGTTGCCGGTGCCGGTGTTCCCCACGTGCCGGGAGCGCCGGCGCACATGCATGGAATTCGGCACTGGGTGGGAATCCGCGAGGACGACTATGCGATTGTCTGGGCGACGCTCGAGTCACCGCTCGTACAGTTCGGTACGATCGCGTTGCCCTACCAACCGTTCCGGTCCACGATCGATGCCGAGGTGCCGGAGCCGTCCACGATCTACTCGTGGGTCGTCAACAATCTCTGGGATACGAACTTCCCTTCCCAGCAACAAGGCGAGATGACCTTCCGATACGCGATCGCCGGCTCGTCCACCGAGTCCGTTCAGGCCCTCGGCGCGTCGACCGCGGCAGGACTCACCGATCCCCTGGTGCCCATCGTCGCGGCTGGTAAGGGAATCGCGCCCCTCGTGTCCTCGGGAAGCCTGCTGGCGGTGAACACACCGGACGTCATGGTGAGCAGCGTGGGACGGCCGCGTGACGGATCGGACGGGATCGCGGTGCGACTGCGGTCACTCGCGCTCGACACCGTCGATGCCGAACTCACCCTGGAAGGGTTCGACGCGTCGGCGGCGGCGCTCAGCACGCTCGTCGAGTACGCGACGCCCGACCTACCGGTGGAGGAGGTGCCGATCGGGGACGGCCGGGTGACGGTACGACTGCCGGCGGGAACGTCGCGTACCCTCCTGCTGCGACCCTGACCCGCGAGGAGTCGCGACTGTCAGGGGATCTCGGTGGGGGTGGCCTCGAACACCCGGATCTTCGCGGGCCCTTCGGCCGAGTCGGCGAGGACGCTGTCGAGGGCGGCCATGTGCGAGCTTGCCAGGTGGGCTTCCAGGGCTGCCGCGTCCCGCCACTCCTCCACGCAGGTGAAGAGGCAGTCGTCCTCGAGGTCGACCACGAACGCGTAGTGCAGGCAGCCGCTGTCGTCGCTGCGGGTGGCATGCTGCATCGCGATCAACGCCGCGATCGTCTCCGTGCGTCGTTCGGGGCGGGAGCGGAACACCGCGTGTACGACGATCATGCCTCAACCCTATGCCGTCGTCCCGCCTGCGGTGTATTGCGGGGAATGGCCGGGTGAGGCGGTCCGGTCGACGAGACACGAGCGCCGCGGACACCCACGACATGCTGAGATCGGCATCATGAGCGGAAGTGGAAACGAGACGCGTACCCACCGGATCGCGGTCATCCCGGGCGACGGGATCGGTGTCGACGTGACCGCCGAGGCGTGTCGGGTGGTCGACGCCGCGGGCAAGGCATACGGCTTCGACGTGGAGTGGACGTCCTACGACTGGAGCTGCGAGCGCTACACCGCCACCGGCCGGATGATGCCGGACGACGCGCTCGACCAGCTCCGCCCCCACGACGCGATCCTGCTCGGCGCCGTCGGTTATCCCGGTGTCCCTGACCACATCTCACTGTGGGGCCTGCTGATCCCGATCCGCCGGGCGTTCGAGCAGTACGTCAACCTGCGCCCGGTGCGGCTGCTCCCGGGCGTCCAGTCTCCGCTGGCCGGCCGGACCGCGAGCGATGTCGCGATGACCGTCGTACGGGAGAACTCCGAGGGCGAGTACTCCCGGGTCGGCGGGCGGCAGGGCGTCGGCGCGGACGAGATGGCCATCCAGACGTCGGTGTTCACCCGGCGCGGTGTGGAACGTGTCGTGCGGTACGCGTTCGAGCTGGCGCGGGCCCAGGACCTCCCGGTGTGCTCGGCCACGAAGTCCAACGGGATCGTCTACTCGATGCCGTTCTGGGACGAGGTCTTCGCCGTGGTCGCCGCCGACTACCCCGACGTCGCGTCGGAGCAGTGTCATGCCGATGCGTTGGCCGCGCGGATGGTGCTGGCGCCGGAGCGGCTCGGGATCATCGTGGGGTCGAACCTGTTCGGTGACCTGTTGAGCGACCTGTCGGCGGCGGTGGCGGGCGGGTTGGGCATCGCGCCGGCCGCCAACATCAACCCTGAACGTACCTACCCCTCGATGTTCGAGGCCGTCCACGGCTCGGCCCCCGACATCGCCGGGCAGGGCATCGCCAATCCGGTGGCGCAGGTCCTGACCGCGGCCATGATGCTCGACCACCTGGGTGAGGCCGGCGCGGTGGCCGGGATCGGGACGGCGGTGGACGCGGCGCTCACCGAGCCCGCGCATCGCACGCCCGACCTGGGCGGCCGGGCGACGACGACGGAGTGCGGGTCGGCCATCGTGGCGGCCCTGTGAGTTGATCCGGATCCGCGCGCCTGCGAAGGTCTCCCCGGCTGGGTGCCGATCCCTTCCAACAGGTCGGGGCTCGGGTGCGGCGCGACACCGAACTCGTCGCGTTTTCAGCGCGTTCTCCAGCAGTTCCGGATCATCCGGGATAACGTCTTTTGGTGGGCCGGACTCACCCGGACGGAATTCGCGGAATGATCGATTTCTTGAAATATTCTCATCGTCGCGGCGCCATACATGGATTGTTTGCCGAGTGGGCTGACCACTGCCTTTCGGCAAGCGGTGTGGCTGACGCGATCTCGGGTCGATCATGAGGAACGAAATCGCCGCCGTGCCGGCTGTCTCCGCCGTGCCGGCCGTCTCCCCGGCGAGATTCGTTCTCGACCGCGCCGCCAACCTGGCCGTTCGCGTGTGGATGCTGTCTGTCGTCCTGTTCGGCACAGCGCTGCTCTCCGGCGCCGGGATCATTCAGACCGTACGCCAGCTTCCCTTGTGGATCTGGGCTCTCGTCATCGTGGTTCTCGCGCCGCCGGTGATCCAGGCCCGAAGCTGGAAGCGTGCCTCGGTGGCGACGAGAGGTCTGGTGCGGTGGAAGGGCCGGGTCGCGCTCATTCTCCTGTTCGAGGCCGCGAACTACTCGCTGCTGTATCTTCTCGGAGTCGCGTTGGGCGGAGAAGCGGAATACCAGTCGCACATGAACGCGTACGTCACGTTCATGATGAGTGCCGGCACGAGCTACCTGAGTTTCCTCGCCGTTTTCTACTGCGCCTGCACATTGCGGTTTCCGATCATCGACCGCCTCGCGTCGGTGATCTCGCGTCCTCCTGTGCGGTTGCCGTCGCCCGCCAGGTCGACGTCCGGTAATGCCCTTCGCCAGCCTTCGACGACCCACGTGGCAATGGACCCGAGCGATTGCCGATCGAGGACAGGGATGCTCGCCAAGGGAGACGAACGTCCAGGGACTGGACATGGTCGGCTACCGTAGGCGCGGCGCAGGGTGCTCCCGGGGACCGGTGTCGTTCGCCGGAGCACCTCTCAGTGCCGTGCAGGTCGAGGGAAGGGTCGTAGGTGTCAAGTACCGCCGGTCAAGGCGACCCTGACACCTCATCCCCTGATCCAGCCTCACCCGCCGATCCGGCCTCACCCGCCGATCCGGCCTCACCCGCCGATCCGGCACCGACCGGCAACGGCCGGCGGCGGCGGTTCGACATCCGCAAGATCGTGGTCGACACTCGCCCGCTGGCGGTCCGCCCGTACCGTCGGCTCTGGACGTCCACGATCGTCACCTCGGTCGGCAGCCAGCTCACGGCGGTCGCCGTCCCCAAGCAGATCTACGACATCACCGGCTCGTCGGCGTACGTCGGACTCTCGGGTCTCGTCGCCCTCGCCCCGCTGGTGGTCTTCGCGCTGTGGGGCGGCGCCATCGCCGACGCGGTGGACCGGCGGAAGCTGCTGCTCGTCACCAACACCGGGATCGCGGTCACCTCGCTGCTGCTGTGGGCACAGGCGGCGGCCGGCATGAACTCCGTCTGGGTGCTGTTCGTCCTGCTCGGCATGCAGCAGGCCTGCGCCGGCGCGAACCAGCCCGCCCGGAGCGCGTCGATCCCGCGGCTCGTGCCCGCGCACCTGCTGCCGGCGGCCAACGCCCTGAACTCGACCGTCTTCCAGACCGGTTCGATCATCGGCCCGCTGCTGGCGGGTTCCCTGATCCCGGTCCTGGGTCTGTCCACGCTCTACCTCATCGACTCCATCGCCCTCACCGTGACGCTCTGGGCGGTGTACCGGCTGCCGCCGTTGCCGCCCCTGAACGGTGCGCCGAAGCGGGCGGGGCTCCGCCATGTGCTCGAGGGTTTCGCCTACCTCGCGACGCGGCGGATCCTGCTGGTGTCGTTCCTCGCCGACATCATCGCGATGGTGCTCGGGATGCCGCGGGCGCTCTTCCCGCAGATGGCGCAGGAGACGTTCGGTGACCCGCCCGGCGGTGGTCTCGCGCTGGGTATCCTCTTCGCCGCCATCCCGCTGGGAGCGGTTCTGGGCGGCCTGTTCTCCGGGGTGTTCTCCCGGGTACGCAGGCACGGTGTCGCCGTCGTCCTCGCCGTCTGTGGCTGGGGCCTCGCGATCATCGGTTTCGGCCTGTCGCCGTGGCTGTGGCTGGCGGCGGTGTTCCTCGGGCTCGCGGGCGTCGCCGACCTGGTGAGCATGGTGTTCCGCGGCACGATCCTGCAGACCGCGGCGACCGACGAGATGCGCGGCCGGATGCAGGGCGCGTTCACCGTGGTGGTGGCCGGAGGTCCACGACTCGCCGACCTGCTGCACGGAACCGCGGGCGCCGCGGTGGGTACGTCGATGGCGGTGAGCGGCGGTGGCGTCCTCGTCGTCGTGGTGATGCTCGCGGCGGTGGCGGCGTTCCCGGTGTTCTGGCACTACCGCGGCCCCGGACCGGAGAAGAACGAAACCTGAGTACGCGCCGGCGCCGCCGCCGATCAGCAGTGCACCTGAGCGTGCGTGCACCTGAGCGTGCGTGCACCTGAAGGCCACCCGTGGACGACGTCCCGCGACGTTGGCCGGCGACGGTCAGAGTCGGACAAGTCACCGCATTCCGGCCTATGCTTCGGCCACCTTGCTCGCCCGGCCGGTAGGGGGCCACCGTGCGCCGACGGTATTCGACCATCCCCGTGGGCGCGGCCGCGCTCGGGTTGCTGGCGACAATGGCGTTCACCGCCAGCGCCCCGCCTTCGCGGGCGGCGCACGTGGTTGGCACCCCATCGGTCGGCGTCAGGACCGTCCAGGTCGACGTCACCGTCGGACCGGCCAGGGACACCACCTGCCGGATCGTCGGCGACCTGTACCAACCCGCGACCGCCACCGCCGAGACGCCCCAGCCGGCGATCCTCACCACCCACGGCTTCGGCGGCAGCAAGGACGACCAGGCCGGTCTCGCGCACCGGCTCGCCGAGCAGGACTACGTGGTGCTGGCGTACTCCGGACTTGGTTTTGGTGGTACGCAGTGCAAGATCCACCTTGACGACCCCGACTGGGACGGCCTGGCGGCGCGCCAACTCGTCGACTACCTGGCCGGGCAGCGGGCGGACGCCGACGGCGACCGGCTCGACCTGGTGGCCCTCGACGGTCCCGGCGATCCCAAGGTCGGCATGTTCGGCGGCTCGTACGGCGGACACGTGCAGTTCGCGGCTGCGGCCGTGGACGACCGGATCGACGCCCTCGTCCCGGCCATCACGTGGAACGACCTCGACTACGCACTGGCTCCCACCAACGCCGGGCTCACTCCCGGCACTGTCACCTCGGCCGAGCCGGGTGTCTTCAAGCGGATGTGGGCGGACCTCTTCGCCGCGCTCGGCGTCCTGCGCGGCGCCGAGCACGCGCTCGGCGACCCGCGCCGGCTGACCGGCTGCCCGAACTTCGCCGACCAGATCTGCCCGGCGCTGATCGAGGCCAACGTCGCCGGCTTCCCGTCGGCTGAGACCCGCGCCATGCTGCGCCACGCGTCCGTCGCGTCGTACGTCGAGAAGGTGCGCGCGCCCACGCTGCTGCTCCAGGGGCAGGACGACACCCTCTTCAACCTTCAGGAGGCGATCGCCACCTATCGCGCCCTCGACGCGCAGGGGACGCCGGTCCGCATGGTCTGGCAGTCGTGGGGGCACTCCGGCCAGACGCCCGCGCCGGGTGAGATCGACCTGAGTGGCGCCCGCGACCCGATGACGACGTACGAAGGCCGCCGGGTGCTGGACTGGTTCGCCTACTGGCTGCGCGACGACCACACCGCCTCGCTCGGGCCGCCACTGGCGTACTTCCGCGACTGGGTCCGCTACGACGGCGCGGCACCCGCCGGCGCTGAGCCCGCCTACGGCACCGCGGACGCCTACCCGGTCGGCGGGACCCAGCGGTTGTACCTGTCCGGCGACCGGAGCCTGACCCCGGTGCCCGGCGATGTCGTCGCCGGCGCCCAGACCTGGGTCAACCTCGCCGCGGGCGTGCCGTCGTCGTACTCCGAGCTGCCGCCGGAACTGGAGGCGATCCCGCCGTACGACACGGCCGGTACGCACGCCGCCTGGACCACCGCGCCGCTCACCGGCGACGTCGAGACCGTGGGCGTGCCGACCCTCGACGTCACGCTGCGGTCGCCGCTGGCCGGGGTCACCCAGGCCACCGGACCAGGTGGGCGGCTGATCGTGTTCGCCAAGCTGTACGACGTGGCGCCCGACGGTGCGCTCACGCTCGTCCACCGGCTGGTTTCACCGGTCCGCGTGGCCGACGTCACCGACCCGAGGCCGCTGCACATCGAGCTGCCCGGCATCGTCCACCGCTGGCCGGCCGGCCACCGCATCCGGGTGGTCCTGGCCGCCAGCGATGCGGTGTACGCCAACAACACCGCGGTCCTGCCGGTGACCGTGCGGACGACGGCCGCGGATCCGCCGGTCCTCACCCTCCCCGTCCCGGGCCCGGATGCTGTCCCGGGACCAGGGCCTGTCCTGGGCCGGAAGGCTGCCCTGGGCCCGGATGCGGAGCCCGCCCGGTCTGGCCGATGATGGGCGCATGCCGAAACCGCGCATCCTGCTCACCGGCGCCGCGGGTGGGGTGGGCCAGCTACTGCTGCCCGGCCTGGTCGAGTCCTACGACGTGGTCCTGACCGATCGCGTGCCCGCGCCCGGGATGGTCACCGGCGACCTGGCCGACCCGGACTTCCTGGCCAAGGTCACCTCCGGTGTCGACTCGATCGTCCACCTGGCGGCCAACCCGGACGCGGGCGCGACCTGGGACGAGCTCCGTACCCCCAACGTCGACGTGGTCGCCAGCATCCTGGCCACCGAAGTGCCACGCGTGGTGCTCGCCAGCTCGGTCCACGTGATGGGTGCGTACGCCGGACATCGGCAGGTCCCGGTCGACCCCGACTGGGCCCCGGCGCCGTGCTGTGCGTACGGCGCGACGAAGGCCCTGGCAGAGGCGCTCGCGCGCGTCCGTGCGTACCAGACGGGCAGGTCGGTCGTGGCACTGCGGCTTGGTGCGACGTCGGCGGAGCCGGGCGACGTCACGGCGTTGGCGGGGTGGCTCGGACCGGCCGACCTCCAACAGCTGGTGGTCCGCGCGCTGGAGGCCGACGTGACGTTCGCGGTGTGCCACGGCGTGTCGGCCAACACCCGAAGCGACTGGCTCGTCCGCAACCCGATCGGCTACGAGCCCGTCCTCGACTCGGAGGACTACGCCGACCAGGTGCCTGTCGACGACTACTGGGCGTTGTGCTCTCCCGGCAGTGGGACACCGCGGTAGGGAACGTACTGCCCGGGCTCGTCGGGCGGCTGAACGCGGCGAACGGGTCCGCCACTGGTGCCCGCCTCCGGGTCGATGACGACCGGGCGTCGTACTCTCCAGGAAGTGGAAGCAGGGTAGGGTCCGCGTCGGCGCTGGCGATCCGAGTCGTTCGTACGACCGGATCGTAGGTCCGGCGCACACGGGAGGAACGGAGGGCGCCGTGGCGAACCCGCATCGGGTGATCCTCGACACCGATATCGGCTCCGACGTCGATGACGCGCTGGCCCTGGCCATGCTGTTCGGCGCGACCGATATCGAGCTGCTCGGGGTGACGACGGTCTATGGTGACGTCGATCTTCGCGCCCGGATCGCCCGACGCCTGGCGCGGCTGGCCGGGCACGACGGGCTCGCCGTGGCCTCGGGCGCTGAGCGCCCGCTGTCCGGTGCCGAGGCCTGGTGGGCGGGCTTCGAGGGTCAGCTCTACTCCGACCTGGGTGGCGAAGTGTTTATGGAGGACGTCACCGCGGCTGAGTTCCTCGCCCAGACGGCCGCCGACATCCCAGGCGAGCTGGACGTCGTGGCGGTCGGGCCGTTGACCAACCTCGCGGCGGCGATCCGGACCGATCCGGCGTTCGTGAGCAACGTGCGGCGGGTCTATGTGATGGGTGGCCGCTTCGACGTACGGGAGCAGGCGGAGCACAACTTCAAGTGCGATGCCGAGGCGGCCGCGGAGGTCTTCGCGTCGGGGATTCCGGTGACCGTCGTCGGCCTCGAGATCACCACGAGAGCTCGCATCGGGCCGGACGAGCTCGCACCGATCGCGGCCGCCGGTGCACTCGGCCGCCAGATCGAGGCGGAGGTGCACCAGTGGTGGCAGTACACCGAGCACCAGTGGAACCACCCGCACGATCCCATCGCCGTCCTCGCCATGCTGCGACCGGACCTGCTCGGCCTGACGGGGCCCGTTCGGGTACGCGTCGAGCCGGAGGGTGACCTGGCCGGCGTCAGCGTGGCCGAACCGGTGCCCGTCGGCGAGGGTGTGGACACGGCGCGCGCGACGTACGTCGTCGACAGGATCAACGTGGCGGGTGCGGTGGCGGCGACGGTCGCGCTGATCAAGGCCGCCGGCGACCTGGGGCCGTCCTGAGGTGACGAGAGCTGGTAGGGGCCGGCGCGCGGGTTCATGATCATGCACGGGAAACCGGCGGCTTCGAGGACCGACAGACCCCGGTCTCCCGTGCGTGATCATGGTCCGGCACCCGTCGAGGTACTCAACCCGCGCGGGTGAACGCAGCGGTGGCGCCGGCCGGCAGCCGGTAGGTGTAGGCCGTACCCGCCCAGGACACCTCGAACGTTGCCACCCGCTGTCCGGCGTTGTAGACGACCTCCAGCTGGGTACCGTCAGGCAGGCTCGCCGTCCGGCGCTGCAGGTCACCCTCGCCGGTGGTGGTCACGGCGGGCACGGCCGCGTTCGCACCCGCGGCGGCCGCGTTCGCACCCACAGCGGCGGCGTTGGATGCGATCGCGCCCTCCGGCGCCAGGAGGTTCAGCTCGTGGATCGACCACCAGCTGCCCGAGCTGCCCGTGTTGACGATCCGGACGTACCGCGCCTGAACCGGTGGGACGAGAACCCGGAGCTGCGTACGCCCACCGCCGCGGGCGATCGGCTCGCCCCATGTCTCGCCGTCGTCGGAGACGTAGACCTCGTAGCCGCGAACGAAGTCGCCGGGGCTCCCCAAAGTGTCGAGGCTGATCTCGCTGAACGCCGTCGGCGCGCCGAGGTCGACCTGGAACCAGTCCCCTGGTGCCATGCCGGCGCCGGTGCTCCACCGGGTGGCGGGGTCGTCGTCGATCGCCTGCGCGGCCGGATCCTCCGGGGCGCTGGCCGACGCGGACACCACCCAGCCGTCTCGCGGCAGCGCGGTCGGCGTACCGGGTGGTTCGAGCGCGCCACCGGTCGGTACGGAATAGCCGAGCCAGTTCTCCCCGACCCGGACCTGGTCGAGAGAGGCGAGCAGCCCGGCGTCGTAGCTCACGACCGGCCGGCTGCCGTCAGCGGCCCTGAAGGCGAGGTCGACCTGCCCGATCGTGTCGGCATCGGGCTCGCCGTGTTGGCGACCCGACCACACGAACGTCGCCGCGGCTCCTGGGGCGAGTGCGTAGGAGAGCCACCGGTCACCCCACTGGATCTGGAAGGTCGTGCGTTCGGTCCCGGAGTTGTGCGCCACCACGGCCTTCGAGCCGTCGGGGTTGACGAACGCGACGTCTGCGACGTTGCCGGCGCCCAGCGTGTTCGAGGCGATCCGGCGGGCGCCCGGCCGGACGAACTTGCTGGCATGGCCGAGCGCGTAGTAGTCGACCGTCTTCGCGTAGTCCCAACCCCCGTTGGCGTCCTGCGTCACCTTCAGCACACCGCGGCAGGTGAGGCAGCCACCGTTGGTGGGGCCGTTGGCCGCGTCGAGCGCCATGTTCCACCGGACGACGGACTTGGCCCAGTCGCGCGTGGAGTTGATGACGAGACCGATCGCACCGGCGAACCCGTCCTCGTCTGTGCCTTCCCATTCCCCGCCCGAACATTCGGTGTGATAGGCCGGCTTGGCCGGATAGTTGTTGTGGGACAGGGACTGCGCCCGCACATCGCCGCCGTAGCAGTGCCATGCGGTGCCGTGGACATGGCGCGCCGTTTCGGGGTCGGCGTAGAGGCTTTCCGGATAGCTGATGACGTCCCAGTTGTGGTCGTATCCGAGAATCCTGGTGTCGAGTTCGTGCTTGCGCAGCGTGGGTCCGAGGTGGTTTCGAATCAGCTCGCCCGCTTCCTCGGCGCTCAGGCCGAGGCCCGGATATCCACCGGGGATGTAGAGCGGTTCGTTGTTGGGCGAGATGTAGCGGATGGGAATTCCCTCGTCGGCGTACGCCTGGATGAACTTCGCGAAATAGTCGGCGAGTGGTTGGTAGGCGTCGGGTTCGAGAGTGCCGCCGATCATGTTGTCGCTGGTCTTCATCCACCCGGGCGGGCTCCATGGCGAGGCCATCAGGGTGACCTGCGGGTTGAGCTTCCGGGCCTGGGTGAGCAACGGAATGATGTAGGCACGATCGTGGTCGATGGAGAAGTGGGCGAGAGTCGGGTCGGTCTCACCCGCCGGCATGTCGTCGTAGGAGTAGTTGCCCTCGACGGCAAAGTCGCTCGCTCCCATGGGTTGCCGGACGAAGCTCAGGCCGATCCCGTCGCGCGCGCTGAACAGGTCGCGCATCGCGGCGTTGCGTCGTTCGGTGTCCAGGCGGGTGCCGACCAGCCAGGCGGACGAGTCGGTGAACGACGCGCCGAAGCCCTCCATGCGCTGGTATCTGCGGGTCTCGTCGATCGCGATCGTCGATCCTTCGGGGGCGCCACCACGCCGCCATGACACGCTCGGTGCCTGCGTCAGGTACGTCCCGGCCGCCGGATCACTGACCCAGACGTCGACGCCGTCCGCCGGTGCCGCCGGGACGTCCGGGCTCGCCGAGTCTGCGGCCGCGGTCGTGCCCAGTGACGCGGCCACCATGGCGACACCGAGAGCCAGGCCATACAGTCGTCGAGGCATCCGTCCCCCTCCCAGGTCCTGGGCGGAACCTAAGCCCGGTCGAGGTCGTGGTCAATCCCGGTCGTCAGGCGCGACCAGATCGGCCATGCGTTCGTCATCATGCGTGCCACCGAGCGGACGGCGTTTTCCTTGCGGTGAAGGCGGATCTGGCGCTACGCCGTGCGGGTGCCGACCAGTAGGGAGTTGGCGAGATCAGGGAGTACGACCTCCACCGACACGAGCCGCGGGTTGCCGAAGAAGAAGTCCCGCTTGGGATCGTTCGTTCGCCAAGGTGAGTCGACCGGCAGCTTGGCGAGCGGTGTGACGTCGTCGAAGACCAACCGACCGCCGATCCGCAACAGGTCTATGGTTGCGTCGCCTTCGTTCCATCCGCCGTCGACGAAGAGCAGGTCGTACGGCGCGTGATCGGCGAGCACGAGTTGCGCATCGCCGTGAACGACGCGCACCCGTGAGTCGCCGCGGAACACCTTCGCGGCCGCCTGGGCGCGCGCGTCGTCGACCTCCACCGTCACCAGCGTGGCGGAGTCCGGCATTGCCGAGGCCATCCATGCTGTGCCGACGCCGGTGCCGGTCCCGGTCTCGCCGATCCGCCCGTCATGGCACCCCGCCGCGAGCATCGCGAGGATCCGCCCGGCGTCGGGCAGTGAGCACGAGGGGCCCTGGCCGCCCGCTTCCTCGCGGCTGGCAGGGAACCTGAGGTCGCGGGCCGCCGCCAGGGCTTCGCGTACCAGAGCTGGAAAGTCGTTGTCGTTGCCCGCTGTCATCGAGTTGCCGACCCTTCACTACCACCGCGTCGCGGTTCGTTCGGGTTCATCGTTCCAGCCGGGCCGCGTAGGCACGGAGGGCGCGCAGGAAGTCGCGCTGCCGGAAACCCGGCCAGTAGACGTCACAGAAATGGAGTTCCGAGTACGCCGTCTGCCAGATCAGGAAGTCGGACAGTCGCTGCTCACCACTCGTACGAATGACGAGATCCGGCGCGGGTTGCCCACTGGTGTCCAGCTGGCTCGCGATGTCGGCGACGGTGACCCGCTCGGCCAACTCCGCGGTGGTGGTGCCGGCACGGGCCTCTTGCTCGAAGATCGAACGCAGCGCATCGACAAGCTCGGCCCGTCCGCTGTAGCCGATCGCCAGTGTCAGGTGGCTGTCGGTCTCCTGCCCGGCGGTGGTCTCCCGGGCGAGTTTGAGGGCGTGTGCCGTCGAGTCCGGCAACAGGTCGAGGTGCCCGGCGAGATGGATGCGCCAACGGCTGGAGGGCTGCGCGAGGCGCTCGGCGATCACCCGCTCGGTCAGGTGCATGAGAAAGGTGATCTCGTCGGGAGAACGCTTGCGGATGTTGTCGGCGGAGGCGACGAAGACGGTGACGTGCCGAATCCCCGCGTCCGCGCACCAACCGAGGACCGTGTCGATGTGTTCGGCGCCGGCCTGGTGGCCGAGGCTGACGTGGGCCAGTCCCATCTGGCGAGCCCAGCGGCGGTTGCCGTCGATGATGAGGGCGACATGTCGCGGGATCGGCCCGGACGCGACCTGTCGGCGCAGCCGCCTGAGGTAGAGCGAATTCACCAGATCAACGAAACCCATCCGGTTCAAGCTACCGCACGTCTCGCTGACGCATCCCACCTTCGTCCAGTCAGGCCGCAGCCTGCGCCGACAGCCTGATCGTGGTGTCCGTGGACGTGCCGTTCACCGTGACGGCGAGCCGGATGGACGCCGGCTTCCACGCGGTGAGAGTGCCGGTACGCGGGTTGAAGACTGCCGCGTGCCACGCTTCGCGCTCGGAGTCGTCGCCGATCAGGACATTGGGCGAGCCGGACCACGAGGCTGTCACCGGATAGCCGACGGGGAACGTCTCCTCGCCTTGTGTCAAGAGCGCCTTGACATCCACCGACTCGCCGACCTCGACCTCGCCCGGTGCGGCCAGCTCGAGGGCGTCGACGTGCGGGCGTACCTCCGCGGCGATCCACTCCGGTGCGTCGCGCAGCGGATCGTCGCGCGCGGCGTCGGCCTCCTTGCCGGTGACCGGATCGACGCCCCACCGGGACCAGCCGGTGACGCCACCGTCGGCCGGTGCGGTGGACGGGGACTTCGCGGAGTTCCCGTTGACGAACGCAGGAACGCCATCCACATGCGCGGCATGGAACGTTCCCACATGCGCGCCGATGAACACCGCGCCCTTGCCGGTCGAGCGTTGGAAGTCCGACAGCCACGACTCGATGACCGCCGCCTCCTTGCGATCGCTCAGCTCGCTCGCCTTGGCGGGCGTGGGGTCGCGCAGCGGCACGTGCTGGACCAGCGCGACCGATCCGACGCCCCGATCCTGTGCGGCCTTGTCCAGCTCCTGCCGCAACGTGCGAAGCTGCGTCCAGTCGCTGCCTCTGATCGACAACGCGGAGGTGTCGACGGTGATGAACCGGGTCCCCTTGTGGTCGAACACCCGGCTCGTCTCACCGAACGCCGCGGTGAAGTTGTCGATGCTGCCGCCCATCACCTCATGGTTTCCGGGTACGTAGTAGTACGGCAGCTCGCCCTCGAGCTCCTCGTCGAGGATGCGTTTGGCGAGGGCGAAGTCCTCAGGGGAGGCTTCGTCCACCAGGTCGCCGTTGATGAGCAGGAAGTCGGGATCGCTCGCGCGGATCTCCCGCAGGGTACGCCGCGCTTGTCTCACCAGGGCGCTGTCGGGATCGCGGGCGACGAACTGCGCGTCGGACATCACCGCGAACGTCCACGGTGCGCCGTCGACCGTTCCGTTCTGCAGGATCAGCGGATCCTCGACCTTCTGCGCTCGTGGGACCTCGACCTCCGGCGGCACCAGGGCGGTCAACTCGTCGATGATGAGCTCACCCTTGTACTGCGCCTCCGGCTTGGTCTCGGCCGAGTAGTAGCGCCGGATCGTCAACGGGTACTGCGTTCCCGCCGGCACGCTGAAGCTGAGCTGCTGCCATCCGGTCGAGGTGAGGAAGCCCGCGCGGAACGCCGGCAGCAACGCCCCGGTCCCGTCGTACGCCTGCAGACTCGCCCACTCACCATGGCCGGACGAATGGACCCAGAGCCGCAGTTCGCGTGGCTGGCCCGGGACCTCGATGCCGTCGGTGGCAAGGGCTCCACCGGTCCGCGTTGCCGTCGACTCGTCGAAGTTGTAGGTCAGTGCGAGTCCTTGACCGACCTTGCCGGGTGCCGGAGCGATGCTGCCGGTGGCCCGCTCGCCGAAGTAGCTCCACACGCTCGGGTCCTCGAAGTCCGACACGACGATCTCGTCGAGACCGACGGTGACGGGCAGTGTCAAGCTCACCTTGCCCGCTCCGGTCGTCGCGCTGATGACCACCTGCGTCGAACCGCGTGGCTGCTTCGCGGTCACCGTGAACTGCCCGGTGCTGTCCGGTGTGATGTCGATCAGCGCGTCGTCGTAGGACAGCGTGAGCTCGCCGGGCTCGATCGGAGCGGTGTAGCCGCCAGCGTCCTGGCCGACCACACCGAACCTCGCGGTTCCTCCGTCGTCGACGATCGCCACCTGCTGGGTGCTGGCGGAGAGTCTGGCGAGCGGGCGCAGCACGTGGAGCTCAGTCTTTCCGCGGACATTTCCGTCGTAGGCCTCCACGGTGACCCACCCAGGTTTGCCGGCGCGGAAAACCCCGTCACCGTTGACGGTTCCGCGCTTCGGTGCGTCGGTCGTCCAGGTCGGGTCGCCGTCGGCTGGACCGTAGGTCTCGTCGTAGCCCGTCGCGGTCAGTCGCCGGGTCAGCCCGGGGAACACCCGGTCCGGCCGGGCCGGGGCGATGCTCGACGAGCCGGCTGCGGTGTCGGGATCCAGCGCGGTCTCCACCCACAGGCCGTGGAGTTCCTTGCTGCCCTCGGGCGCGAACAGCGCCAGCCCGTTGGGATCGGAGCGTTCCCTGCCGTCGGACGGGCGGTTCTCGACCTCGGCCGTCGTCGCGCCCGGTGTGCGGGCAACCATGGTGGTGGACCCACCGCCGTCGAGGTTGACCGCGTTGTGCGCACCGAGTTCGACCATCATGGTGGCCAGTTCGTCGAGTCCGAGTCCGTCGGCGAACGCCGGCTGCCGGCCGTCGGCGGTGAGGACGTACATCTTCGTACCGTCGGCGGAGAAACCGACCGCGGTGCGTGGCGCCGGCGGCACGTTGTTGCCTTGACTGGCCTTCTGTGGGACGCCGTCCACGACGAGCAGCTGCCGGCCGTTGAGCGCGGTCCGGATCTCCTTCTCGTCTGCCGTACGTGCCGCGTAGTCGATGCTCACGGCGTCACCGACCGCCAAGCCGGCAAGGGTATCCGCGCCTGCGTCGCGACCGACGAGGACGAAACCGCCGGTCGGGATGGCACCCTCACCGGCTTGCGGCCGCACCGCGGTCACCGTCCCGTCGACGACCTCGACCTCGGTCACCTTCGCCGCGTCCTGGGTCGCTCGGCACCGGCAGTACGTGCCCCAGAGCGGGGTGAACGCCTCGATCGCGTCCGGCGCGAGCGTCGGCTTGTTGATGCCGGCAAGGGGGGCGGACGCGCCGTCCGGCAACGCGATCGTGCCATCGAAGAGGACCTCGCCGATGCGGCCGAGGCCGTCAGGAGTGAGGATCGCCGCCGACTTGTGCCAGGTCGGGTTGGTGTCGGGCGACTGGATGACCTCGCCGTCCCTGATGCCGACACCCAATGGTGCCGTGGAGTTGTTGATGTCGAAGAAGTCGCCGTTGACGGCCGCGGCGGCGCCGACCCGGTTGGCCTGGACGGAGATGGGCTCGCCTTTGGCGACCTGACCGGGGAAGAGGTAGCCCGGCACCGTCCCCTTGGTGAGGTCGACGGTGAGGCTGTCGGCCTGCAGCCAGGTGGGCGTACCGGTGAAGCCATCCGGTCCGTACCGGTCGAACGACCGCAGGGTGACGCCTGGCGCGACGGGTCTCTGCCGTTTGTACGTCTCCATCCGCGGTTCGACCGCGGCCGATGCCTTGGGCGCGCTCCTCGGCGCGTCCAGCTCGAAACGTGCGGCGTCCGACGTCGATGACCGCAGGTCGGGGAGTGGCGCAGGCGTCGCGTCAGGCGGGCCGGCCGCGGCGGGTCTCGTCCCGCCCGGCAGGACCAGACCGAAGAGAATCAACGCGGCCGCGGCGATCGCCGTGGCGGGCGCGAGACGTCGAGTGCGTGTGGACGTAGGCGTCGAAGACATCTGAGCCTCCCCTGGGTCGTACGCAGTGAAGCGCAGAAGGAGGCGGTTTACCAGACATTGAGCTTGACCGAAAGAAAACACCGCATGGCCGGCGGGAGTTGCGGCGGCGGGCCGGGCGTCGAGGGAAGCGCGGGACGAGGCGTTGTGGTGCGGGGTCAGGTGAGGACGTTCACCGGAGTTGCGGCGAGGTACGCGGCGATCGCGTGGACCGCCTCGGGATACCACGTGGCGTACGTCCCTCGCGTCACGAAACCGATGTGCGGCGTCAGCACGGTGTTCGGCGCGGACAGAAGCGGATGTCCGGCGGGAAGCGGCTCCTTGTCGTAGACGTCGAGGGCGGCACCGGCAATCTGGCGGTCGTGGAGCGCCGCGACGAGGGCGGACTCGTCGACGACCGGCCCACGCGAGGTGTTGACGAGAAAGGCCGTCGGCTTCATCAGGCCGAGCTCATGGGCACCCACCAGTCCGCGCGTCCGAGCACTGAGCACGAGATGCACACTGAGGACGTCGGATCGCGCGAACAGTTCGTCCTTGTCCACGCGCGCAGCGCCGCCCTCGGCCGCGGCGGAGTCGGTGAGATTCTGACTCCACGCGATCACGTCCATCCCGAACGCCCGCGCCACCGGCACCATCGCCCGCCCGAGCCGGCCCAGACCCAGCAGCCCGAGCGTCGACCCGCCGAGATCTGTGCCGAGGGTGTGCTGCCATCCACCCGCCCGCATCCGTGCGTCCTCCGCCGGCAGGTGGCGTACGACCGCGAGGATCAGCGCCCACGCCAACTCCACCGTGCCCGGCGTACCGCCTCGCGTCCCGCACACGGTCACGCCATGCTCGCGGGCGGCGTCGAGGTCGATCGAGGCGTTGCGCATGCCGGTGGTGACGACCAGTCGCAGCTGGGGAAGCCGGGCGATCAGGGACCGTCGCAGCGGGGTGCGCTCGCGCATCAGCACGAGGACGTCGTAGGGCTGGAGCCGGTCGACCAGCGCGTCCTCGTCATCGAGATGGTCGGCGAAGAACGTCACCTCGGTACCGTCGGGGAGGGCTTTCCAGTCGGCCAGGTCGGCCGCCACCTCCTGGTAGTCGTCGAGCACCGCGACCGTCGTCATCACGCGTCCCTTCCGCCGGTTGTCACCGGCCCGATCATGCCGGGTCGGCGTGGTCCACGGCCAGGGACACCTCCGGCAACCCGGCATCCACCAGTCCACGCCCGCGTGCGGCTTCGTTCCGCTAGGCTTCCGCGATGACCGCCCTGCCGCCCGACGTCCAGCGCAAGGTCCGGCAGCTCGACAACGACGTCCAGTCGATCTACGAGCTGCTCGTGACCATCCAGGTGACCCAGCAACGCCAGGGCAACCGACTGGACGAGCTGGCATCGGACGTGGGTGTGCTCAAGTCGGATGTGGGTGTGCTCAAGTCGGATGTGGGTGTGCTCAAGTCGGATGTGGGTGTGCTCAAGTCGGACGTGGCCAGGCTCCAGGCCGAGCACGGGGCAAAGCTCGACGCGATCCTCGACCTCCTGCGCAACCGCGAGCCGGAGCGGCCCGGGGCGCGGGACGGTCAGCCCGCGTAAGGGGAGAACTCGCCGGCCGGGCTCAGCCGGCGAAGGGGAGGACGGGAAGCCCGCGCACCCCGGTCTCAGCGACGAAGATCGCACCCGCCGACGGCTGCTTGCCTTCGGGTAGACCTTGGCGCGAGGTCGTGATGTAGAGCTCGTCGAGGTTCGACCCGCCGAACGTGCACGCCGTCACCTGCGTCACCGGCAGCTCGACCACACCGTCCAGTCGCCCGTCTGGTGCGTACCTGCGGACCGCGGAACCGCCCCACATCGCCACCCACAGGTAGCCCTCGGCGTCGACCGTCATGCCGTCCGGGCCGCCGTGCTCGCCGGGGATCGTGACGATCGGGCGCCGGCTCTCCGCCACGATGCCCCGCGCCGGGTCGTAGTCGAAGGCATCGACGCGCTGCGTACGGGTGTCGATGTAGTAGGCAAGGTGCTGCTCGGGCGCCCAGGCGAGGCCGTTGGAGATGGTGACGTCGGTGAGGACGACGGAGACCCTGCGGTCGAGGTCGAGGCGATAGACCGTACCGGCGCCGGGTGTCCCGGCGAAGGCCATCGAGCCGCAGTAGAACCGGCCGTGCGGATCGCAACCACCTTCGTTCATCCGGATGGTGGGATCGGACCAGACCTCGCCGAGGTGTTCGATGGTGCCGTCGTCGGCGAGGAGGAGGAACCCGCGCTCGTTCGCCGCGACCAGTCCACCGCCGACCCGGGGGCGGAAGGCCGCCGCCACCTCTCCGATGTGCGTACGCGTGACGGCGCCGGTCGCGAGGTCGGCGGTGAGGATGTCGCCCGCGAGCATGTCGACGAAGCGCAGGCCGCCCCAGCTGGGGTGCCATACCGGGCCCTCGCCGTGGTGCGCGTGTGGGTCGGTGACCTGCTCGACAGCGACCATGGTGTCCTCCGCGTAGTCGTCCTCTGGATCGGCGGCCAGCTCGGTGCCGCCGGGTGATCCGGCACCACTCGCCATCGCGATGATGCCGGATCACCACTGTCCGCGGCCAGCCGCGGCAGCAAGTGTCCCGACGAGACGGATCAGGTAACGGAGGGTGATGTCAGGATCAGACAGGTTGTGGCCACGCATGTGCATGGCTCGTCGGCGGTCCGCCCCCGCATCCTGGTGGGACGAACGTCAGTATCGCGAAGGGGTGTGCCATGTCCGCTGTCCCACAGGTCGAGCGGCGGCCGTCGCCGGTCGTCCTGCACGAGACGGTTTCTGACGCGTTGATCGAGCAGGTCCGAGAGGACGGCTTCGCTGTGCTGGCAGGCGCGCTGTCGCCGGCCGAGGTCGCCGAGATCAACGCGGAGGCCGCTCGCCTGTGCCGCGGCGACCTGGGCGAGATCAGCGGAGTCGAGGCAGCGGACGCCGACGAGTCCGACGCCGACGTGATGCGGCGCTACCTGTGCATCCACTTCCCGAACAAGCTGTCGAAGGTGATCCAGCGCTCGCTGCACCATCCGCGGATCGTCGACGCCCTCACGAAGGTGATCGGGCCGAACGTCAAGTGCATGCAGTCGATGCTGTTCATGAAGGCGGAGGGCAAGCCGGGACAGGCGTGGCACCAGGACGAGTTCTTCATCCCGACCCGGGACAGGTCGTTGACCGCCGCGTGGATCGCGTTGGACGACGCCACGATCGAGAACGGCTGCCTGTGGGTGCTACCCGGTTCGCACCGGCGCGGCGTGATCTACCCCGACCGCGACCAGGACGACGAGCGTTTCGACTGCACGGTCGAGCTGTACGACTTCCCCTACCGTGACGAGGACGCCGTGCCGGTGGAGATCCCGGCGGGCGCCGCGGTCATCTTCAACGGCTACCTGCTGCACCGGTCGCTGCCGAACTCTGGCCGGGATGGGTTCCGGAGGGCACTGACCAACCACTACATGAGTGCCGAGTCCCTGCTGCCCTGGGGCAAGGTGCCCGACAACATGCACGTGGCCAAGTGGGACTACCGCGACATCGAGATGGTGGCGGGCGAGGATCCGTACGCCTACAAGGGGACCGAGGACTTTGCCCGGCCCGGCGTGCGTCCTGACAAGGAGGGCGGCTGCGGCCGCTGACCCGCGCCTGGCGGGGCCGGGAATGACCACGCTGAGCATGCCTGTGGCACCTGGGCATGGTGTCGGCACCTCGATGACGTACGCACGCATGATCAGCGTGGTCATTCGCACGAGGCGCGCAGTCGCCGCCCGTCGCACGACAGGTTAGGCCGGGCGGCGTGGATCCAAGAGAGCGGACTCAGCTCTTGATCGAGCCGATCATGAGGTTGTCGAGGATGTGCTTGCGACGATCGACGGCCAGGGGTAGTCGTTCCACGAGGCGAGGAACGTCAACACTCCGAGCACCGACAGCGCGCCCGGGCGGGCGAAGAGCGCGGGTTCTGTTCAGGAGGTGCGGAGCAGGCGGGACCACGAGTGCAGTGGTGCCTGCACGACGACACAACCCATCGAGCGCGCGAAGCGGATGAGCTCGGCAACCTGATGCTCGAGCGCTTCGGTAGTCGCAGCGCCCGGTCCGCCCTCCGCGCCGGCTCCGGCTGGAACCACCGCCGCGCCAGCCCCACCCGCCGCGCGAGCCCCACCCGCCGCGCCAGCCCCACCCGCCGCGCCGGTCGCCCCGACCACCAGCATCAGCGTGGGTCCGGCCGCCAAGACCAGCGTCGGCGTACCGGCCAGCGTCGGCGTACCGGCCAGCGTCGGCGTACCGGCCAGCACCGGTGTGCCAGCAGGTGCGGGCGTACCAGCGGTGACAGCGGCCAGGCCCGAACCCGACCGCAGGGCGGCAACAGGTCCCAGGTCGGCCGGGCCTGGAAGCCGTTCCTGCAGGATCGCCACATGCAGCTCGCGAGTGGCGCGGGCAGGATCGACGCCGAGCTCGGTCGCGAGGGTGGAACGTAGTTCTTCGTACGCCGACAACGCCCGCGCCGGCTCACCCACCAGTGCGTACGCCCGCATGAGCGCCCGGTAGGCCGCCTCGTCCAGCGGATCCGCCGCCACCGCCGCGCGCGCCAGGTTCACCGCCGTCGGAAGGTCCCGGGCGTGCTCGGCCGCCTCGGCTGCCGTGTGTCGGGCGTGCCGGACGAGTTCGCGGTGGACGGCGCGGGCGGGAGCTACCCAGTCGGCGTCGGGCTCGCCCTCGAGGACCTCTCCGTCGAGCAACGCGAGCGCGTGCCGTGCCGTCGCCAGCGCGTGCGCCGGCTGACCGTCGGCCAGCTGCTGGTCGGCTTCGGCCACAAGCCGCTCGCCACGGGTGAGGTCGACCTCGAGCGCCCCGCCCAGGCGGTAGCCACCGCGCCCTCCCACGACCACATCAGGGCCGAGGGAGGTGCGAAGCCGGCTCACCAACGTCGCGAGATTCTCGGCCGGCCGGCGCGGCGGTGCGTCCCCCCACAGCACCTCGATGATCCGGTCGGTGCCGACCAGCCGCCCGTGTTCGACGGCCAGTAGCGCCAGCAGCGTGCGGGCCTTACGGCTACCCACGTCCGTGGTGGACAGGACCCGGCCCTCACGGTGGACCGCAAGACTGCCGACCACGCGGACGTAGGGGTCGAGGATCCCCGGCCGGTCACGCGCCGCTACCGCTGCGGATCGCATCCGGACCCCCTGGACGAGAACCTGTCGCCACCCCGCCGCGTACTCCCCATGGGCAGACGGTCCCCCACGGGTCTGGGCAAATCCTGGGCAAGTGATGGACAATCCGCCCGCCGGCCGGTTCGGGTCGTCCGGGGAGGTCAGGACGCTGAACAGACCTGTTCGCCCGTACGAACACGATCTCCGGGTCGTGCCGGCCCGCTGCCTGTTAGCCTGCGAATCTGGCCTCGAGGGAGCCCCTATGCGGTTTCGGATCCTCGGACCGCTTGAGGTCTGGGACGGTGAGCAGCGGTTGGCCGTGGGCGGACCGCAGCAGCGGGCGCTCCTCGCCCTGCTACTCCTCAACGGCAACCGCGTGACGTCGGCCGACCGGCTGGTCGCCCACCTGTGGGGTGACAACCCGCCGGCCAGCGCGCGCGGTCTGCTGCAGGGGTGCGTCGCCCACGTGCGGCGGGTGCTGCGGGTGGACGACGGCACGTCGCACCGTCAGCGGCTGCTGACCCGGGCTCCCGGATACGTCCTCGAGGTGCGCGCCGGGGAGCTGGATCTCGACCAGTTCGACGAGCTGGTGCGGGCCGCCCGTCACGCGCTGACCGGGGGCGGCGGGGCCATCACGCGTTCGGCGATGGCCCTGGGCCAGGCGGCCGACCTGCTGGCCGAGGCGCTGGCGCTGTGGCACGGCCCCGCGCTCGCCGGTCTCGACATCGAGGCGTGCCGTTCCGAGGTCGTACGCCTGGAGGAGCGCCGGTTGACGGTCCTGGAAGAACGCATCGACGTCGACCTGCGCCTCGGGCGCAACCCCGACCTGGTGGGGGAGCTGCAGGGCCTGGTACGCGAGTATCCGCTGCGCGAACGTCTGTGGGCGCTACTGATGCTGGCGTTGTACGCGGCGGACCGGCCGGCCGACGCTCTTGCCGCGTACCGGCAGCTTCGTGAGGCCCTCGTCGAGCAGCTCGGGGTCGAGCCCGGTGCGACCGCGCGTCTGCTGCACCAGAGCATCCTCGCGGGTGGGGACGCCATGGAGGACTACCTCGGGGCGCGCGGCGGGACGCCGGTCACTGCGGGGGGTACGGCCACGGCTGGGGGTACGGCGACGGCTGGGGGTACGGCGACGGCTGGGGGTGCCTCGACGCCGGGCCAGGTCACGATGCCGGGCCAGGTCGCGACGCCGGCCGCGGCCACGAGCCCGGCAACGACACCGGCCACAGCCACGAGCCTGGCCACGACCACGACCCCAACCGCGGCCTCGGCGTCCGCTGCCGGTTCGGCGTCGGTCGTGGCACCGCTCGCCATGGGGGCGCCGGCGCAGCTCCCGGCGGCGACAGTGGCGTTCACCGGTCGGACCCGGCACCTGAAGCGCCTCGACGAACTGCTCGCCGACGATGGCTACACCGGTGGAATGCCGATCGCGGTGATCTCCGGAACTGCCGGCGTAGGCAAGACGGCACTCGCCGTCCAGTGGGCGCACACGGTCAGAGACCGGTTCCCCGACGGTCAGCTCCACGTCGACCTGCGGGGCTACGCGCCGATGCCACCGTTACAGCCGGCTGAGGTGCTGGCCGCCTTCCTCCGTGCACTCGGCGTGGCGCCCGACCAGGTGCCGGCCGAACTCGAGCAGGCAGCGGCGCTCTACCGCTCATCGCTGGCCGGCCGGAGGGTGCTGGTCGTACTCGACAACGCCCGGACGGTCGACCAGGTCCGCCCTCTCCTGCCGGGTAGTCCGGGGTGCCTTGTCGTCGTGACCAGTCGTGACCGGCTGGGCGGGTTGGTCGCCAGGGAGGGTGCTCAGCACCTCACGCTCGACGTTCTGGAGCCTGGCGAAGCGCGGTCTCTGCTCGGTCGGGTCCTCGGCCAGGAACGCATCCACGCCGACCAGCACGCGGCCGACGAGCTGGCCCGGCTGTGCGCCTCACTCCCACTGGCACTCCGGATCGCCGCCGCACACCTGGCTGTCGACCGCCGGCGTAGTGTCGCCTCCCTCGTCCATGACCTGGCCGGCGAGCACCGACTCGGAGCGCTCGAGGTCGCAGGTGACGAGCGGAGCGCGGTCCGGGCGGCGTTCGACCTTTCGTATTCCGCGTTGGAGCCGGACGCGCAACGCCTCTTCCGACTGCTCGGTCTCATGCCCGGTCCGGACGTCACCGCGGCGGGCGCGGCAGCGCTTGCCGGGATTCCGCCCGCTCAGGCGTCCTGCCTCCTCGACCGGCTGGAGGCCGCCCACCTCGTCGACCGCCCCGCACCCGGCAGGTTCGCGTTCCACGACCTGCTCCGCCTCTACGCCGCCGAACGCACCGAAGCCGATGATCCCGTGGCCGACCGGAGGGCGGCGTTCGGGCGGCTCCTGGCCGCGTTCCTGGTCACCGCCGATGCGGCTGCCGCGCTGTTGTATCCGGACCGGATCCGCCTACCAGCGCCGGACAGCGACCAGCCACCGCCGCGCGCGCTCGCCGCGCTCGAGAACCACACCCAGGCGCTCACCTGGTTGGACGCCGAACGCGCCAACCTGGTAGCCGCCGTTCGACACGCCGCGGTGCATGGGCCCAGATCACCGGCCGCACTCCTCGCCAACACGCTGAAGGGCTACTTCAGCCTGCGTACGTACAGTCACGACTGGCAGACGGTCGCGTCCGCCGGCCTCGCCGCGGCGGAGGCAGAGGGTGACCTGCACGGGCAGGCCGCGGCACACCTGAGTCTCGGTGCGAGGTACGAACGGGAGAGCGACTACCCGCACGCGTCCGTCCACTACACCCGCGCACTCGACCTTGCCGACGAGTGCGGGTGGCGGGAGGCGCGAGCCGTGGCGCTCGGGGAGATCGGCATCCTGTGCCGCCGTGCCGGGCGACTCGACGAGGCGGCCGACTACTTCTCGCGGGCGCTCGACACCGCGAGGGACATCGGCTGGATGCCGATCGTCGCCGGCCGGTTGGTCAGCCTCGGCAACCTCTTCGCCGAGGCCGGCAACCTGCCGCGGGCGGCCGAGTACTACGCGGAGGCACTGCCGGTCTTCCAGCAGGTTGGTTCCCGCGGCGGCCAGGCGGTGTTACTCGGCAACCTCGGTGAATGCTGCCTCGTCCTTGGCCGGCTCGACGAGGCACTGACCCACTTCACCCAGGCGCTGTCGCTGAACCGGGAGCTGGGCCATCGCGTCCAGGAAGCCGACAACCTGCGTGCCCTCGCCACGGCACACTGCGACGCGGGACGGTACGCCGAGGCACTCGAGCTCGCCCGGGCCGCCCTGTCGGGGAGCCGCGAGGCGGGAGACCGGCGGTTCGAGGCCGATGCCCTGAACACTCTCGGTACGGTCCACCAACGGCTCGGCAACTTCGCCGAAGCGGTCGACCACCACGACCACGCCCTGCGGCTCAGCCGCGAGATCGGAGTCCGCCAGCACGAGGTCGCCGCCCTGATCGGGCTGGCCCATTCGTACCAGCATCTCGGCCGGGCAGACGACGCGAGTGGCTGCGTCGAGCAGGCTCTCACGATGGTCCGGCAGGCGGGGTACCGGCTGCTCGAGGGCCCGGCGCTCACGGCATCCGCCACGATCATGATGGCGCAAGGCCGGCTTGACGAAGCGGTCGAGGGGGCCCGGAAGGCTCTGGGGGTGCACCGCGAGGTCGGGCACCGCCTCGGAGTGGCCCGCACCCTGCTCGTGCTGGGTCGGGCGTTGCGGGAACGGAACGAACCCGGCGCTGCCGAGAGCGCCTGGCAAGAGGCGCACGCGTTGTTCGCCGAGATGAACTCGCCCGAGGCCCACCCGGTCCGTATCCTCCTCGCCGACTCCTCCCCGTCTGGGTGATCCTGGGCTCAGGAACCAGTGGACGGGTCGTCGGCAGGCGTCGGGTCAGCGATCGGTGTTGGGTCAGCGATCGGTGTTGGGTCGTCGGCGGGCGTTGGGTCGGCCGGCGTCGGGTCGGCGACCGGGGACAGCAGCAGGATGGGGATCCGGCGACGGGCCGCGGCAGCGCGCCGTTCGTACCGCGTCCATCCCGGGTGCACCTCCAAGGCCAGCCGCCAGAGACGCAGGCGTTCGTCGCCGGTGGTCTCGCGCGCCTCGACCACGGTCGAGACCCCATCGACGGTGATGATCGCGCGGGGATGGGCGCGCAGGTTGTGGTACCACGCCGGATGGTGGCTCTGGCCGAAGTTCGACGCGATGAGCACAAACTCGTCGCCGTCCGGGATCGTGAGCACCGCCAGGGTGCGTTCCTTGCCCGTCCTGGCACCGGTCGTCGTCAGCATCGTGACGGGCAGGCCCGACACCAGGCTGGAGGCGGTGTGCCGGCCGTGGGTACGTCGATAGACCAGGGCGTCGATCCGGTGCAGTATCCGCGCATAGACCCAGGACACGGGAGCCGTCGCCGACGACCAGCGAACGAAGCGGGCGAACGGTCCTGCCTCTGCGTTCCTCGTCAGTCTCATCGCCATCAGATCCCCACTGGTTCGTCGAGGGAGAGCTGGTAGATGTGCCAGGACCCAGTGTTCTCCACCGGCAGCGGCGTCGTACCGGCGAACCCTGCCACGGTGGCATTGGCAGCGATGGGCTCCGTCATGTTGCCTCCGCTTTCGACCGCGGTTCCACTCCCCGCGCGAGCGCAGCGGGTGGCCCCGCCGAGCGCAGCCGGTGACCCCGCCGAGCGCAGCCGCGCGTCATCGGGCGGGTGCGATGGTGCCGCTCAGGACGACCCTTCCGGAGGACTCCGTACCCTCACCCTCGCGCTGAAGGGTGACGGTGAGCAGCGGATAACGGGCGGGGTCGATGCCGGCCCAGAGCTCGACCGGTTCCTCGTCACCCTTGAGGTGGAACGTTCCGATCGGGACCAGGTCGCCCTCCGGTGACTTCATCCACGCCTCGTAGAACGTTCCCGGTGGTGCGGGTGGCAGGCCGGTGACCCGGACGGTGATCGCGAGTCCGCTCGCGGTGTCCCTGACCCGAGCCACGGCGCCCGCGTCCGGGGCGAGTTCGGTGCCTGCCAGGACCACCTCGGTGCCCCGTCGTCCGACGTTCTCCCCCGCGGCGAACCAACCGCCTACGGCGCCACCGCCGAAGATCAACACCGCGGCGGCGGCGACGAGCAGGTGCCGAGGAGCCGCACGGTGTCGGCGGGCTGACCCGATGTCGGCGCCGACCTGGGCGGGGCGCCTCGTCCGCCGGCCCCGGCCGGGCCGCCCAGCGCGTCTGTCGCCGGCGGGGTGTTCGGCGGCGGAGCGTTCGGCGGCGGGGTGTTCGGCGGCGATCCTGGGGCCGCCGACACGGCGTTCGGTCTCGATCTGGGACAGGACCCGCCGCAGAGTCAGGTCCGGCGGTCCTTCCCAGACCGCCGGCGATCCGAGGAGGGCACGGACGCGGACGGCACCGTCGGGAGCGCCATGGGCGGATGCGCCGGTTTCGAGGTAGTCCTTGAGTCGGTCGTCAGGGTTCATCGTGCCGCGCTCCCGGGTCCGAGTACGGCTGGTACGCAGCGGACGGGTCGGTCGGTTCGCGGACGGCACCAGGTACTCCCGGTCCGCCGGGCCCGCCAGGTGCGCCCGTTACGCCGGTTCCGCCGGGTCCGCCAGGCACGCCGGTTCCGCCAGGTACGCCGAGCACGCCGGATGGTCCCTCCGCCCCTTCCGGGCTGACGACGCAGAGCGGGCGGAGCCACCCGGCGAGGCGCCGGTGGGCGCGGTGCGACCGGGACTTCACGGTGCCGATCGGGATGCCCAGCTCCGCGGCGATCTCCGCGTGACTGCGTTGGCCGAAATGCGCGAGGCGAACAACGTCGCGTTCCTCCTCGGGCAGCCGGTCCACAGCGGCGCGCACCTGGTACGCCTCCCACATGGAGTCGAGCTCCGGGCCGGCCACGACGGCCGACGTCTCCTCGAGTTCGGTCGTCGGCATCCGCCGGCGTGAGCGCCAGATGTCGACCGAGACCCGGCGGGCGATCGTGAAGAGCCACGGCGCGATGTCCTGCGTAGGGTCATAACGCGCCGCTGCCCGCCAAGCGCGCACGAACGTCTCCTGGACGGCCTCGACCGCCAGCTCCCGATCGCCGAGCACGCTCCACGCGACGGCGAAGACCGGACCGTTGTAGGCGAGATAGACCTCGCGGACGCCACTGTCCTCGCCCCGACGGAACGAGTCCAGTACGGAGGGCGCGAGCGCGGTTGTCGTACGTGCGGCCATTTGGTCGCGAGCTTGGTCCCGGACATTGCAGTGGCGTTGCGGTGCGCCTCCTGCAACCGCGGTGCAACATGCCGCGGCAGCGTTCCGGCTGGTGTTCCGCGAGCGACGCGCAACGTTCCGCGGAACACCCACAGCCCGTCAGGAAGGAACGTGAGGGCGCGATGGACAACGACAAGCTGATGGAGTTCCTGGGTCGTTTCGTCGGCGACGTCGGAGCGACGATGGCGGCCGGAAACGTCGTCGTCGGCGAGCAGCTCGGGTTGTACCGGGCGTTGGCCGAGTCGGACAAGCCGCTCCAGCCGGCAGACGTCGCCGAGCGGACCGGCACCGATGCCCGCTATGTCGAGGAGTGGCTGCGTGGGCAGGCCGCCGGGGGGTATGTGGAGTACGACGCCGACGCGGGCGCGTACTCCATGACCGAGGAACAGGCGTTCGTCCTGACCGACCCCGACGGCGCGGTCTATGCGCCAGGTGCGTTCCAGCTCGCCCTCGGATCGCTACGCGCGCTGCCAAGGATCGTCGAAGCCTTCCGTTCCGGCGAGGGTGTCGGCTGGCACGAGCACGCCCAGGAGGTGTTCGTCGGGTGTGAACGCTTCTTCCGCCCGGGCTACATCGCGCATCTCGTGAGCGAGTGGCTCCCGGCACTCGACGGCGTCGAGGCGAAGCTGGCGGCCGGTGCGCGGGTGGCCGACGTGGGGTGCGGTCACGGCGCGTCGACCGTGTTGATGGCGGAGGCCTACCCTGCTTCGACATTCGCCGGCTCGGATTACCACGCCGGTTCGATCCGTTCGGCGAACTCCCGTGCGGCCGAGGCGGGCCTGTCCGAGCGGGCGAGTTTCACGGTCGGATCGGCGCAGGACTTCACCGGTGGTCCGTACGACCTGGTGACCACGTTCGACTGCCTGCACGACATGGGCGATCCGCTTGGTGCCGCGCGACACATCCGGGACTCGCTCGCCCCCGACGGTACGTGGATGGTCGTCGAGCCGTTCGCGGGGGACTCGGTCGCTGCGAACCTCAACCCGGTGGGGCGGGTCTACTACTCGTTCTCGACGTTCCTGTGTGTTCCGAACGCCCTGTCGCAGGACGGTGGCTACTCCCTCGGCGCGCAGGCTGGGGAGCCTCCGATCAGGCACCTGGTGACCGACGCGGGATTCACGAGGTTCCGCCGGGTCGCCGAAACGCCGTTCAACATCGTGTACGAAGTGCGCCCCTGACCCCACCGGTCGACGCGTACGGCGCAGGCGTACTCCCGCCGCTTCTGTTGCATGAGGGGCGCCTTGATCCAAGCTGCTGTTGGATCAGGGGGACCTCTCATGCAGACGGCGAGCTCCCGACGAACACCCGCCGCCTAATGGGACTCGCGCGGGACCGCGTGCCCACGGGAGCCTTGCAGGAAGTCGAAGTCGACTCCCTCGTGGGCCTGAAGCACGTGCTGGGTGTAGAGCCAGGCGTACCCGCTCGTGTACTTCTGCTCGGGCGGGGTCCATTCCGCCCGGCGGCGTTCGAGTTCGGCGTCGGACACGTCGACGGTGAGGGTGCGGGCCGGCACGTCGAGCACGATCCGATCGCCCGTACGCACCAACGCCAACGGTCCGCCGACCGCCGCCTCGGGCGACACGTGCAACACCACCGTGCCGAATCCCGTCCCGCTCATCCGCCCGTCGCAGATCCGCACCATGTCGGTGACGCCGGCCTTCAGCAGCTTCGTCGGCAGCGGCACGTTGGAGACCTCCGGCATGCCCGGGTAGCCCTTGGGTCCGGAGTAACGGATCACCAACACGTCCGTCGCGTCGACGTCCATGTCCGGATCGTCGGACACGGCGTGGTAGTCCTCGGGTGAGTCGAAGACCAGCGCCCGCCCCTCGTGCTTGAGCAGCCCGGGCGACGCGGCCGACTGCTTGATGACGGCACCGTTCGGCGCGAGGTTGCCGCGCAACACCGCCGTGCCCGTGTTGGGCGGCTGGAACGGTTCGTCCAGCGCGTAGATCACGTCGCGGTTGTAGCACTCCGCGTCGGCGTTGTTCTCGGCGATGCCGCGTCCCGTCACCGTGATCTGGTCGTTCCGCAGCAGCCCACCGTCGGCGAGCTCGCGCAACACCACCGGCAGACCGCCGGCATAGCAGAAGTCCTCCATGAGGTACTTCCCGGACGGCATCAGGTTGACCAGCGTCGGCACCGGTCGCGCGAGGGTGTCGAAGTCGTCGAGGTCGAGTTGTACGCCGAGCCGGCCGGCCAACGCGAGCAGGTGCACGATCGCGTTGGTCGAGCCGCCGATGGCGGCATTGGCGCGGATCGCGTTCTCGAACGCCGGTCTGGTGAGGATCTGGCTCGGCCGCAGCTCTTCGTGCACCATCGCGACGATCCGTTGGCCGGCGCTCTGCGCGACTTCGTAACGGCGGGAGTCGACCGCTGGCCAGGTCGCCGAGCCCGGCAGCTGCATGCCCAGCGCCTCGGCGACACACGCCATCGTCGACGCCGTACCCATCGTCATGCAGTGGCCGTTGGACCGGGCCATGCATCCCTCGGCGAAGTAGCACTCCTCCTGGGTCATCTTGCCGGTCTTGAGGTCGGCTTCGAACTTCCACACATGCGTACCGGATCCGACGTCCTGGCCCTTGTACTTGCCGTTCAGCATCGGTCCGCCGGTCACCATGATGGCGGGGATGTCGACCGACGAAGCGGCCATCAGCAGGCCCGGAGTGGTCTTGTCACAACCGGAGAGGAGGACGACGCCGTCCATCGGGTTGGCCCGCATCAGCTCCTCCGCCTCCATGGCGAGGAGGTTGCGGTAGAACATCGCGGTCGGCCGCAGCATCGTCTCGCCGAGTGCCATCGCCGGGAACTCCAGCGGGAAGCCGCCGGCCTGCCAGACACCGCGCTTGACGGCTTCGGCGACACGGTGCAGGTGCGAGTTGCAGGGCGCGAGCTCTGACCAGGTGGTGGCGATCCCGATCACCGGCCGGCCGTCGAACACGTCGGGTCCGAAGCCCTGGTTGCGCATCCACGAACGGTGCGTCATACCGGAACGCCCGGTCGCGCCGAACCACGTCCGGCTCCGGAGGGGTGCCCTCTCCCCTGCGGCTCCCTGCGCTGACGCTCCCTGGCCTGGCGTCGACTGGCCTGGCGTCGATTGGCCTGGCGTCGACTGGGTGCGTGCTTCCTGGCCTGATGTCGGCTGCTCTGACATCGCCCGCTCCTTCGAGGCTCGGTCACCGCCAGGCGTGCAGTACGGAACACGCTGGCCTGCTGGGGCGTACTCAGCGGACAGCATAGACATCTGACGTATTCCGCCGGCCGGCCGTGGCATGGTTCGTGGACACCCCGGCCAGCCGACGCGGTGGCGATCATGCAGGGCGAACTGGAACGATCGCCGCGACACGAGGGCCACTGGAAGGACGCAGGGACCACGCAGGGACCGCACCGGGACGACGACGCTGGTCAAGTAGCGCCCTCACGTTGCGCAAGTCGACGTCCGTGCTGGCTTTTCGTACTCGAGTGATCGCATACTGTGGCAAGGGTCGGGGCATAGCGCGCATTCGGGCGACCTGATTCTGCGGGTCCGAGCGCGACGGGGAGGGCCGGAAGCGGTCAGGTTCATGACATCAAAAGGGGCGGAGTTGTGCGGACGGGGATGACGCTTCGAGTGGACCTTCGAGTGGACCCTCGCTTCGTCGGCTACATCCTCGCGCGCGGCCTCAGCTACGTGGGCGACAACGTCTGGCTCATCGCCGTCGGCTGGTCGGCCGCACAACTCGGCGATCCACGGTTGACCGGAATCGTCCTGGCCGCCACCGGCATTCCCCGTGCGGCGTTCATGCTCGTCGGCGGTGTGGTGGCGGACCTCCGTGGGCCACGACGGTTCATGTTGGCGGCTGACGTCCTGGCCGGTCTCACCGCTCTGATAGGCGCCGGTCTCACCGCCGGTGGCGAGCCTCCCACGGCGTGGCTCCTCATCGCTCTCGGACTGGCGTTCGGCACGATCGACGCGTTCTACCTGCCGGCCGCCAACAGCTATCTCGCAGCGCTCCTGCCCCACGCGGAACTTCCGCGGGGTGCTGCCGTCCGGCAGTTCACCCGGAGCATCTCCGAGGCGCTCGGACGAGGTGCCGGTGGCATCCTGGTCGCTCTCGGCGGATTCGCGCTGGCTGCGTTCGTCAACGGCGCGACTTTCCTGCTCTGCTTCGCGATTCTGATGTTCGTCCGTCCGCGGTTCACGATCGTACGACCGAAGCGGGACACCGGCGTCAGGCAGGCGCTGACCGACGGGCTGCGTTACGTCGTAGGGCATCCGCTGATCCGCGGGCTGGCCGTCATCACGCTGATCCTCAACATGGTGGCCATTCCGGTCGAGACGATCGGTGTCGTCCTCAAGGCACAGGACGCGGGCTGGGGCCCGTCCGGATACGGCCTGGTGGCGGGATTCCTTGCCGGTGGGCTGATCGTGGGTGGCCTGCTCGGCGCGGTCGCGCAGCCGCCGAAACGGGCCGGCTTCGCGTTGGGGCTATGGATCATCGCCGGACTCCCCGGCTTCGCCGGGCTGATCTTCGCCACCGACGTGTGGACGGTCTGCGCGGCCGCGGCATGGTGGTCGTTCTGCCTCGGACCATGCAACGCGATTCTCAGTGGCCTGCTGCTGACCGAGACCAGGCCGGATGTTCTCGGCCGGGTCCAGAGCGTCGTGACGGTGGTGTCGAGTGCCATGACGCCGTTGGGGATCGCGGCGTTCGGTGCGTTCGTCGGCGTGGTCGGCCTCGGGCCCGTCGGGGTGGCCTGTTTCGGCTGTGTGGCCGCCACGACCGGATGGATGCTGCTGTCGCCGGCGATCAGTCGGGCGGAGGTCCATGACCACTCTGACGGCCCCGGTCACGCGCCTGCGGCGATGTCCTCATCGGACTGACCGGCCGACGCCGGCCGGGCTTCACGGCGATCCGGCGGGCAGTGAGGACGATTGCCTCGTACGCAGCGTGCTTGCATACTATGCGAGGTCGAATCGCTTCGACCTCTGGTCGGCAGCTTCGTCGGCAACATCCTTGTGGTGAGCAACAGCTTGTGGTGAGCAACAGCAGGGGTAGCCATGGTCGGGATCGTGGATGTCGCTCGGCACGCCAAGGTGTCGGCCAGCACGGTGTCCTACGTGCTCAGCGGCAAACGCCCGATCGCTCCGGAGACCCAACGCCGCGTACACGCGAGCATCCGGGCGCTGGGTTACCACCCGCACGCGGGCGCACGGGCCCTTGCCAGCAAGCGCAGCAACGTCCTCGCCCTGGTGGTTCCGCTGCGTACCGGCGTGCATGTTCCGGTCCTCATGCAGTTCGTCACCGCCGTCGTCACCCGGGCCCGCGAGGTCGACCACGACGTTCTCCTCCTCACGCAGGACGAGGGTGAGCGCGGCCTGCGCCGCGTCGAGGCGAGTGCGCTCGCTGACGCGATCATCGTGATGGACGTCGAGCTGGACGACGTACGCGTGCCGCTGGTGCGGTCGCTGCGGACTCCCTGCGTACTCATCGGGTTCCCTGCCGACGCCGAAGGACTGACCTGCGTCGACCTCGACTCCGCCGCTGCCGGTCAGGCGTGCGTGGGTCACCTCGCCGACCTCGGGCATCGGCGGATAGGTCTCGTGGGAAGCCCGCCGGCGGTCTATGCGCGCGGGACCGGCTTCGCCACCCGGGTCGCCGACGGGGTGGCCGCGGCGGCAGGCGAGCGTGGCGTTCTCGTGGAGACGCGTGCCTGCGAACCGACCCGGGAGGCGGCGTTCGCGGCGATCGAGGAGTTGCTGCGGACGATGCCCGACTTGACGGGGCTGATCGTCCACAACGTGTCGGTCATCGAGTCGGTGCTGGCCGCCCTTCGCGAACGCGATCGGCGAGTGCCCGACGACATCTCGGTGGTCGCGATCTGTCCGGACGAGCTGGCGGCGCGCCTCGACCTGTCGTGTGTCGCCCTGCCCGCCGACGACGTGGGCCGCCGCGCGGTCGACCTGGCGATGGCCAAGCTGTCCCAGGGTGTGGTGCCGGCTGCCACGCAGCTCGCGCCGCGGCTGACTGCCCGCGCCACCACCGCTCTGGCGCCGAGGTGCGACAGCTCCGGTGATTGACCACGCTGAGCAGGTTTCTCGTCGGCGCGGCCCCGTCGGCCGCTGCCGTGAATGACCACGCTGAGCAGGGTTGTGGTCGGTGTAGCCCGTCGGCCGCTGCGGTGATTGACCACGCTGTTCAGGTTTGCTAGCGGTGTGGCCCCTCGGCCCGGCATCGTGGTTGGACTGATCCGCCCATGGCGCTGTTTGGCAGGCTACTTGCCTGGTCGGGTCCGCAACTCGCCTGGTTGGCCGGGTGACTCGCCTGGTTGGCTGGGTCTGTCGACCCTGGGCGAGGTGTTGACGCCGCTTTTGTGTCTCCATGCCTGGTTGACCAGGCCACGGTCGGGCGGCGCTGGTCAGTCGGCAGCGTGGTCGGGCGGGCCCGCCTGGTTGACCAGGCCACGGTCGGGTGGCGCTGGTCAACCAGGGTCGGTCAGCTCCCGGGTCGTCGGGCAGTGCCTGGTTGACCGGTCCGCGGGTCAGCCCTTGAGGCCGGTCCTGGCGATGCCCTCGACGATCCGGCGCTGGAACAGCAGGAACACCACCATGAGCGGCAGCGCACCCAGCACGGCCGACGCCATGATCTGCGCGTACTGGATTCCGTACGAACTGGAGACGGTGGCGAGGCCGACCGGCAGCGTCATCAGCGGGGTGCTGGTCAACACGAGCAGCGGCCACAGGAAGTTGTTCCATGACCAGACGAACGTGAAAATCGCGACCGCGGATATCGCCGGACGGGAGAGCGGGATGAAAAGCTGCGCGTAGATGCGAAGGCGGCTGGCACCGTCGACGAGCGCGGCCTCCTCCAACTCCCGCGGAACACCGTCGAAGAACTGCTTGAAGACGAACACCGCGATGGGAACCGGAATCTGCGGCAGGATGACGGCCCAGTACGTGTCGATCGCGCCGACCGCGGCGAACTCCCGGAACAACGGCACGATCAGGGCCTCGCCGGGGATCATGATACCGGCCAGGATGAACCAGAACACCACGTTGCTGCCCCGGAAACGCACGCGGGACAGGGCGAAACCGGCCATGCTCCCGACGAGCACCGCCATCGTTGCCACGATGATCGAGATGATCGCGGAGTTGGCGTACCACTGCAGCAGGTTTCCGGCGCCGATGACCTTCGTGTACGCCTCGATGGTCGGGCTGTCGATCAGCCACGTGACGGGGACCTTCGTGGTCTCGCCCTCGGGCTTGAGGGAGGTGTCGACGGCCCAGAGCAGCGGCACCAACCACAGGAGGGCGAAGGCGATCAGCACCCCGATGCAGACGCCGTTGAAGACCCGCGCCCGGGTGATGCCTCGCTTCTCCGGCGGTGCGGTGACCCTGCCACCGGTCGGGGTTGCGACTGCCGTCATCGTCAGACCTCCCTTTCCTGGCGCCGCATGATCGTGAACCACACCAGCGACACGACGAGGATGAGGGCGAACAGCACCATGGACACCGCCGAGGCGTAGCCGACCCGGTAGTCGGTGAAGCCCACGTCGTAGATGTACTGGATCGCCGGGCGGGTGCTGAAGTCCGGCCCGCCCGCGGTCATCAGATAGATCTGGTCGAAGATCTTCAACGACGCGATGATCTGCAGGACCGCGACCAGGGTGGTCGTACGCCCCAGCAGTGGGACCGTGATCCGCGTCATCTGCTGCCAGGCGCTGGCGCCGTCGATGCTCGCCGACTCGTAGAGCTCGCGGGGGATGTCCTGGAGCCCGGCCAGATAGAGCACGAAGTTGAACCCGATGGTCCACCAGACGGTCGCGGCCGCGACCGAGATCATTGCCCAGTTCGGGTCACCGAGCCAGATCGGCGGAGCGAACTCGACACCGAACCAGCCCGCCACCGTGGTGAGCCAGCCGC
The DNA here is from genome assembly GCF_040196095.1 of Actinopolymorpha sp. B17G11. Taxonomy (NCBI): domain Bacteria; kingdom Bacillati; phylum Actinomycetota; class Actinomycetes; order Propionibacteriales; family Actinopolymorphaceae; genus Actinopolymorpha; species Actinopolymorpha sp. B17G11. The sequence goes on from NZ_JBEFTW010000042.1 coordinate 43,293, forward strand.
TCAACGAACCGATATCCGGGGTGTAGATCCAGCTCCAGATCAGGGCGATGACGGCAGAGGGCAGGACGTACGGTGCGAAGAACACCAGCCGGAAGAACCATCGCCCACGGACGACCCGGTCGGCGAGGAGAGCGAACGCCAGAGCCAGGATGACCAACGGCGGTGTGGTGAGGATGGTGAACCACACCGTGTGCCAGAGGGACTCCCAGAACTCGGGAGTCTGGAAAGCCTCGGCGTAGTTGGCGAATCCGGCGAAGCTGCTCAGGCCGCCCTTGACGAGACTGGTGTGGAAGAAGCTCATCACCAGGCCGTAGATACTCGGGCCGACCAGGAACAGCACATAGAGAAGCAGGAACGGCGCAAGGAACCCGAACCCAGCAAGTGCCGGTTTACGGCGCCCGCCGGACGCCGTGGTCCGTTCGTCCGCGGTCTGGGGAGCGATGGTCGCGGTGCCCACGAGACCTCCTGACCTGGTTGAGAGGCGATTCTTGACGGTGGCTCTACGACGCGAAATCCCGGGCCGCGGAGCTGACTGCAGAAGCGGGAACGACGATCAGAGCGGTGATGCGGTCCGTGCGAGCTTGCTGACCCCCCTCTTCATCTGCTCGACCGCCGCCTCTGGTGTGGTCCGCCCGACGAGAACACCGCCGAGCGCCGAGCCGGTGACCGCCTCGAAGTTCGAACCCGACCCGGAGAACCAGGCCGGTGGGTCGTAGACGGCGCTCTCGGCGACGTCGGCGTAGTTGGACTGCGGCTTGATCTCCTTGTACTCCGCACTTTCCTGGACGGGGAGCCAGGTGGGGATGTGGCCGCCCTCGCCCCAGGTGATGCCCTGGTCGAGCATCGAACGGATGAAGCCGAAGATGAGGTCGATCCGGTCGCGTTCGAGCGGGTTCTTGTTGGGCATGACGAACGTGTGCGAGTCGGCCTGTACGGCGTAGCTGTCACCCAACAGGTGGGGGAATCTCGCCATGCTGAACGGAATCTTGGCGTCGATGAAGGTCGAGACCTCCCACTCGCCCTGGAAGAAGAATCCGGAGCGCTGGTTGGCGAAGAGTGCGACGGCACCGCCGTAGTCGATGCTGGTCGGCATGAGCTCCTCCTCGACGGTGACCCGGCGCATCAGGCTCGCGGCCTGGATCGCCTTGTCGTCCTCGAGGATCTCGTCGGGTGCGCTGCCCATGAGCAGCTTGCCGCCGAGCTGGCCGTACAGGCTGAAGAAGAACCGCCACGGCGTGGAGGTGTCGGCGATGGTGGCGACCGCACCACCCCACGTCCCGCTCGCCTCTTTGGCCTTGGCGAGGGCCTCGATGAACGCGTCCTCGCCGTCGACCGAGGTGAGGTTGCCGTCGGTGTCGAGCAGACCCGCCTTCTCGCAGATGTCGGTGTTGTAGAACATCACGAACGGGTGGGTGTCGAGCGGGATGGCGTAGATCTGACCGTCGATGGTCGCGCCATTGATCGCGGCCTGGACGAACTTGTCGGGTTCCATCCCGTGGCGTGCGAGATCCTCGGGCGCGAAGGGCTGGAGCAATCCGGCACTGACGAGGGTCGGAACCCTTGTCAGGTGGGAGATCGCGACGTCCGGTGGCTGCGCGCCGAGGGTGGCGAGGGAGAGCTTGGTGTAGTACGGATTCCCCCACGTGAGGGTGACGGCTTCCAGGTCGACGTCCGGATTCGCCTTCTGGTAGACGCCCTCCATGTCCTTCATGCGTACGCCGTCGCCGCCGCCGAGAAGGTTCCAGTAGGTGAGGACGTTCGCACCCGGCGGGGCGCCGGTGAAGCCTGACCGCACGCTGCCGCAGCTGGTGAGGCCGCCGGCCATGGCACCAGCGGCGAGCACGCCCGCAGAACGCAGCAGCGCGCGCCGGCTGTGCTGGCGGCCCGAGGCTGGCTGCCCCGTAGACAGGGGATTGCGCGACGACAGGGTGTGCCCGGTAGAGCCGCCGGGCGGGCGACCAGCAGCCGAAGCTGACACCGACCCACCTCCATCCGATCGACCGACGTCTTGACGAAGCTGCGCCATCTGCCGCCGGTGGTCGACGAGCGGACGGTGCTCGATCCCCCGAGGTTTCTCGGCGCCCGATCCTAGGACGCCGGGCCAGCACACCGGAACCATCCTGAATGTCGAGAATGTTCGATATGCCGAACAATGTGCGTGATATCGACGCTCAGGCTACGATCGCGTGTCGTTGGCGTCAACGCAATCCCTCGGCCGAAACTCCCGGCCTGGAAGGAAGAACGTGAAGCAGGCCACCCTCTCCCTTGATCCGGCGTTCGCGATCGGTCCGGTCGACCCGCGCGTGCGCGGCTCTTTCGTCGAGCACCTCGGCCGCTGCGTCTACGGCGGCATCTACGAGCCCGACCACCCGGACGCCGACCCGGACGGCTTTCGGACCGACGTCCTCGATCTCACCCGCGAGCTCGGTGTGACCACGGTCCGTTATCCGGGCGGCAACTTCGTGTCCGGCTATACCTGGGAGGACGCGATCGGGCCGAAGGACAAGCGTCGGCGCCGGCTCGACCTGGCGTGGAAGGCGATCGAGACCAACGCGGTCGGCGTCGACGAGTTCGCGGCCTGGTGTCGCAAGGCCGGTGTCGAGCCGATGATGGCGGTCAACCTCGGCACGCGCGGCGTCGACGCGGCGACGGCACTGGTGGAGTACTGCAACCATCCGAGCGGGAGCTACTGGTCCGACCTGCGCGTGTCGCACGGGGCGAAGGACCCGCACAACATCAAGATCTGGTGCCTGGGCAACGAGATGGACGGCCCGTGGCAGATCGCGCACAAGAACGCGCGCGACTACGGCATCCTCGCCCAGCAGACCGCGCACGCCATGCGACTCGTCGACCCCGACCTCGAGCTGGTCGCCTGCGGGAGTTCCAGCCGGCGGATGCCGACCTTCGGCTCGTGGGAGGCGGAGGTACTGGAGCACACCTACGGCGTCGTCGACTACGTCTCGCTCCACTCCTACTACCGCCCGAAGGACGGCGACTTCGCGAGCTTCCTCGCCTCCGGTGTCGACATGGACGCGATGATCGAGTCGGTGATCGCCACCTGCGACTACGTCAAGGCCAAGGTGCGGAGCAACAAGACCATCAACCTGTCGTACGACGAATGGAACGTGTGGTACCACGAGCGAGGTGACGAACGGGAGTGGGTGGAGGCGCCCGCGCTCTACCAGGACGAGTACTCCCTCGCCGATGCGGTCGTCGTCGGATCACTGCTCAACAGCCTGTTGCGCCGCGCCGACCGGGTGTCGATGGCGTGTTTCGCCCAGCTGGTCAACGTGATCGCCCCGATCACGACCGAGAACGGCGGGCCGGCATGGCGCCAGTCGACGTTCTATCCGATGAAGTACGCCTTCTCCTACGGCGTCGGGCACACGCTTCGGGTGGAGCCCTCGGGGCCGGTGGTGGAGACGGCGGAGTACGGCGCCGTGCCCCAGCTCGACTGCACGGCCACCCTCGACGGCGAGACCGGCGACGTGGCGATCTTCGCTGTCAACCGTTCTTTGACAGAGCCGCTCGGTGTGGTGGCCGACGTGCGGGCGCTGGGGAGCGGTTCTGCGGATTCCGGCGTACGCCCGGTCGCGCACGTGGCGCTGCACGGACCTGACCGGGACGCGACCAACACCCGTGACAACGCACGGGTCGTCCCACAGGAACTGCCGGTGCCGGTCGTCGACAACGGCGAGCTGCGGGTCGAGCTGCCGCCGATGTCGTGGAACATGATCCGGCTGTCGACGCCCGCGGCGTGAACGAGACGGGAGGCGGCCGAGATGGGCACGATTCCAGAGCACAGTTCGTCGGTGATCGTCCGTGGCGCCGACGACTTCGCGATCGTCGACCTGCCGGTGGTGCGGCCCGGGCCGGGTGAGGTCCTGGTCCAGGTCGGCGCGGCGGGGATCTGCGGCAGTGACGTGGAGCTGTTCGAGGGCACCCGGCCGGCGGCGTACGTGCGGTATCCCGTCGTACCCGGCCACGAATGGGCGGGCACCGTGGCCGCGCTCGGCGACGACGCCGCGAGCGGCGGGACGGCCACTGGCGGCGCCGGCCTTGCGGTCGGAGACCGCGTGGTTGCGCAGGGTTTCCGCAACTGCGGCCGTTGTCCTCGCTGCCGGGAGGGTGCGACGAACCTGTGCGAGGCGGGGTACGCGGAAACGGGGTTCACCCACCCTGGAGCGTTCGGTGGCTACGTGACCGTGCCGGCGCGACTCGTGCACCGGCTGCGTGCCGACGCCGACCTCGAGGCGGCCGCACTGTTGGAGCCGTCGGCGTGTGTCGTGGAAGGGATCCGGGCCGCCGCCCCGGCGGTGGGCGCGCGGGTCGCCGTGGTGGGCACTGGAACGCTCAGTCTGGTGGCGTGCCAGATTCTCTCCGCCTACAGCCCGGCCGACCTGGTTCTCATCGGCGACAGCCCGGGCGGGCGCGAGCTCGGGACGCGGTGGGGAGCGACGCGGTGCGTGAGCGGCACCGAGGCGGCTGCGCCGGGGTGGTCATGTGAGGCCGACGTGGTCTTCGAGGCCGGTACGCGGACGACCTCGGCGCGGGTCGCGCTGGCCGCAGCACGTCGTGGCGGAACCGTCGTCCTGGAAGGGATTCCGGCCGGTCCGGCCGAGGGCGACCTGGCGGAGATCGCGCTCAAGCACCTCACTGTCCAGGGAGTCTTCGGTGCGTCGGCGGCGGCGTGGGAACACGTCGTCACGATGTTCAACGCGGGACTGCTGGACCTCGCTCCACTGATCAGTCATCGTTACGCCGTGACGGACGTGGGGTCGGCGATCGCGACCCTGCGGGACCGTCCGGCCGATCTTCGCAAGGTGTTGCTGGTGCCCTGACAGTTGTTCTGGCTTGCATCCTCGCTGTTGCGCGACAGGAGAGGCGCATGACACGAATCATGGCGGTTGTCATCACGGCGATGCTCGTCGCAGTTATTCCACAGGCCTCGACATCGGCCCAGCCAGGGGAGTCCGGGGACCGGCCCGGGCCAGAAGGTGACCCGGAAACCGTGAGCGGAGCCGGTACCGTCGTGCCACCTGACGAGTTGACCGGTGACCTGCGTACGCACGATCCCGCGTTGGTACGGGAGTCCGAGGGGAAGTCCGGCACCTCGACCGCCCGTGACGGGGACTGGTACGTCTTCTCCACCGGCGATCCGCAGGTGTCCTCGGGCACCGTCCAGATCCGTCGGTCCAGCGATCTCGCGTCGTGGGAGTTCGTCGGAACGGTGTTCGACGACATTCCCGCGTGGGTGCGCGAGGAGGTGCCGGGTGTCTCGAACATCTGGGCGCCCGACGTCTATCGCCACGACGGGGTCTACTACCTCTACTACTCGGGTTCGACGTTCGGCTCGAACCGCTCGGTGATCGGGCTCGCCACCAACACCACGCTCGACCCTCGCGATCCTGACTACGAATGGGTCGACCAGGGACTGGTGACGCGGTCGGTCCCCGACGACGACTACAACGCCATCGATCCCGGCATCGTGGAGGACGACGACGGCACGCCGTGGTTGGCGTTCGGGTCGTTCTGGAGCGGGATCCGGATGGTGCGGCTCTCGTGGCCGGACGGCAAACCCGTTGCTGGACAGGGCGAACCGCTGCGGCTCGCGGACCGGCACGTGCCGCCGAACGCGATCGAGGCGCCGTACATCGTGAAGCGCGATGGGTGGTACTACCTCTTCGTGTCGATCGACTTCTGTTGTCGTGGTGTGGAGAGTACGTACAAGATCGCGGTCGGCCGGTCGCGCGAGGTCACCGGGCCCTATCACGACAAGCTCGGGACGCCGCTCGCCCACGGTGGCGGCACGGTGCTGCTCTCGGAGCAGGGCACGATGTTCGGGCCCGGTGGCCAGTCGGTGTTCGACGGGATCCTGGCGCACCACTACTACGACGGGACCGCCGACGGCGACTTCCGTCTCGGGCTCCGCCGGATCGTATGGGGCGCGGACGGCTGGCCGCGTCTCCACGGGCCGGGCACGACCCGGTAGACGCGCAGGTACACCTGTGGTCACGTCGGTGGCACACCGCGCCCGCACAGCTGGTGAGCTGTCCAGGGTCCGCGTTCCACCTGAGCTAGGACGGAACTAGGAGGGAAAGAGCCTCCAGTGCCCCTCGGAGATGACCTCGACGGTCCCGTCGGTCACCTTGATGGCGGTGTCGTCGTCGATCGCGTACGCCGGCCCTGGGATACCGGCAGCCCATCGCTCCGCGCCGGCCATGGTGTTCTCCGGCATGTCCTGGCCGTCGAGGTGCGGGAAGATCGAGAAGTCGACGACCCCCAGGGCGCTGTCCTCCCCACCGGCGGGCGGCTTCCACCCGACGAAGCGATGCCCGATGCGGGGGGTCATCACCATGCTCCCGGCGCTCAGCCCTACCCAGACCGTCTCGCGCAGCGACGGCAGGAGGTCCGCCAACCCGGACTCCCGCATCCAGTGGCACAGGTACAGGGCATCGCCGCCTCCCACCAGCAGGACGTCTGTCTCCCGGACCAGCGGGACCCAGCGTTCCTCATCGATGCTGGGCAGCGCGGTGAGCTCCAGCACTCCCACGGACTTCCAACCCAACTCGCACATGGGCGTGAGGGGTTGTCGTCCGCTGATGAAACGCCATGCCTCCGCTCCTGGACCGACGTGGGGATGCCCGTACATCGCGGTTGGGATGCACAGGGCGCTGGAGTTGGCGATGGGTTTGCCCAGCAGGTCGACCAGCGCGTCGTGGACGCTCGCGTTCTTGATGCCCGCGGACGTGAGAAGAAGCCGCAAGATGCCTCCCGATTCGAGTGCGATGGAGCAGTCGGACGTATAGACCTGGGACCGCCGCGAAACTTATCGCTTCCGAACGCGCCGAAACTGCCAACTGCGTGGCGGTGCGGCTTCATCCAGCGAGGTATGCGTGGCGCGGAGTGCGGTCGCCGAGCGCCTGGTGCGGCCGGATCGTGTTGTAGGTCTGGCGGAACAGGTTCGTCTCCACCGCCAGCGCGTCACCGTCGGGGATCTCGCGGCGGAACTTCCTTGCCGAGCCGTCGGGCCGGCGGCGTCGGTGTTGTCCGGTCAGATGATCGTGGCGATGCGGGCGTTCACCTCGGGCGTGGCGAACGCGGCGTCGAGCGCATTGCGGTTGACCTGCGCGAAATCGCCCGACGTCCAGCCGAACGTCGCCGCCAACCGTTCGTACTCCTGCCTCAGCCGGAGGTCGGTGACGGCGCGGGTGTCGGTGCTGATGCCCACCCGCACGCCCGCCCGACGCAGGCGGTCCACCGGATGGCCTTCGTACGACTCCACCGCACTCGTCTGCACGTTGCAGGTCGGGCACATCTCGAGGTGGACGCCCGACTCGGCCAGCCGCGCGACCAGCTCAGGATCCTCGACGCTGCGTACGCCATGACCGATCCGCGTCGTCCCCGTCACGTCCAGCGCCTCGTGCACACTCTCCGGTCCACCGGCCTCGCCCGCATGGACCGTGATGCCGAGCCCGGCCTCGCGGACGAAGTCGAACGCCGGCGCGTGGACCTTGAGTGGGTACGCTATCTCGTCGCCGGCGATGTCCATCCCTGCCACCGGCCCTGACTTCGCGTGCCGCTCGACCAGCCGCGCCGTTTCGATGCTCTGCTCGGCGCTGTAGTCGCGCAGCGTGCAGAGGATCAAGGTCGCCTCGACACCTGTCGCCGCGATCTGGCGTACGGTCTCTTCGCTCACGCAGGCCACCACCTCGTCGGCCGACATGGCACCGCATTCGGTGTGGATCAGCGGCGCGAACCGCAACTCCGCGTAGACGATCCCGTCCGCGGCCATCTGCGCGAACACGTCCGCGACCGCGATCCGCAACGCGCGTTCGGACTGCAGGAGCCTCCGGTAGTTCATCGTGTACGCCAGATAGTCCGCCAGCGACGGGCACCTGGGCGGAGCGACGAAGTTCCGGTCGTAGTGCTCCCGCGTGATCGAGGGCTCGATCCGGTGCGCCGCCTCGAAGCTCAGGCAGCAGTCGAGGTGGCTGTGCAGCTCGATCTTGGGTGCCGCGGCCAGATCCATTGCGTTGGTCGTCCCTTCGATTCCTGGGCCGGCGGCCCGTCGGCTCGGCGGTACCTGGGCTCGGCGGCATGTCCGCCCAGTTGCAGGTCCGCTCAGCCCGCGGCAGGTCGGCTGCGGGTACTGCCCCGCTATTTCATCAAGCCGGCCGGGTGCGGTGCACGAGCTTATTTCGCGCGACGACTCGCGCGAGTGCGGGACCTCTCAACCCGACCTGGCGTACGCCCCTGGGGTCGACCTGCGCCATGCTGGGTTCATGACCCTCCGCGAGCTCGCGCGCGACGTCGAAGCGCGCTGTCGGCTGACCGGGAGCTTCGTCCTGCGTTCGGGGAGGGTCTCGGACGTGTACTTCGACAAGTACCAGTTCGAGGCCGACCCACGGTTGCTGGACCGACTCGCCGAGCATCTGGTCGCGCTGGTGCCGCCCGATACGCAGGTCCTCGCCGGGCTGGAGATGGGCGGGATCGCCGTGGTCACTGCGCTGGGCCGCCACACCGGTCTGCCGTGTGCGTTCGTGCGGAAAGAACCGAAGACGTACGGCACCCGCCGGCTCGCGGAAGGTGCCGACCCGGCTGGCCGGCGCGTCCTGGTCGTCGAGGACGTCGTCACGTCAGGCGGTCAGGTAGCGATCTCCACCCGGCAGCTCCGCGAACTCGGCGCCCACATCGCGCACGCGCTCTGCGTGATCGACCGCCAGGAGGGCGGGACCGAGGCATTGGCCGCCGAGGGGATCCGGTTGCACGCCCTGCTGCGCATGTGATCGCCCTGAGCGGGCGCGAGAACACTGTGGCATGAGAGGCTCGGCAGCACTGGCCGCACGGGGGTACGAACCGGATCCGGAGTTCCCATGCAGGCTCGACGCAGCGCGGCCCTGCCCCGTCCGTGGTGGATCGCCGCCGGGCTGCTGCTCGTGACCTGCGCATGTGGAGTGACGTCCGGGGACCGACCGAGCGTGTCGTCGGAGTCCGCACGGCCCGCGACCTCGACCACGCCGCCCGCCGAGTACGCGACCAAACCGGCTGGTGCTGGTGGGAAGCAGCGACGGCCCGGCGAGAGGGTCCTCGCGACTGCCTACGTGACGGGCTACTCCGTCCACGACAACTCCCCGCCCGGTTCGGCCCGGATCGCCTATCCGAACGAACGTCACGAGGTCGCGGCGGGGGTCGGCAGCTACGACGACCCGATCACCGTCGCCGTCGGCTGGCACCGGAAGGAGGGGACGCAGTGGCCGGTGCGCAGCCGGTTCTATCTTCCGTACCTCCGTAAGTACGCCGTCGTCGAGGACCAGTGCGGCGACCGGGCACAGGACGGGCCGTGTTACCAGCTGGACGAGGCTCCCGACGGTGCGACCACCTGGATCGACGTCTGGGCGGGTGGCGAGGGTCGGGCTCGTGCCGCGACGGAGCGGTGCCTCACCCGGATCACCGGAATCCACCTGGTGATCCATCGGCCGGCGAAGGGCTATCCGGTCAACCGGGGCGAGGTCGCGGCAGCGTGCGACCGCGACGAGTTCTGGCCTGACCGAAGGCCCGCGGTGCCCGGCGGATGATGAGCGGAGGAGGCGAGCGGCGGCGCTGAACCTGCACCGGCCGCGCAACCTCAAGGTGTGGCCGCGCGCAACCTCGAGGTGTGGCCGCCGCTGCTTACGCCTGTCGCGCGGCGTGGGGCGGAGCTCGGGCCGGGCTCAGGTGCGTACGGGCCCGGTCGACTCGCGGGGGACGAGCTGGCAGGGGATCGACTCGACTCCCCCGCTCGGTGCCGCACCGCCGATTGCCGCGAGAAGGTGCTCCGCCGCGACCCGGCCGACTTCCCCGAGGCTCATGTCGATGGACGTGAGCGGCGGCCGGCAGGCCTTCGCCATCGCCTCCCAGTTGTCGAAACCGATGAGGGCGACGTCGTCGGGGATCCGTCGCCCCCGCTCGCGCAGCGTCTCCGCCGCCCCGCGGGCGATCTGGTCGCTCCCGCAGAAGATCGCGTCGACCTCGGGGTCGCTGCGCAGCAGGATGTCGGCACCTTGCCGCCCCCACTCCTCGCTCCACTCGCCGTAGAGCGCCTCGCCACCGGCGAGCTTCAGCCCGGCGTCGTCGAGGACCTTCGTCATCCCAGCCACCCGTTGCCGCGCGGCGAGGAAGCGCTGTGGTCCGGCGACGTGGCCGATGCGGGTACGACCGAGGGCGAGCAGGTGCCGGGTCGCGGTCTGGCCGCCGCCGAAGTCGTCCGGGATCACCGAGAAGTCGGCCGGGTCGGTCGACTGGGTCATCGCGTAGACGACCGGCACGGGCAGGTCCGTCCCCACGCTCGGGCGCGGCTCGACCCGGCGGCCGGTGACGAGGATGCCGTCCACCCGGCGAGCGAGAAGCATCTGGATGTGGTGCCGTTCCCGGATCGGGTCGTCGCGGGTGTCGCACATGAAGACCGAGATCTGGCCGGCGCCGAGCGCGTCCTCGGTGCCGAGCATCACCGGGATGCAGAACCGTCCGAAACTGTCGGAGGTGACCAGGCCCACCGTGAAGGTACGCCCACTGAGCAGGCCGCGGGCGAGCGCGTTGGGCCGGAACCCCAGCTGGCGCGCCGCCGCGGCGACGCGCTCGCGGGTCTCGGGGCGCAGCGTGCCGCGTCCGTTGAGCGCCTTGGACGCCGTGCCGATGGAGACGCCGGCCGCCGCCGCGACGTCACGGATGGTCGCGACACGCCCCGGCTGAGACGCTTCCGACAATCCTTTTCCTTCCTCTGCCGTACGAACACCGCTCCCAGCATAGACGCTGTTTCAGCACCCTCAGCAGGGACTACCGACGCGTGAACTGACCTAAAGCTGACGCCGGCCTTGACGCTGCCGATGCCGGATCCCAAACTTTCGGAAATCCTATTCCTTCCGTTTGCCGTACGAAGGAGTCCGATGGGCAACGCACGTCCGACCCCGTCCGAACAAGCGTGTGGGCCCGCCGTGCCCACGCCGAGCGGGCGGGCGGTCCATCGGCCGCTCGGCATCCGCGACGTCGCCCTCACCGGTGGACCGCTGGGCCGGTGGCAGCAGGTCAACCGCGACGCCAGCATCCCGCTCGGCATCAAGCAGCTGGGCGAAGCCGGAAACCTCGACAACCTCCGCCTCGCCGCTCAGTCGGTGGCCGGCGAACTGGGCGAGGACGCGGCTGCCGCCTTCCGGGGTCCCCGGTTCTCCGACTCCGACGTCTACAAACAGCTCGAGGCGGTGGCGTGGGAGGCCGGGCGGGCGCCTGACGACGACCTGATGGACTTCGTACGCCAAGCAGGCGAACTGCTCCTTGCCGCCCAGCGCGCCGACGGTTATCTCAACTCCTACTACCAGGTCGTCGCGCCGGAGAAGGAGTACGCAGAACTCGCGCACAGCCACGAGATGTACTGCGCCGGCCATCTCATCCAGGCCGCGGTCGCGATCGCCCGCGTCGGTGGCGGCGAACAGGTGCGCACGGTGGCAACCCGGTTCGCCGACCATCTCGTCAAGGTCTTCCTGCACGACGGAAATCCCGGCATCGACGGGCATCCGGAGATCGAGACGGCTCTGGTCGAGCTCTACCGCGTCACCGGCGAGCGCAGCTATCTCACGCTCGCGGAGAAGCTTGTCAACGAACGCGGCAAGGGCCTGATCTCCGGCCGGGGGAGGCGCTATCTCCAGGACCACCTGCCCGTGCGGGAGGCCGACACGCACGTGGGCCACGCCGTCCGCGCGTTGTACCTCGAGGCCGGCATCGTCGATGTCTACCTCGAGACCGGTGACGAGTCGCTGCTCGAATGTTCCGTACGCCGGTGGAATGACATGGTGGCGGCGAAGACGTACCTCACCGGTGGCGTCGGCTCTCGGCACGCGCAGGAGGCGTTCGGTGACAGGTACGAGTTGCCGCCGGACCGTGCGTACACCGAGACGTGTGCGGCGATCGCGAGCATCCACTGGAGCTGGCGGCTGCTGCTCGCCACCGGTGAGGGCAGGTACGCCGACCTGATCGAACGCACGCTCTACAACGGTTTCGCGGCGTCGACGTCGACCGACGGCACGCGGTTCTTCTACGTCAATCCGTTGCAGCGTCGCCACGACCACTTCGAGGGTGACGATCCCGGCCGCCGGAACGAATGGTTCTCGTGCGCCTGTTGCCCGCCCAACATCATGCGCCTGGTCGCGACGCTCGGCCACTATGTCGCGAGTGTCAGCGAGCCCGCGGACGCGTTGTTCGTCCACCAGTTCGTTCCCGGTACGATCCGCGCCGAGCTTCCGTCCGGCGCGGCCGGTGTGTCCGTCGCCACCGACTTCCCGTGGGCGGGCACGGTGTCGTTCACCATCGACCAGGCACCGGGATCGGAATGGACGCTGGCCGTTCGTGCGCCCGTGTGGAGCACGGCCGTCAGCATCGCGGTCGACGGCCAGCCGACGGACGTCGCCCCGGACGAGAGCGGATACCTACGCCTGCGCCGTGCCTGGAAGCCAGGCGAGCAGGTGACGCTCGAGCTGGACATGACGCCCCGGATCGTCTACCCGCACCATCGGATGGACGCGGTCCGCGGTACGGCGGCAGTCGAACGCGGCCCGCTCGTCTACTGCGTCGAGCAGGCCGACCAGCCGGCAGGGGTCGACGTGGACGACCTCGCCCTGGTACCAGGCATGGAACCTCGGGTGGTCGACGTCGACGATCTCGCCGGCGTCGGACGTACCGTCACGCTGCACCTGAATGCCGTCGTCGTCGCCCCACCCGGCAACGGTTCTCCGGACTCCGCCACACCGCCCTACTCCACCACACCACCGGAGGAGCAGGTCACCACGACCCCCACCACCGCGGTCGCCATCCCGTACTTCCAGTGGGACAACCGGGACGGCGCCGCGATGCGCGTCTGGTTGCCCGTCGCACATCGGAGCTCACCATGACAGCTGGACGGTTGCGTACGTCGAACATGAGCCGGCGGGACATGCTCAGGCTGAGCGGCCTGGGGGCCCTTGGCGCCGCGGCGCCCGCCGCCCTCGCATCGTGTGGTGGTGGTGGCTCGGGAGGCGATGGTGCCGAGCTGCAGTTCATGTACTGGGGATCGACCTTCGAACAGAAGGCCATGAACGCCATGCTGGCGGAGTACAAGGAGCACTCCAACGGCGGCGAGGTCCAGCCGCTCTACACACCCGGCACCGATTACACCACCAAGCTCAACACCCTGGTCGCCAGCAAGAGAGCACCCGACCTCGCCTATCTCGGCGGAGGCGTGCTCTATCGCCTGGCTGAGCAGGGCAAACTCATCAACCTCTACCCCTATCTCAAGAAGTACCCCGAGCTGGGAGAGCGTCTTCCCTACACCTATTACTGGTACGGCAAGAACAAGCTTGCAGCCACCCAAACCGCCAACGAAGTCATGCTGTTGTGGTACAACAAGCAGGCGTTCGACGATGCTGGCATCGACTATCCGCCAGCCGAGGCGGACAAGGCGTGGACTTGGGACCAGCTGGTCGAGGCTGCCACCAAACTCACCATGGACCAGGACGGCAGGCATCCCGACGAGCCTGGCTTCGACTCCAAGGCCATTCGCCAGTTCGGCATCGCCTCCAACTGGAACAACTTCGGCTGGTATCCGCTCGTACGCAGCAACGGCGGCGAAGCGGTCGACGACAGCGGCACGGACTTCGTGCTCAACGGAGCCGAAGGAGTTCAGGTCTTCCAGGACCTCCAGGACCTGACGTTCAAGCACAGAGTCGCACCGACGCCGGCGCAGCTGGCCACCGGTGGTGCGGGCGTACCGACGACACCACGCCTGCTGCAGACCCGACGGGTGGCCATGGCCATGGATGGCCAGTGGCTGCTGCTGGACATGGCGCAGAGCAACCTCGACTACGGCATCGGGGTCCTGCCGAAATATCAAGAGGCACTCACCGTTGGATTCGCGGCCGGGACGGTTGCCTTCACTGGTAAGGGTCACGATGACGAGGCCGTCGAGCTCTACATGTTCCACAACGACCCGCGCTATGTGGACCTCTACAAGGACGGCCTGTGGATGCCGCTCGAGGAGAAGTTCTACTCCGACCAGGCCGCGATCGATTCCTGGACGAAGAACGACGCGCACCCTCCGGAGTTTCGTACCGCCGTCGTCGACTACACCCTGAACAACTCCGTCCGGCAGTACGACCAGAGCCTGAAGAACACCGACAACATCGCCGAGGTCATGACGCCCGCTCTCCAGCAGATCCAGAACGGCAAGCGTCCGGCCAAGGAGGTGCTCGATGAGCTCAAACCAAAGGTCGACAAGCTTCTCCAAGGCTATTACCCCACTCAGGAGCTGTAGGTCATGACGACATGGAGCCGACGAGACGTCCTGCGGCTCGGCGGTGCAGCTGCGGGCGTCGCGGCATCGGGCGCGGCGGCCTCAGTGCTCGCCGGTTGCAACTCTGGTGGCGGTGCCGGCGGCGATGCCGAGCTGCAGTTCATGTACTGGGGTTCGTCGTACGAACAGAAGGCCATCAACGCGATGCTCGGGCAGTTCGAAGCCGAGCACGAGGGAGTGTCGACGAAACCGCTCTACACACCTCAGGAGTACGACACCAAGGTCAACACGTTGGTCGCGAGCAACCGCGCGCCCGATGTGGCGTACATGGGCGGGGCGATCGGCTATCGCCTTGCCGAGCAGGGCAAACTGGTCAACCTCTATACCTACTTCGACAAGTATCCCGCTCTCGCCGACCGGTTGCCCGGCACCTACTTCTGGTATGGCAGAGACAAGACGTTCGGTACGCAGACCGCCAACGAGGTCATGCTGTTGTGGTACAACAAGGACGTGCTGGCCGACGCCGGCGTGGACACGCCACCGGCCGATGCGGCGGACGCCTGGTCCTGGGACACCTTCGTCGAGACGGCGACCCGGCTGACCCTGGACCAGGACGGCAGGCGTCCCGACCAGTCCGGCTTCGACCCGAAGCGGATCCGCCAGTTCGGGGTCTCGACCAGCATCCAGTACCCGCCGGCGTGGGAGGGTTTCCTGCGCAGCAACGGCACCGGCTTCGTCGACGAGGCTGGCCGGAAGTGCCTGCTGGACACGCCGCCGGCGATCGAGGTCTTCCAGAACCTGCAGGATCTGATGTACGAGCACCGGGTGGCGCCGACGCCGGTGCAACTGGGCAACAACGCACCGGCGACCAACGTGCAGCTCCAGACGAAGCGGATCGCGATGGCGATCGACGGCCAGTGGATTCTGCTCGACATGGCGCAGAGCAAGCTCGACTTCGGCATCGGCGTTCTGCCGAGTTATCAGGAGCCCACGACGATCCAGCTCGGCGGCGCCTCGGTGGTCTTCACCGGCAGCAAGCATCCAGAAGAGGCGATCGAGCTTTACCTGTTCCACAATGACCCGCAGTACGTCGACCTGTTCACCGACGGGTTGTGGATGCCACTGGAGAAGAAGTACTACACCGAGCCCGAGGCGATCGACTCCTGGGTAGACAACGACGTCCACCCGCCGGAGTACAAGTCCGCCGTTGTCGACTACACCCTCAACCACGCGAGCACGGTCTTCACGCAGCGGTTGAAGAACATGGACAACATCTCCGAGGTACTCACACCGGCCCTGCAACAGATCGAGGGTGGAAAGCAGTCCGCCAAGGAGGTCCTGACAGCGGTCACGCCGAAGATCGACGGGCTTCTCCAGGGCTGGTATCCCACGCAGGAGGTCTAGGACGTGCCAAGGCAGCGCTCGTCGGGACGGCGTTTGTCGGGACAGGGGCGGCTGGAACGCCGTTGGGGGATCGTCCTGGCGATGCCGGCGATTCTCGGGTTCGTCATCTTCACGATCGGGCCGATGGTCGCGTCGTTCTTCTTCAGTCTGAC
>NZ_JBEFTW010000043.1:0-55100 GCF_040196095.1 Actinopolymorpha sp. B17G11
CAACCAAGTGGAGCGCTGGTTCGCCTTCCTCACCGACCAACTCCTACGCCGCGGCGTCCACAAAAGCGTCCAAGCGCTGGAGAAAGACGTCCGCGAGTGGATCAAGAACTGGAACGAAAACCCCAAGACCGTTCGTCTGGAAGAAGACCGCCGAGGAGATCCTCGACTCCCTCGCCCGATATATCGCACGAATTTCAGGCGGAGGACACTAGTCGATCGCCGGCCTACCCACTGCGGTGCAGGCCACGATGCTCTGCTCCCCCGGATCGATGAACAGGATGTAGTTCCAGCCATCAGGCGTCGGCCCTACCTGGCCCAGCTCTACGGGCGAGGCTCCGAGATCATGTAGACACTGAACCGTCTGGGCAAGTCCGAGAGTCGGGACGTCGTTCGCTCGGGTTTGTCTCAAGCGGACCCCATAGATCTTGGCCAGGGCGTGACGCCGGGACGGCGCCGTACAGGCTGTAGGCGGCGCCGTTGAGCAGGGCGTCGTGGCACTTGCGGCATGCCGGATCCGTCTTCGGGGCGAGGAGCGCCAGAAGTTCCGCACGGCTCATCTCCATCAGTGCAGGATCCCAGGCGAGCGCCATCGGATCCAAAATTCCATCCGGACCTTCTGCCGGCTTCCACAGACGTCCGTCACGCGGCGGCGGACAGACCGGAACGTCCGCGCAAGTCCAGGTCCGTCCAGACCCGGTGTTAGCAGCGGCGTTGGCGCTGATCTCGGCCCTCAAGTACATCGGGACAGGGCCGCGGGAGTTACAGCTGGTGGAAGTCGTAGAACACCGAGACCGGCGCCTCGACGGCGAGTGGCTGCATGGGAAAGCAGCTGGCGATGTCGCGCATATCGGCTTGGCGGTCGAGCCGCTCCAGGAATGTCGCCGCGGCGTCCGGCCGGACCTCGCCGTGGCGGTCGAGGAACTGACCCCAGAGCGGCATGTTGCGGAACCGGGGACCGGCAGGCTTTGCCGTCTCGACGTAGGCCGCTGGGAAGCAGCGCCGGTATGCGGCGAGGTTGTAGAGCCAGGACACGCCAGCTACGCGCGCCGACGCCTCCGCGTGGGCATGGACGTGCCGGAACAGTGCGCGCAGTTCGGCATGTCGCGCCGGCAGGCGGTCGCGGCTGAGTGGCGAGCGGCCGGGCGGCTCGGCGTTGTGAAAGTGCAGCCGGATGCGGTCGTCGCCGAGCTGCGCATAGCCGAAGCAGCCGAAGCGGCCAACCAGCGCCGGGACCTCCACCTCGCGCGGCCGACTCAGGGCGAAGCGATAGGTCCATTCGCCGCCATCGGCCTCGCTTTCCACGCCGACGAGATAGGCCTGCCAGACCGGATGCCTCGGATCGAAATCGCGGCCGAGACCGAAGCGGATGTAGAGGTTGGTGCAGTCGAGCAATGCCTGCTCGAGCGGCAGGCCCGACAGGCTGGCGATGCGGATGGCGAAGCGCCATTGCAGGTCGAAGAACGCCTTGGAGTAGGTCACGGCGAAAACCTAACGACACCCCGACTGGTTCCGGCTGACTGGTGATGCTGGAACAAGCCGCCCGCCGTGAAGGCTCCCCCTGCCGGAGACCTCCCACAGGGAGCAAGTGTCAAGATCTGGGTCACTCCTCTACCGGTAAGACCCGTCGTGCTGGGTTCGCACGAGACCGCACTTTCGCAGAGTCCAGAAGACGTGGCCTAGCAGCTGTCGCTGGTGGTCGTTGTGACGCAGCTGTGCGGCAATCCGACGCCAATGATGGCTGTCCGCGGTCAGGAAGGCGGACCGAGACAACCGCCTATCGCCGCAGTGTGTCTTCAGGGCATGGGATCGTTTTCGACTGCCGCCCGGACGGGCGCGAGCATGGCTTTGGGGATCATGCTGATGCTCACAGCTGGGGGATGTGGCACGTCGCAAGAACCGCTGGGCGAGGTCACACGTGATTCGCCTTGCCCATCGCCTGCCCTGGAGGACGGAAAACTGCCGGCAATGGAGGCGCGGGCGTGTCTTCTGCCAGGACGCAAACTGTCTGTAACCCTCCTAGGTAGTGGATCTTGCAAACCACGGCCGGTGGAGATGAGCGTGGAGTCGCGCCGCGTGCTGCGCATAGCGGTACGCCCTGACGTTGGGTCAGGTGGCGGCGTATGTAGCGCCGACATCTCGCCTGCTCACACGACCCTCCAGCTGCCCGAGGGGGTAGCGGTACAGACTGGTCTGCGGGTCCACGTGGTTGATGGTGATGGGTCTGGGTTCTGGCTCGATGCAAGACCACGGTCAAAGTCTTGAACTGCGCGTCCGAAGCGACACACTGACATAGACAGGGGCAGGCAACATGATCAGGAGTTGGCCAGGCGCACGCCACAGCCAGTCGACCGCGTGGTCATGTGCGGAGACAACGCCCCTGCACTTCGCAGATTCGGACTAGGCGGCGAAGGGCTCGGTGCTCGTCGTAGAGCTGGCCGGTGGCGAGGCAGTGGTGAACCATGCCGCACATTCGGTTGAACAGGTTGCGTTGGGCGGCTGCGTGGCGGTCGCCTCGGTCGCACCGGCGGGAGCTTGGCGCCGGGATGCTGGTGGAAGGCTTCGATGGTGGCTTCGGCCAGCTCCTCGCAGTTGGCGATGGCGGCGTTCAGCATCGCCAGCAGAGCCAGTACCTGGCGAGCGAAGGCACGCTCGACCTGAGCAGGCTGGCGCATGTACTCGGCGCCGAAGATCAGGTGAAGCCGTTCCGCGGAGGCGGACAACCGGCGACTGCGGCCCGCCTTGACCAACAACCTTGTCAGCCTCGCCACAGTGGGCCTGGCTGCCTTTTCCGGGTCCGGAGCGGTCTCGAGCAGCATCCGCGCTACCGGTGCGGCCAGACCGTCCTCCAGGCTGGCGGCAACCTTCAGCATGGCCGGATGGTACTCCCGGAGCAGACTGCGTAGCCGTAACACGACGGCGGTGGGGTCCCACACCGCGTCTTGCTGGGCTCTTGCCAGTACACGGACCGCTTGCGCCAGCTCGCTGTCGGTGGTACCTGCCGTGGACGGCAGCGTCGGTGCGCAGGATGTTAGCCAGCACCAGAGCGTCGCCGGCATCGGACTTCTTCCGCGTCGCCGAGTACCGGTCGCGATACCCCGACACTGCTAGCGGGTTGATCGCATACACCGGACGACCGGTCGCGCGCAGACAGGCGACAAGTAGACCGCGCGAGGTTTCGATCGCTACCGGGATCGGATTTTCGGCCGTGTCGCCGTGCGCGGCCAATAACGCCAAGAGGTCCGCGAACCCCCTGCTGACCTGACCGTTTGCCTGTCTGAGTTGCCACCGATGGCGGGCTTGGCCTTGCAGCCCCACTGGAGTAACCAGGACTGCTGACCTGCGGCGATGCCGAGGTGCCAAGTTGCAGGCTGACAATTGGCGCGACGATTGATGCACTGCCTGCATGGCTGGTTGCGCAATCGGCGGTTGTTCCGGCCGGGTCGTACAACCAGGCTGGTGCCATGGTCAGCGAGGTCATTGTCAAGAACACGGATCGTGGGCGTGCCGGGCGCTTGGTATCGGTCTGTTCGCCCTGGCTCTGGCCACGGTCAGTTCGGATCGAACCGGAGACCGACGCCGAGGCCCGGGAACGAGTGCGCAAAGAGCATGCTCCTGTCATACCTCCGGGCCCTTTTCGACTTCCACGTCCATGTGTCCCTGGACGGGTCTCAGGTGATGCCGACCGACGAACGGGTCACCGGCTGAAGGCCCGATCTCAGGCGGGTTGCGCGAAGAGGCATCTTGCTCGGCCGCGGCCGGCAGGTGGACTGCCGATGACGACTGCGCCGGCGAAGCCGTCGTCGCGTCGGAGACGAGATCGATCAGCCTGGTCAGATGGAGATTGCGAACTCCGTGCCTACGGACCAGGCACAACTCGAGCGGCGGCAGGTCGGTCGCTGGCACGAAAGCGATGTCGTCGCGACGGCATGACTCGGTCAGTGTGTCGACTGTGGCATGGCACAGGTCACCGCGGACAATCCTCATCAGCAAGGGCGGCAGCGTGGTCAGCCCGAGATGAGTGACTCGCACTGGCGTGCCGTCTGGAAGCCGCGGCGGCAGAAGCAGGTCAAGCACCGCCGGTGGTGCCGAGCCGTCATTTCGGATCCAGGAATCGATCTGGGTTGCCGAGATCATCTCCTCGCCGGCGAGTGGGTGGTCGGCCGACATGGCGATCACACGAGCCGGCCGCGCGATGGTGACATCTTCAACCAGGTCTGTGGGCGCCGCTCCGGACCGCCAATAGCACAACACGTCGATCCGATCCTCGCGGAGCGGGTCGTACTGTCGATCGGTCAGGGGAAGTTCAACATGTTCGACCACGGTCTCCGGATAACGGCGGGAGTAGGCTTCGAGCAGCCGGGTCAATGCCCGCCCGCCGGTCGTTGCCGTGAAGCCAACCCGGAGCACGGGACGACAGCCCTTCATCTCCTCCACCGCACCCTGGATCTCGCAGTACGCAGGCTCCACCCTGCTGCGGAACAAGGCACCGGACGCTGTCAGCTCGACACGGCGGCTGGTACGACGGAACAACTGGTTGCCCAACTGTCGCTCCAGCCGAGTGATCACCCGGCTCACGTTCGATTGAGGTATCCGCAGCCGTTCAGCGGTGCGGCCGAAATGGAGCTCCTCACACAGGGTCAGGAAGATTTTCAGCTCGGAAAGCTCCATCGGTATGGCTCCATCTGACTGGGGGCCCGCAGCGGACAGGCTGGCAAACAGTACGCCGATCATGCACGATCTGCGAGCCCGCACGCCAAGATGTCGGGGGAGCTGCCGGCTCGGTACGTGGCGGCGTTCGTCGACTTCTGAATCATCGAGGCCCCAGACCTCGACGTGGCACTCAAGCTCGCCGCCAAGGGGTCGAATGCCTGCAACGCCACGATCGAGGTGCGGCCCTCGGAGGGCAAGGTGAGCCCCGCGGGCATGCTCCCCGAGTATTTCGCAATCGTCGGCGCGGCCATCTCATCCTTCGGCGGTCTCTACTATCTCTACGAAACCACCGTCGGCAAGTCACAGCCCAACCGAGTCACCTGGCTGCTCTGGTGGCTGTTCCCGACGGTCATCTTCGTCGCCCAACGCGCCCAGGGTGTCGACGAAGCGTCTTGGCTGACATTCGCCGCCGGCTTCACTCCGCTTCTCGTCGTCATCGCCTCCTTCCTCAACAAGAAGGCCTACTGGAAGTCACGGCCGACGGATTACGGCCTGATGGCTGCGGCGATCGTCGGCATCATCGCGTGGGCGGTGACGAACGACCCGAACCTCGCGATCGTCTTCGCGTTGGCAGCGGACGTTCTCGCGGGCGTGCCGACATTCATCAAAGCGTTCAGGCACCCCGAAACCGAAAGCTGGATCGCCTACACCATCAGCACTGTCGGGTTCGGCCTGGGAATCCTGGCGATACGCAGCTTCAGCTTCGAGAGCAGTGCTTTTGCTATCTACGTCTTCCTCATGAACGGCGTTCTCGCGATAGTCGCCCGAAAGCGGGCAGGTCAACGATGTCCGTCCTCCACGATTCCTTTGGGAGCAAACCGTGAACCGAACCCAGATAGCCCGAACCATCGCCGTAGTGCTGTCTCTGTGCTCCGTCCTGCTCGGTACCGGCAACGTCGCGGCCGATCTGCCACATCACAAGGGTGGTCCCGGCGCACGCGTCGGGATACAGGACGAACCCAGGGACCTGCTGAGCCAGCTGGATGGGACCTGGAACGTGCAGCAACGCATGTGGACGGGCCCAGACAGCGATCCGGTAACATTGCCGGCCGCGACGGCACATCGCCGGTTCGTCCACAGCTCCTACGTCGAGGAGAAGATGGAGTTGGCGAAAGGTGTGGAGGGCGACTCGTTCACGAGGAGCGCCACGGTCAGCTGGAACGTCGTCACCCAGACCTATGAGTACTTCTCGATCGACTCGCGGCTTCCGCAGATGATGACGTACCCCACTGCCACCGAACACGCCGGCTCTCTCTGGTTCACGCTTCGCGAGCCGTTTGTCGCCCCGACGTGGGGTAACGACTCCGATGTGCCGTTCACAGCGCGACTCCGACTCCAGCCAGGCGCGCACCGCCAGGTCGTCAAGCTGTACCTGAAGCGACTGTCCGCCGAGCCGACCGAGGAGTTCGTCGCCTTCGAGTACATCTACACCCACGCGCGCTGACCCTTGGCCAGTTCCATGCCTGAACACCACAACCCAGCGACACCAGCGGCGGGCGGTTGCTGGGCATCCACTCCCAGCATCGCTCGCGGCAGCGCCGCAGCTGCGCGTAGAACTTCACAAGGGCGCGTGCGCTGAGCGTCCGGATCGGTATGTCGCCCAAGCCCGGTCTGATGACTCGCTCGACGTACCAGCGGTGGTTGTCGGGGTGGTCTCCTCGATGTCGTGGACCTGGATCCAGGAGTCGAGGACGTAACCGAGCGTCGCCTTGGTGGCCGCCTGGCGCTGCTTGTCGACCTGCGCAAGGAGCCGGGTGCGGATCTTCTCCGCCTCGCCTTGGTCCTTCGTCGACTCGGTGAGGTAGCTGTCCTTGCCGGTCAACGGGTCGAGGCCGGCGCACACCCCCAACGAGTCGCCTCGCCGCCGAACCGAGCCGCGTGGGCGCCGTATCGCCCCGCTTCCCGGCCATGCGGGGCATTGTGCTCATGGGCAACGCCATGGGGCACAGACCCGACGCAATGGTGTCCAGCGCACGTATCCGCTGGTCAGGGTGCTGGGGTGGGAGGACTCGAACCCCCATCATCAGATCCAAAAGGCGATGAGCACCTCCAGCATGCTGCTGACCTGCGACGATGCTGAGCCAACCTCTGTCTTCAGTGTCATCCGCGGCACCAGGAGCCTGCAGTTCATTGACAGAGCCATTGACAGCCGATCATGGTCCGGCCTGTGGGGATGACCCCTCGGTAGGAGATGTGGACAGGTAGACGGTGATCGTTCAGGCGTTCGTCACGGCATCGCGGGTCGATGCCGTTCGTTCCCGAAGGTGCGGTCCTGGACGTTGTGACCACAGAGCCGACACGGCTTCGGTCAGAGGTACGGTCGCCAGGCGTCAAACTGGGCGGTCATGCCGTCGAGGGCGGACTTCATCTCGAAGGTTACGTGCGAGCGTCCGGACTGCCGTCTGGACCGTCGTAACGTCCTCGGACCCGTGATCGGCCCTGTCTTGGGCACGCGGAGGGCCGCCGACATCGCATTCAGATCTCTCGCAAAAACAGGACACAACGGTGTCCGGCTTCGCCGGTACGGTCGTGGGCGAGTTCGGGTGCCTATCTGCGTCGGAAGGAGATCGAGGATGACGAGTTTCGGGCTACCTGATCCAAGGAAGCAGGTCGCGCCCGTCATGGGACAGCTGACAGGAATGCGAAGGCGGCTGGAGAAGCGGTTCGCTGACCTGGTTGCCGAGTGTCAGGTGCCTGGAGCTGCGGTGGCCGTGACGGCCGAGGGCGGCATGGTCGAGGCTGCTGCTGGCGTCCTCAGCAGGCGTACTGGTGTCGAGGTGACGCCGGACTCGGTGTTCCAGATCGGGTTGGTTGCCAAGGTGTGGACCGCAACGCTTGTAATGCAGCTGGTCGACGAGGGTCTCGTCGACCTGGACGTGCCCGTGCGTACATACGTCCCGAATTTCCGGGTGGCCGACGACGACGCATCCGAGACGATCACCCTTCGCCACTTGCTATGCCACACGGCAGGCTTCGAAGGCGACTACTATCCCGGGACGCACGGCGGAGCCGCTGAGACCCTCCAGAGGTATGTGGAGAGCGTCCTGCCAAACCTTCCGCAGTACTTCGCTCCTGGCGAGATGTGGTCCTACTCCACCGCCGGTTTCGACGTTCTCAGCAGGGTCGTCGAAGTGCTGCGGAACATGCCGTACGCCGACGCGCTGCGACACCATCTGGTCAGTCCGCTCGGCTCGGGACAATTCGCCTCGTGCGCCGACGAGGCGATCTTGTTTCGTGCTGCCGTGGGTCATGTACCGACGGGACCGGACGGGCCTGCGGAGCCGGTGACGACCTGGGCGCAGCCGTGTTGGCCGAACGGCGGCCTGGCCATGTCAGCACAGACAATGCTCGGCATCGCGCAGCTGCAACTGCGGAACGGCCTGGCGGCTGACGGCAGTCGGCTGCTGTCAGCGGACGCCGCTGCGGAAATGACGCAGCCACAGGTCGAGCAGCCCCGACTCGGAACGTCGGTCAGCTGGCACGGGCTCGGCTGGATGGTGCACGAGTGGGAAGGGCGAGAAGTGCTCGGCCATACCGGCGGAACCGTCGGCCAACACTCGTTTCTCCGGATCGTTCCTGACTGTGACGTTGCCGTCGCGCTGCTGACCAACGGCGGCGACGCGGGCA
The DNA here is from genome assembly GCF_040196095.1 of Actinopolymorpha sp. B17G11. Lineage (NCBI taxonomy): Bacteria > Bacillati > Actinomycetota > Actinomycetes > Propionibacteriales > Actinopolymorphaceae > Actinopolymorpha > Actinopolymorpha sp. B17G11. Next base: position 8,338 of record NZ_JBEFTW010000043.1, read on the forward strand.
AGCTCCATAACGACCTCTGGACCCTTGTGCTCGCCGACCTGACGGGTCTCCGTCCGCCACCCGCGCTCGTCCCGCCCACGAAACTCGAGCTCCGCAACCCGGAACGCTATATCGGCTGCTACCAGCTCTTCCAACGGAGCGTCGAGACCGTACTGGCAGACGGCGCCGGCAAGCTCTGGCTTGTAAACGCAGCCGACGACGAGCGCGCCGAACTGGCGCATGTCGAGGGCGATCTGTTCGCCGCTCTCAACCCGAGTGGGCAGGTGACCCGAGCAGTGATGTTTCTCGGCGCCGACGAAAACCATCAAGCCGCGTACCTGCACTCCGGCGAAGCTGCCCCCAGGGTTGCTACAGCGCCCGGATGATGCAGATGTACGCGACCATGCGGAGTGTGGCGTCGGCAGCTCCCGCTCCAATCCTGGAAGGGTCGGGCCGTAGCCGCATTGTCGGCTGGCGCCCAGGGTCGTCCAGCCCGCCTGTTAGCAACGGCGTAAGCAAGGAACGACGCATTACGAGTAGGTTCTCGTGCGCAGGCCACTCCGTCGTCCTGGTGCCTCTGAGCCTGGCCTGGTGCTGGTGAGCGTTGATCATTGACGGCTGGTGAGGGCTGTTCGGGGGACGTGAGGGGCACGGCTAGCGGCTCTCCTGGCATCGTTCGTCCCAGAGAAATCCTGTGGCGCCACAATCGCAGCACAACTACGGTCGCCGGCTATGGCCCCTGCAGGGATCTACCTGGAGATGACCGATCCAAGCCATCTGCGCCCCTCGCCCAGAGTTCCGGAACTCGTCGTTGACGAGGTGTCCCCCTCGGCTGCCCCCACGATCTGCCGGCTGTACCGGGAGATCTGGAACAACAGCGGCCGCAGCGCGTGGTCGCCCGAACGATGGGCCGAAGAGCTGAGCCCTCCACACATCCGCACCTGGATAGCCAGGATCGGAGAAGATCCAGTTGGGTTCGCCGAGATCGGCTGGCAGGCCAACGGCCACGTCGCCATCGTCGTCATCGGCATCGTCCCTCCCTTCCAAGGCCGCGGCATCGGCGGCGACTTCGTGTCCCGCATGACCCACATGGCCTGGAAGACCCCCACGTCGGACGGAAGGCCAACCACCCGCGTGTGGCTGTGGACGGTCCCCGATGAACATCCGCACACCATCCCGAACTACCTCAGCCGAGGCTTCAGCGAGACCGAGCGGGGCAACGAGGCGGACTAGGGGGTCTGTTGCCAGACGAAGGCCCGGAACGAACTGCGCTGCCGAAGCCCAGCTTGGAAGGTGCCGAACGAGCGCTGGTATGGATGGGATCATGCCTTCGTGCCCGGGCCCCGAGTGGTCTGGAGCGGCCTCCGTGTACCTGGTCTGATGGCACGTGGATAGCACGACGACGGTCAGATGGGAATCTTACATATCCGACGCTCAGAGCCCCATCTCAGGCGAGGGGGGGCGGCCTGGAACGGACTGGAGTAGCCACCGTTGTCCTCGGTTAATGGCCCGCTAATGGCCCGGCCTGGACCCCCGATGCGAACTATCGGCGCGACGATCGCGGTCGCCCAGACGTACGTCACGCCATCTCGGGTCGGGACGGGTCGGCCGTGGTCGTTGGCGTTGCTGTACTCCGCTGCTGTACGACCTGCGCGGCAGGTGCGACATCCCGCTGTACGGACAAGTGACTAGCATCGCTCGCCGGGAGCTGGCTGCCGTCTGATGAATGAATCGAGCGAGTGCATGAGCGATGACGTTCTCTCAGTGATTCCGACCGCGCCGTACTGGCAACCAGACCGGGCCGCAGCTGATCGGGCCGCAGCGATCGCAGCGGAGTTGGCCCCGGGCCCGCCGGGCGGCGTCGCCGTCCAGATCGACATCACCTGGCACGACACGCTCACCCTTGTCGACTGCGGCGCGAACCTTGAAAAGATCAGCTGCCCTCTCTGCCGCGCGCCGATCGACACCGAGTGGTGGGCAGACCAGATTGGAGTCCGACACGATGACGGTTATACAACCCTCGTGGTCGAGGTCCCCTGCTGCGGCGGCACCACATCACTCGACGACTTGGACTACGACTGGCCGTGCGGCTTTGCGCGCTTCGAGATCGCCATCTGGAACCCCGAGCGCACCTGGTTCAGCGACGAAGAGCTGGCCACCATTGCCGATGCACTCGGGAACAACGTCCGTCAGATCAGGGCCCACATCTGACCTTGACCGACGCCACGACGAGAGCCGACGATCCCCCCTGGATTGGAAGGCACGCGGAGGGCACGGGACCTTGTGACCCGCAGAGGCAGGCAACTCAATCGCGGCCTGCTCGTCTGCGCTCCGGAGGTCGTCGACCAGGTGCTCATCGTCGCGGGGCGTTGCAGGTCGTTGGGGTCACGCTGGGGTCAATCCTGCGTGCGATGAGAGCCCCAGCTTGGAAGATGTGCCACGTCCGCTGGATCGCGTCACGCGGGTGCCACGCCTGCTGGCGAGCCCGAGCTGGCCCGCACTCAGTCGACCGTGGTAACCGACAATCGCCCTGGCGTGCCGCACGATCGGGCACGTAGCGGGCACGCCGATCCGTGGTCGGCATGACACCACTACCAGGGGTTTGGGCGATCCTTGGCGGATCCCGGCTCACGGCGAGCATCGAGGTTCCTCAGCACGTCTGCAACGGCCAGGTCGTATCCGGTGGCGCGAGCTCCACTCCAGTTGAGTCCGATCCGGAGTCCGTCTTTCTCGAGGTTGGGCAGCCACTTGTCCAACCAGTCCTGTCCAGAGATCTCAACCGGCTCCATTCCGGCGTATGCCGGAACGTTGGCGATGATCTTCTCGGCACGGCTCCGCTTCGACCAGAAGGGCATGGCACGCGCGCCCTCAGGGTTGCGCGGAGCCGGGAAACCGGCGTCGTCTCTCACGGCGAAGACTTGGCCGTTGGTGAGGAACTCCTCGTAGAAGGCGCTTGCCTGTGCGGAGGCTACGGACATGTCGACGATCGTGCGGCTTCGGTCACGAAGCGTCAAGCATCCGTCGGTGTCGGTGCCTGCGCAACGCTCCCGCGCTGCCCGGCGCGACCGGCCGAGCTACGCATTACGAGTGGGTTCTCGTGCGCAGGTCACCCCTCGATCAGAAATTCGCTGACCGTGGACTGTTCCTGGTAGGTGTGGGTTGTTGAGGGCTGGTGACGGCCATTCGGGGGCACCTCGGGGGCATCGGTCGACCAGGGACTGACGCCGCTCGACAGGGTTTGCACCGATGTTGACGTGAGCCTGCGACAGGTGTTTGTACCCATCGCTGTACGTGCTGGCAGGGTTTGGAGTTCCCGATCTCGCGTGATGGTCCGGGTGTGGTCGAGATGCTGGCCGTCGCGCATCTGTCGGTGGAGCATGGTCGCCGTGCCTGACCGCATACCCGCTCGTCCAGAGGCACCTGACGCGGCGTCGGCGACCGAGGTTGCTAGTCCTGTCGATCTCGCCGCGATGGTGTTCGTTCCTGCCGGGTCGTTCGTCATGGGCTCGGATCGAACGGCGGTGTTGCAGCTGTGGGAACGATACGGCTGGGACCATCGGTGGATCGACGGGCAGGTCGGCGGCATTGACTGGATCGGCGAGCTGCTGGCCCACGAGGTGGAACTCGACGGCTTCTGGATGTACCGCGATCCTGTGACGATCGGCCAGTACCACCAGTTCATGCTGGCCACCGAGCATCCCGCGCCGGTCGATGCCGACATCCACGGCCCGTGGAACAGCGCCTGGGCTGACGGAGCGCCGATCCCCGGCAGCCATGACCTACCGGTGAGCTCGGTCAGCTGGGACGACGCCGCCGCCTACTGCAGCTGGGCAGGGGTTCGGCTACCTACCGAGGCGGAGTGGGAGTACGCCGCACGAGGACCTGCCAGCTCGATCTTCCCCTGGGGTGACGACTGGAGACCAGATGCCTGCCGTTCCGCCGAGGACACCGCTGGCCGACCATTCACTGACAACGACGAGTGGCGCCGCTGGCTCAACGGTGGCTCGACCCGACGCCAGTCCGACGGCAGGTTCGACCAGCCCTGCTGGCTCAATGAACACGTCGCCCAACTCGAAGGTCCCACACCTGCAGGCAGATATCCGGATGACCGCAGCTGGTGCGGTGTGCGTGACTTTGCCGGTCAAGTACGGGAATGGTGCGCCGACTGGTACGACCCCAACTACTACGCACACAGCCCGCGCCATAACCCGCCCGGCCCTGACGGCCCTGCCGGAACCGTCGCTTGCCGGTCGCTCCGCGGCGGCGCCTGGCTCTCCTCCGCCTACACCAGCCGCGGCGCGCAACGCCTGTTCTACCCACCGGACTCGCGAGACACCAACGACCACGGCTTCCGCCCCGTGGTACACCCCGGGTAGCGCACGGATTAATCGAGCGACGTCAGGATCGGCTCACCCCTGCCTTGCAAAGGCATATTCGGTGTCCACGCTCAGCTGAGCGTCGACCGATCCGGCGTTCGGGCCGTCCTGACTTGACCGCTGCTGACCGTGACAGACCATGATCGGCCGCTCGATCTGGCACACAAGTGGCACGCCGGCTGCAAGCACAGCGGTCAGCTCCTCGCCGCACGCCCGCGGCGGAAGCGCTGGTACCAATCTTCGGAGGCCTCGTCGGCTAGGCGGTCGAGGGCGGGGCGCGGGATGGTGATGTCGGCGTGCCCGGGAATCTCTAGAAAGTCGAGCAGTTGGCGAACCGTCGGGTCGTAGTCGGCGACCAGATCCTCATAGACCACGGTGTACGGGACCACGCCCCAGCGGTCGAACTGATCCTGCATTTCGGCCTCTTGCCGGTTGATGCCCATGAGCAGAAAGTCGAGATCGTCGTAGTCGTAGTGATGAATCACATCGGCGGCGCTGGTGCGCGGCGGCGCCTCGCCAAATACGGTGTCGGCGCGGTTGGGCCGGTGCCACTCCTGTGATCGGATCGCGCGCAGCCACGAGACCGCCGGGCGGAGCTTGTTTCGCCGGGTCATGAACACGTGTTTGCAAGCGGGAAAGACCGCCTCCCACGCCTTGGATCCATCGGGATCGACCACGCCCGGAATGATCCCCGCGAACAGAGCCGTCAGCTCCAGGTGCCCGTCGGCGTCGATGCCGTACTTGGAACCCATCACGCCGTTGGGCGTGGCAGCCTCGCGCCAGAGGAAGTCGCGCAGCTGCACGGCATCGCGGACGCCATATTTGGCCGGCAGCCCGTGGCCAGCCGGATCCTCGAGCCACTCGCGCGGACGCCCGGCGATACCGGTGTCCTCCAGCGCTTGGGTCAACATGGAGCTGCCCACGCGCTGGCTGAACCAAATGAGATACGACTGTCGGGGCGCTGCGACCGTCATGCGGCGGAGCTATGTGATTCGCTGCCGTTACCTGCGGCCGTCGCAACACCGGCTATGTCCGCAGGATCCTTGACTCCTACCGTGCCAACGGCGGCGTCCTCGTCGAAGACCTGGGGGAGAACCTCTTCGCCCACAAGCTGGGCAGCGAACTCGGCAGACTCGCCGACATGCTTGCCGACGTGCTCGGCGGCCGGCCGATGGCCGGTTGGCAGACCCGCTACAAGGACCCCGACGAAGGCGTCACCCATCTCCTCCAGGAAGTCCTCACCAAGGGAGCCGTCAGGAACCGACGAGTAGGTGTGGGTCTTGGCCCCGAAGTTCTCGTCGGCCGCAAGGGGGCCGTCGGCGAGTTAGGGGCGCTGGGCGGCTCGTGGGCGTACGCCGATGGTGTTCCTGCCGAGGTGGCCGTAGAGCGTGCCGCGGCATCCCCCCTCTGCTACGATGACCCATCGTGTCCAAATCACTACCATTTGTCACGGCTACGCTCACGGCCATTCCCCGAGTGCGGAGACTAGTCGACCATTGTGACCACCTGGTCACGCAAAACGAGCAGCTGCTAGCAGCGGTCGAACTGCTCACCGACGAGCGTGAAGCCGCAGAAGCCAGGGCCGGGCAGCTCGCGTCGGCTCTTCGTCGTCTGCCGGCCATGGATGCCGAGAGTGCCACCGACCTCGACTATCTCTTTATTGTCACGTACGGCCGCTCGGGTTCGACGCTGTTGATGGGGCTGCTCGACGCCATACCGGGATACTGCATCCGTGGCGAGAACGGTGGCGTGCTCTACAAGTTGTTCGAGTATCACTCCACGGCCGCGAAGTTCTGCGCCAAGTGGACGACTGACAACCCCCTCCCACCGCAGCACCCGTGGTACGGCATCGACGACTATCCGGATGATCTCGCCACCCTCCGTATGCGCCAGCTTGTTGTCGACACGCTGCTTCGGCCGGAGCCCGGGACTCGGGTCACGGGTTTCAAGGAGATCCGTTGGTGGATGCAGGAGCCTTTCGAGTACATCGACTTCATCGAGTCGCTGTTTCCCAAGGCTCGCTTCGTACTCAACACGCGCAACCTCGATGACGTCGCGAAGAGCAGCTGGTGGCATAAGGAGCCTAATGCGCGAGGCGATCTCGCCAAGATCGAGGACCGGTTAAAGGCCGCGGTTGGCCTTCGCGGAGATCGCGGTTACCACGTGCATTACGATGATTACATCAAGGATCCGGCGGTCCTGCGTGAGCTTTTCGAATGGCTCGATGAAAAGTACGACGCCGACCGGATCGCATCTATCCTCGCGATACGGCACTCGACCTAACCGCCGCCGCCCAAACGATCACGCGAGCGTGGGGGTCGCCCACACAGCTCGGCGAGATCACGCCGACCGCGCCCCATCACGCCGCCCCATAGTGAAGAGTTCCGGGGAAGCGCCGTCGACGGTCCCCGAGCCGAGCGGGCGTCGTTCGTGCCATCGGCCGACCCGCTGTCGTCCCCGCGTCAGGACGCTCCTCCCCGTCGCTTAATAGGGGGTGTCCAGTAAGGAACGACGCACCCTCTACGGCCACCTCGACAGGAACACCATCGGCGTACGCCCACGAGCCGCCAGAGCGATGTTCAGCTTGGGTAAGCCTGGTAGGAGAGCCGCTCCATGATTGGGCGCAGCTGTGCCTGGAGGGCTGCCGCTTCAGGCGGCGTGATGTAGTCGTGCCAGTTTTTGGTCTTGGTGGTGAGCTCGCCGAACAGGTGCGGATCGGCTGTGCGCCTGGTGGGATTCGGATTGCGTTCTCGGATGATTTCGGGGTCGAATGCTTCGCCGACGAATTCGCAGATCTGTCGACCGGCCGCCTGCGGATCTGCCGTGAACGTCTCGTAGGAGTGCATCAGAAACGACCTCGACACGCTCTCGGCGGCGGCGAGCGCCAGCGTGGAGTTCCGTGCCCATCGCTGGGCGAACGCCTCGGGTGACATGCGCGCCCAACGCGCGGCAGCGGGGTCGACGTTCGCGCGTCGTACGTAGGAGGTGTAGACGTCGACCGGGTGCCGGTGGATGTAGATGAGCCGCGCGTTCGGGTAGCACCGCAGGAGCCGATGGACGTACTTGATGTGAGCCGGTGTTTTCTCGAGCACGCGGCGGGCGCCACGCGCGGCTCGCGCGTGGTGGAAGTAGGAACGGACGACGAGCGGGTGTCCACTGGCCGTCCAGATCCGACTCCGGTGGCGGGTGGGTACGCGCCGAAGGGCGGCCGCGCCCGCGGCGAGGACCGGCCGCAGCGGTGCGATCGAGGCGAGGAACGCCTGGTAGCGATCGTCGTCATGGGCCATGTGGCCGTACATTGTGGGGGGTTCCCGGGGCCCGAACGACGCATGGCTGTCAAGGTGGACCATGATCTTGCTTTCCCACAGGTTCTCCGATCGCGGGCGGAACGCCGGATGCTTCTGCAGCATGCGATAGAGGATCGTGGTGCCGCTTCGCGCCTCGCCGACGATGAAGACGGGGCTGGTCGCTCGCTCGGTCCGGGAGATCTCCAGCAGGTTCACGGTCGCGGACGGTACCGGCGCAAGGTAAACCAAAGGCCATTGCTTCAACTTCACAGATCCACCTTCTCGACGCCCTGTTCGTAGCCCGGGCACAGCAATTGGCCCTCACTGAGGGTCATATTCCATTGCATACCCATACGAAATGCTCTTCACACCCGCGCAGGAGCTCCTTGGCGCCGTCGGCTGACAGCTCGCCTACGGCTGGCTCTGGTGCCTGCAGGTTCACCCGCCACTCACCTCGCCTCCGGACCCCGACTCCGACCGCGCCAAGCCTTGCCCACCTCGCCGTACGCCTCAACCGGTTTCACCCCCGGCAACATGGCCGTCCGAGGGAGAGGAGGACGGCGCTGCGCTCACTGAGACCACCCACAGGGGTGGGTAACCGTCCAGAGAGCCGTTGAGGGCCGGAGTGGAGGCCGGAGACTGGCATGCGAGGACATCGGGCGGCTGACAGCGATGTTCAGCCAGCGCCTACAACATGCTCCGTCTGCCCGCCCGGCGAGCCCGAGGACGGCCGCCCACGGCCGCCCGCAAGGGCGGTAGCCGGGCGGTGCGCCGCGTCAGCGGCGCCTTGACTTACCTCAGAGCTGGATTCCGCAGCGGCCGCGACTGACGTCTCGTACCCGGCCTACCGTGCGGGCTGCGTGCGACCGGAAGGCATCCAGGTGCTCGCCCGCCGTGCCACCTCATACAGCGCGTGCTGCTCGTCGCGAGTGCAGGTGCCACAGGAGCCCGGAGCGGGCGAGGACCAGGACGCTTCGGGTAAGGCGTCCGCGGATGCGGACCGCTCCGACGACGACGACAAGCGGGGAGACCTCGACTGGTCGGCCGTGGGCACGGCTGAGCAGTTTGGCGGCGCGGCGGGCTTCGCCGAGAGCCTTGGCTGCGTAGGCGGTGGGCTGGCCGCGGACGAAGATGACTTCCCGTCCGGCCTTCACGTGCGCTCCACGGTGGTGCTTGGTGTTGATGGTGAGGATCCCGCCCGGCCCGATGAGTAGGTGGCCGATGTCGGCGCCCTGGTCCCCGACCGGGATCGCATGCAGACTCCGCCATCCCAGGGCGCGTGCCCACCACAGCGTGCGACCAACGAGTCGTTCGCCTCGAGCCCCGACCCGCCAAGAGGCGTCACGGGTCCGGAAGCCGAGCAGGCGAGCTAGGCGGGTCCAGGTCGTGCTGCGTGCCTGCGCAGCCTGCAGCGCCGCCTGGCCGGGTCTGTTCCTGGCCAGGTCCATCCACGCACCGTCCGGACCAGACGCGACGACTGCCTCCGACCGGTTCCGACGCGCCCCGCCGCTGCCGTTCCGCACTCCCCTCGCGTGGGCGGACGTCGCCTCAGCGGTCGGCGTCCTTGTGCGCTGTGCGGGGGCTTCGTCGCCCCGACCGCGCGGTACGCCAGGAACGGGCAGACGGACTTCGGTGGGCCAGAGCCCGGCATGCCGGGCGTGCCCGTTGGCGCGGAGCCAGCGGCCGACCTCGACGCCGATGTCGTCGGTCCAGGCCAGACCGTTCTTCGGGTGAGGTTGGCCGGTCTGCAGGTCGACGTACCCACGGTCAGCACCATTGGCCGCCCGAACGTAAAGCCGATCACGCCCGGCCCGGGTCCATCGAGTCAGTCATACACCCATGGTAATCATGGTGCCACTCTCTGCCATCGGCTACAGGCATGCTGCTTGCATTCGACGGTCACGCACCGAGCCTTCGCGCAGTCGTGGATCTCGCGGGCCCGCGCCGAAGGGCGCCCAGTGCCCCAACGGTGCCTCACAGCCCGGCACTCGTGAGGCTCCTCGCTTCGATGCTCGACGTACGGCTTCCCATCGCATCGGTCGCGGCAGTGTCGCAGCTGCGCGTAGAGCTCCTCCAGCGATCGGGCAGTCAGCTTCTTGATCGGCACATCACCAAGCGCCGGGCGGATGACACGCTCGACGTACCAGCGGTAGTTGTCCCGCGTCGTCTCCTCGACGTCGTGCACCTTGAGCCACTCGTCGAGGACGTAGCCGAGCTTCGCCTTCGTCGCGGCTTGGCGCTGCTCGTCGACCTGGGCGAGGAACCGCGTTCGGATCCGCTCGGCCTCGCGCTCGTCTTTCGTCGACGCCGTGAGGTAGCTGTCCTTGCCCGTCAGAGGGTCTGTTCCGGCGTAGACGAGTACCTGGTACGAGCCTCCGCGGCGGCGGATGAAGCCGCGCTGACGACGCTTGGTGCCGTTCTTCGGAGGCATGTCCGGAGTGTACTCATTGACACTCCCATTGACAGCAAACCGTTCACTCCAGCGCAAGTGGATGCATAGGTGCAGGTCAGAGCGGGCTGGGGTGGGAGGACTCGAACCCCCATCATCAGATCCAAAATCTGAGGTCTTGCCCTTAGACGACACCCCACAGAGCGCTCCACAGCCTACGCGGGGGAGGGTCGGCGCCTTCCACCGGTTTATGACCGTACGACGGCACCTCCGGACCCAAGCCCCGGACACACGCGGGGACGAGTTTCGTCACGCATTGGCGACCCGCCGCAACTGCGCGTCACCCAGCGGGACGGCGGTCAGGCCGACGGGTCGACAGCGCGGAGGGCGCGGCGCCGGATGGCAGGATGACCGGGTGCCTCCCGCCTTGACCCTCGCTCCGATACTCGCCGACGATCGACCGGTGGTCGAACGACTCTGGCAGCTGTACAGCCACGACCTGTCGGAGTTCCGTGGTGCGATGCCGACCGACGAAGGGCTCTACAGCAGCGGGCGGCTGCCGCTCTACTTCGGCGATCCCGACCGGTGCGGCTACCTGATCCACACCGACTCCGGGCTGGCGGGTTTCGCCCTCGTCCGCGGGCTGTCGGGGGAGGCTCGGGTGATGGGCGAGTTCTTCGTCGTACGCGCGGCGCGCAGACAGCGCATCGGGCATGTCGCCGCGACCGAGTTGCTCAGCCGGCACCCGGGGCCCTGGGAGATCCCGTTCCAAGAAGCGAATCCCGCGGCCGCCCGGTTCTGGCGGCGGGTCGCGACGGCGGTGGTCGGGTCGGCCTGGAAGGACGAGCTTCGCCCGATCCCGGGCCAGCCCGACCTGCCGCCCGACACCTGGCTGCTCCTTACCACCTGACGACGCCGTACGCATCGCACGCGACCGCACGAGGGTCGCCGGGTCGTACGGCGTCGTCAGGTGGCAGGGGTCCCCGTAGTCACGGCCACCGGTGGGGCGCGACAATCGGGCTATGACCACCCAGGATCACGGCAGTGATCAGCAGGATGAACGCTCGCCCGGCTCCACCGGCGCCGATCAACCCGCCGATGACCTCGCAGCAAGCCCAGGCGCGGACGGCATTCAGCCCCCTCCGGCTCGCAAGCCGCTGAACCTCTCAGGCTGGATCGCGCTCGTCCTCGCGAGCGTCGCCTTCGCCGGGAGCCTGCTCGTCGCCTGGCCGCAGGCCGTCCTCCTCGCCGCGCTGGCGCTGGCCCTGTCGCTGACGGGCGTCGTCCGCGTCTACCGCGGCCGGGCGACCAACAAGGCGGCGACCTACACCGCACTGACCCTTGCGCTGGCGACGATCATTCTGGGCTTCGTCTGGGCGGACCGGGCCCAGCCGTGCATCCCGCTGTCCAACGACACCGACAGGTTCAGCGCCTGTTACGCGGACCGCACCGGACTGCTGTGATCCCCTGAAGACATGCGCTGTACGAATCTCACGGCAGCCAACCGACCCGCCCCTTCAGCAGGGCGTACCCCACGAACGCCACCACGTCCAGCAGGGTGTGCGCGAGCACGAGTGGCCACAGCCTGTTGGTCCGTTGCCAGAGCCGACCGAAGATCACGCCCATGATCACGTTGCCGACGAAGCCGCCGAACCCCTGATAGAGGTGGTACGAACCACGCAGTAGGGCCGACACGACCAGCCCCGCGTTCTCGCCCCATCCGAGCTGACGCAGCCGGGTCAGCAGATACCCGACGACGAGGACCTCCTCCGCCCAGGCGTTTCCGGCCGCGGACAACACCAGCGACGGCACCCGCCACCAGTGGTCGCCGAGCGTCGACGGTTGCACGGTCAGGTTGAGGTCGAACGCCTGCGCCACGAGGTAGAGCCCCAACCCCGGGATCCCGATCAGCGCGGCGAGGCCCACCCCGAGGCCGACGTCACGCCAGATCCGGGTGCGATCCAGGCCGATCATCCGCGCCAGGACACCGGTCCGCCACAGCAGATAGATCGCCAGCCCGCCCCAGGCCACCAGTTGCAGGACACCCGCCAGCTGGAACGCGAAGTCGATCAGCTGTTGCGCCGCCCGCGAGGCGTTCAGGGCGACCGCCTGCTTGCTGAGTGGCTCAGGACGCAGCAGGGCATCAAGGAGGGACAGCAGGCTACGCAGGCCGGCCAGCCCCAGCGTCATGCTGAAGACCAGGACCAACTCGAGCACCAACGCCCGCCGTTCGCGGGGGTCGCTCACGATCTCCGGGTGGTCGGGCCGCCGAGGGTCCAGCCAGGCACGTACGCCGTTTCGCACGAGCCGCACGCTATCGGGCCCGCACGGCGAGGACGGCGGGTTTGCCGGCGGACCGGGTGGCGCGGTCCGGTGTCACCTGCCGTGCAGGAGCTTGGCGATGTCGGCGGCGTACCGCTCCTCAGAATTGTCCTGTGGTGCGTAGCCGATCACCTTGCGTGCGTTGGTGATGCTCCAGAGCGTGCGCGCGTTGTCCGAGACGCCGTAGAAGATGTGGAACGGTACGCCGTGCTCGTCGGCGATGTCCCCGGCCTCGATCGACCTGCAGAACAGCTGCTGCAGGTCACGCTCGGAGATGTAGCCGGCGAGGTCGCGGACGTAGCGTTGGGCCGGCAGGTCGCGGAACTTCTCCGCCTCGATCTCGCGGGGTGCGACGATCCTGATCTGGACGACCTCCAGCGCCCGACCCGCGCCGCCGCAGGCGTAGAGGAAGCCGAGGGACTCGTAGGCCGCCTTCGCCCAGCCGTAGAAGTTGTCCGGCCGTGGGTAGTCCTCGGGGCTCACCCGGTCGCGGAGACCTTTGTAGTAGGGCTGTTCGTACCATTTCGCGGCCTGGTTGGTGCTCGCCGCGACCACCCGGCGGACACCGTGGTCGAGCGACAGCTGATAGACGCGTTGCATCAGGTCGATGTTGAGGCGTTCGCCGTCGTACTTCGACTGCGGGTCGTCACCGCTCGGCCGGTGGTACGCGGTGTGGACCACGGTGTCGACGCCCTCGAAGAGCGGCGCGAGCTCACCAGCCGGAGCGTTCAGCAGGTCGGCGACCTCGACATCGTCGCCGGGGCGGACGTCGACGAGGCGCAGGTCGTAACGCGCGCGGAACTCCGGCAGCAGCTGGCCGGCGATGTAGCCGGTCGCTCCGGTGAGCAGGACGCGCGGGCGCGAGGTGGATCCCGAGTCTGACATGAGCCTTAGCCTGGACCATCCGGGCTGAGGATCTCTACCCGGTTGCCATGACCATCAGCGGTATAGAACCGGCGGTGGCCGGGATAGTGCGGGTCCCACTCCACGGGGAAGCCTGCGGCCTCGATCCGATCCGCCACCGCGTCGATGTCGGCGACGAGGAGAGCCGGATGCGCCTTCCTGGCCGGGCGGAAATCCTGCTCGACGCCGACGTGCAATTCGAGCGCACCACCCGCACTCCCCGCACCGTCGGGCGCGGCGGGGGCGGCAGACGCGGCGGGGGCGGCGGGGGCGGCAGACGCGGTAGACGCGGCGGGGGCGGCAGACGCGTCGGGGGCGTCGGGGGCGCGGAACCACGCCCCACCTCGGGCAGCGAGCGCAGGCGGTTTGTCCACCTCGACCAGGCCGAGCGCTCCCCCATAGAACGCTCGCGCGGCCTCCTCACCGCCGGGTGGGCACGACACCTGGACATGGTGCAGCTTCATCCGGCCGCTCCGGCCGCTCCGCCTCCGTCGGCGAGGTAGAGCTTCATGCCGACATGGCTGGCCTTGAAGCCCAGTCGTTCGTAGAACCGGTGCGCGTCGACCCTGGCGCGGTTGCTGGTGAGCTGCAGGCGTACCGCACCCCGTCGCCGCGACTCGGCGACCACCCAGTCCATGAGCGCGGTGCCGATCCCGTGCCCGCGCAGATGTGCGGCGGTACGGACTGCCTCGACCTGAGCGACAACCCCGCCGTGGTACATGAGATGTCGCAGGAACGTGAGCTGGCAGGTCGCGACCACCTCGCCGCCGCGTCCGGTCGGCACTTCGCCGACGAGGAGCAGCGTGTTCGGATCAGCGGTGATCTTATCGAGCGCCGCCACGTAACCCGGTTCCAGACCGTCGTCCGCGACATCGTGGACGAGCCTGGCGGGTTCGCTGGGCTCGCCGGCTGCGCCAGCGGGGACGGTCTCCCTGACCTCGCGAATCGCATCGGCGGCGATGAGCGCCACGATCGTCGCCAGGTCGGCCCGCCGCGCCTCACGCACGACCAGGCCGGTCCTCGGAGTACCGCCCGACGAAGGCACGTCGTCCCGCGGGGGCACGTCGTCCGGCGGGGGCACGCGGTCCGGCGTACGCGCGCTCATCGGCCAACCCTCCGCGCGACAGCGAACACCCGTCGGTACGGGAGGACTGTGCCGACGTCGCGCGGTGGGTACGCCTCACGGAGCCGGGCCTTGTAGGCGGCCTCGAAGTCCGGTCGTACGTCATCGGGCAGCGCCTGCAGAACGGGCCGCGCGCCGGTGCCCTTGACCCATTCGAAGACGGCGTCCTCGCCCTGAAGGACGTGCAGGTAGGTCGTCTCCCAGGCATCGACCTGGCATCCCGCGGCGGCCAGTACGTCCAGGTAGACGTCCGGTCCAGGGGCGCTCGGCCGCTGGCGAACGGGAACGGTGAGGTGGCGCGCCCAGGGTTCCTCGGCGGCGAGCGCGAACAGCGTCCGGTGGCTCGGACTGTCGAAGTTGCCCGGCACCTGGAGCGCGAGCCATCCGTCCCGAGCGAGGTAGCTGACCCAGGTGGGCAACAGGTCGACATGGCCGGGCACCCACTGCAGGGTGGCGTTGGTGATGAGGACGTCGACGGGACGCTCCGGCCGCCAGTCGCGGAGGTCGCCGAGGCGGAACGACAAGCGCCCGGTCTCGCCCGCGGCAGGCGTGCTTGCGGCGGTCTCACCCTGGTCCCGGAGGGCCTGGGCGCGCTCGATCATCGGTACGGACGAGTCGACACCCTCGATGTCGGCGTCGGGCCAGCGGGCGCACAGTCCCGCGGTGAGTTGCCCCGGCCCGCAGCCCATGTCGACGACGTACCGGGGATCGCGGGCGCCGACGCGGGCGAGCAGGTCGGCGAACGGCCGGCCGCGCTCGTCGGCGTACTTGAGGTATTGGCCGGGGTCCCACGCCAGGCCACTGTCGTCGGCGCTTTCGGCGGTGGTGGCGGCGGTGGTGGCGGCGGCGCTGTCGGCGGTGGTGGCGGCGGCGCTGTCGGCGGTGGTGGCGGTGGTGGCGGCGGCGGCGCTGTCGGCGGCAGGGCTGTCGGCTGTGCCATCGGCAGGACTGTCGGCGGCGGTGCTGCCGGTGGTCATGCGTACTCCCTGGTCAGGTTCATGGGCCCGCGCTCCAACTCGGTGTCCGAAGAATTCGGGTCGCACCGCGAGGTAGATAGCTTGACGTCGAGATAGTTTTCCAGGCCAAGTCTCTTGATGTCAAGAGTCTTGATCGAGTCGACGTCGGGCTAGGCTGTGGCGATGGAGACGAACCAGCCGGCAGGCGACCACCAGGACGAGGTCGACCGGCTGGTGACTGCCTGGCGTCGGGAGCTGCCCGACCTCGACGTCTCCCCCTTCGAAGTACTCTCCCGGATCTCCCGACTTGCCCGCCACCTCGACCGCGCCCGCCGGCTGGTCTTCGCCGCACACGATCTCGAAACGTGGGAGTTCGACGTCCTGACCGCGCTGCGTCGGGCGGGGCAGCCCTACGAACTCTCACCCGGTCGCCTGCTCACCCAGACCCTCGTCACCAGCGGCACGATGACGAACCGGATCGACCGGCTGGCCGCGAAAGGCCTGGTCGAGCGACGGCCCGAGCCCGCGGACCGTCGCGGGGTAAGGGTCCGGCTCACCGACGTCGGCCAGAAGCGGGTCGACGCGGCGCTCGCGGGACTGCTCGACCACGAGCGCGCCCTCCTGGCAGGACTGCCAGACGACGACCGCACCCAGCTGGCCGCACTGCTGCGCCGGCTCGTGATGCCGTTCGACGAACAGACGTGAATGCGACGTGCGTACGACACGTCCCGGCGACTACCGCGGGTCCGGCGGGTACGGCGTCAGCAGGCACGCCGCTCCCCCCTAAGCAACCGGTCGTACGCCATGATGTCGGCGTGCAGATTTCGGCTCGCGCAGACTACGCGGTTCGCGCCATGCTGGTGCTTGCCCAGGCCGGTGACATGGTGACCGCGCAGGCACTGGCGGACGGCCAAGGGCTGCCGCACAAGTTCCTGGAGGCGATCCTGGGTGACCTGCGCCGGGCGGGGCTGGTACGCAGCCATCGCGGCGCGGTCGGTGGTTACCGGCTGGCGGCAGAGGCGGACCGGATCACGGTCGGGGACATCATCCGGGCGGTCGACGGGCCGCTCGCCGGCGTACGCGGGATGCGGCCGGAGGAGGCGACCTACGAAGGGGCGGCCGAACACCTGCAGGTCGTGTGGGTCGCGACCCGGGCAGCAGTGCGCGGCGTCCTCGACGAGACCACACTCGCCACCGTCGTGAGCGGCCACTTCCCCGCCCAGATCCGCAAGCTCGCCAACTCGCCCGGCGCCTGGGAACCCCGCTGACCCCACTCTTGCCTGTGGCGCACGCCCCCTCCCGCATCCCGTCGCGCAGGGCCCCCTCCGACGCCTGGGCCCCCGTCCGGCGCGCACGTCGCCTCCCCGTGATCATGATCGTGATCATGAAGAGTCCAGGGCGGTATGGCCCCGTTTACTTTCATGGTCCGGTCTCGCTTCACGATCATGGGACCAGTCATGCCCAGCGCTGTAGCCGGACGGTGATTGCTGGTAGCTGGGCAGGAAGGCCGGCGCGCCACTGTAGGAGTGGGAGTCCGAGGCCGGCGGCGGAACCCATCGCGGCGAAGCCTGCGTCGGCACCCATGGCGGCGAAGCCTGCGTCGGCACCCATGGCGGCGAAGCCTGTGTCGGCACCCATGGCGGCGAAGGCGGCGTCGGCACCCATGGCGGCGAAGCCTGCGGCGGCACCGCGCCCGTGAAGGTCGCGGCCAGGATCGCCCCGCCGGAGGCCATAACCCCCGAGCCCTCTCAGCCGTTCAACGAACTCAGGTGTCGGGCGGGGTCCCGTGGTGTCGTTCAAGAGGCGAGTGTGAAGGCAAACCGGACCATGAAGCTAAGAGGGGCCATACCGCCCAAGAGTTTTCATGATCACGATCATGATCACGGGGAGGTCAGTCGACGGCTTCAGCGAGCTCCAGCCAGCGGGTCTCGACGCTGTCCTTCTCTGTACGCACAGTGCGGAGCTCCTCGTCGAGCTTCATCAGTCGTTCGTAGTCACTTGCGTGGGCGGCAAGTGCGGCGTGCAACTCCTCTTCGCGCGCACTCAGGCGGGTGAGCTGACGCTCGAGTCGGGCGAGTTCCTTCTTGGCTGCCCGAAGCTCGGAGGCGTCGATCGTGCGTACGCCCGAACCACCGCCGGACTCACCAGCCCGACCAGACTCACCAGCCCGACCAGACTCACCAGCATGCGCTGAAACCGGCGTACGACCCGGCCGCCCTTCGTCCACGTCCCGCCGCCGCGCGAGGTACTCCTCCACCCCACCCGGCAGCATGCCGAGGCTCCCGTCGCCGAGCAGCGCCCAGACCGTGTCGCAGACACGTTCGAGGAAGTATCGGTCGTGCGTCACCACCACGACCGACCCAGCAAACCCGTCGAGGAAGTCCTCCACCACCCGCAGCGTGTCGATGTCGAGGTCATTCGTCGGTTCGTCGAGCAGCAGGACGTTCGGTTCGTCGAGCAGCAGGCACAGCAGCTCCAACCGCCGCCGCTCACCACCGGACAGGTCACCCACCCGGGCGCGCAGCAGGTCACCCCGGAACCCGAACCTTTCCAGCAGCGACATCGCCGTGACCTCCGGCCCGGACGTGGGCACCGGCCGGCGCCCGATCGCGCCCGGTCGCACGTTGCCCGGGCGGAGTTTCACGACCCGCCGAACGCCTTCGGCCGCGTCGACCACGGTCGAGTCGTCGTCGAGCCCGCCCAGCTCCTGCGCGAGATGACCGAGCTGGACCGTACGCCCCCACGCCAGCTTTCCTGCCGCCGGCTCGTCCTCGCCGGCCAGCAGTCGCAGCAGCGTCGTCTTGCCGGCACCGTTGACACCCACGATCCCGATCCGGTCGCCGGGGCCGAGCTGCCAGGTCACCCGCCGCAACAACTCCCGCGACCCGCGCACGACGTCGACGTCCGTTATGTCAATCACCTGCTTGCCGAGCCGCGCCGACGCGAACTTCGCCAGCGCGAGCGAATCGCGCGGATCCGGCTCGTCCGCGATCAGCGCGGACGCCGCGTCGAGGCGGAACTTCGGCTTCGACGTCCGGGCTGGCGCGCCCCGGCGGAGCCAGGCGAGCTCCTTGCGCAGCAGGTTCTGCCGCTTCGTCTCGGTCGCGTCGGCCATCCGTTCCCGTTCGGCCCGGGCAAGGACGTACGCCGCATAACCTCCGTCGTAGGCGGCCACCGAGCCGCCGTCCAGCTCCCACGTCGTCGTACACACCGCGTCGAGGAACCACCGGTCGTGCGTCACCGCGACCACAGCTTCACCCCGCGCCACGAGATGCCGGGCCAGCCAGTCCGTGACCTCGAGGTCGAGGTGGTTGGTCGGCTCGTCGAGCAGCAGCAGGTCGTGCTCGTCGACGAGAAGCGCCGCCAACGCGACCCGCCTGCGCTCCCCGCCCGACAGCCCGCCGACCACCCGGTCGGTCGGAACGTCGGCGAGCAGACCCGCCAGCACCTCGCGGGCCTTCCGGTCGCCCATCCACTCGTGCTCGGCCCGCCCGCCCAGAACGACCGACGCCACCGTCGCGCCAGGATCCAGGTCGTCGCGCTGGCCGAGCCTGCCCACCCGCAGGCCGCGGTTCAGCGTGACCCGACCGGCGTCCGGTACCTCCTCCTGGGCGAGCAATGCCAGCAACGTGGTCTTGCCGGCACCGTTCCGCCCGACGATGCCGATCCGCTCGCCCGCTGCCACGCCGAGGCTCACGCCATCGAGGAGCCGCTCGACGCCGTACGCCTTCTCGACGCGTTCGAGGTTGACGAGATTGACCGGGTTGACTGCCATGCGACCTTCCTGTCGTACTCCTGTCGTACGGGCGACGTTCGAGGCTATCCCGGGGTCCAGGTACCGCCACGAAGGCGCTGGTCGCCGGCTGGTCCGAACCTGGCCCCGACGGCTGCCATCACTCCCTCGGCAAGGACCCTCGATCCACGTCAGGATGGAACGCATGGTCGCCCGCCTGAAGATCACCGAGGTCGAACGCATCGTCGTCGACGTACCGTTCACCGACCGCTGCCAGGAGTGGAACGCGCTGCTTCCCAACGTCTGGAACTGGTCCGTCGTCGAGGTCATCAAGCTCAGCACCGACGCGGGAATCACCGGCTTCGGCGAGACCCTGCTCCACTACAGCTGGGGCAAGGTGTCCGACAAGGCGATCGCCCGCGTCCGCGGCGGCAACCCGGCCGACTTCCTCGCTGACGACTCGCTGGGACCCGGCCTGCAGATGGCGATGTACGACGTGGTCGGCAAAGCGCTCGGAGTTCCTGTCTCGGCGCTGCTCGGTCCGCGGGTCCGCGACTGGTGCCCGATCGCCTGGTGGAACACGAAGATGGCGCCCGCCGCACTCGCTGCGGAAGCGGCCGACGCGGTGGCCGCCGGTTACGCCTACCACAAGTTCAAGGCCCGCCCATGGTTCGACGTGTACGAACAGGTCGCGGCGATCGGCGCGGCGACGCCATCGCACTACCGGCTCGACATCGACTGGAACGGCATGCTCCTGCACGCCGGCGAGGCCGTCCCGGTGCTGCGCGAACTCGACCGCGACGAGCGGGTCGCGATCTACGAGACGCCGATCCCGCACGCCGACCTGGAGGGTTACCGGCAGATCCGCGCCAAGGTCGCACGCCCGGTCGCGGTCCACCTGCACGCCCAGCCGTACCAAGCGATGCTCCGGCAGGAGACGTGTGATGGCTTCGTCGTGGAGCGGGGCATCGCCGCGATGCTCCGGCAGAACACGCTGAACGCCGAGTTCGGCAAGCCGTTCTGGCTGCAGATGGTCGGGACCGGCCTCACCACGGCGTTGTGCGCCCACCTCGGCGCCGTCCTTTCCCACGCCCGTTGGCCGGCGGTCACGGCGATGAACAACTACGCCGACGATCTCATCGTCGACCCGCTCCTCATCCGGAACGGCTTCGTCCAGGCACCGACCGGGCCGGGTCTCGGCGTGACCGTCGACGAGGGCGCGCTGGAGCGGTACCGGATGGACCCGCCATACTCGCGACCCGAGCGGCGGCACATCCTGTCCGCCGGCTGGCCAAGCGGCCGGCTCGTGCACTACGCCCACATGCCGGATCTGTGGAAGGACTGCCTCGCCGGCAACTACCCCGTGCAGGACCGTGGCGTGACCTTCGACGTTCGTACCGACGACGGCTCACCGGAGTTCGCCGAACTGTACGCCCGCGCGGACCGCGCACCGGTCCACGACGCCCGATGAGGTCCGCGCGCGATTGCGCCGTGACGTCCTCGTGCGCGTCGGCCGTCTCAACCAGCATGCGAAATTCCGCGGCCCGGACATTCGGGCGAATTCGGGCATCTCCGTACGCACTTTTCGGTACTTATGCGGCTATGCGGAAACCCCCGGACAAGCCGGGGGTTTCCGTTCTTTCATCATATGTAGCGATATTTTGCCGGCACAGAGTACGCACCGAGCAGGACGGCGGCGCTCAGCGCAGGTTGAACTCGCCCTTCTTGGCGCTGCCGACGAAGTTGGACCACGAGCCAGCGCTGAAAACCAGCGCCGGGCCACGCCGGTCCTTCGAGTCGCGAACGGCGATCCGGGCGCCCAGGTCGGCCACTTCGACACAGTTGGACATGCCGATGGACGCGGACGCCTTCCGCCATCTCGCTTTGGTCAGGTCATCCTTCATTTTCGCCTCCTTGTAATTTGGCCATCTCCGAGAGGATGGCCAAGATCTTCTTCCCGGACTGCGCCGGGCTGAGAGCCATCGCCGCCATGTGGTTGAACGCCCGCCCCGCGCGCTCGACGTCCTCCTCCTTCTCCAGGTAGGCGATGCCGGCCTGCCCGTCGGTGTAGACCACGGGAGAGTGAACGTTCTCGTCGAACTCGCAGATCGTGAACGGGCCGATCGTGCCGGGATAGCTGCCCACCTCGAACGGCACGATCTGGAAGATGCACTGGTCGCTCAGCTCGAGCAGCCGCATCAGCTGGCCGCGCATGACGCCAACCTTCCGTCCGGCCGGCCGACGCAGGGCGGCCTCGTCGACGATCACCCAGAGTCGGCTCGGGTCGGTGCGCCCCCTCCAGAACGCCTCCTGGCGGGCCATCCGGATCTGCACGGACCGCTCGAGCTCCTCCGGCGACTCGAATGTGCACATCGCGTCGAGGGCATTGGAATACTCCTCGGTCTGCAGCAGGCCGGGAACGACCATCGGCTCGAAGGTGCGAATCCGCTTGGCGTCCGACTCCAGCGACAGGAAGAACGCGTACTGCTTGGGCATCGAACCCAACGGGGCCCACCAACCGCGCTGCTTGCCCAACCTCTGCAGCTCGTGCAGGAGGTATCTGAGGTCGTCGTCCTCGAGCTTGTACAGCTCGAGGAGAGAGTCGAGCTCAGCCCGGACGACCCCGACCTCGGACGCTTCGATCTTGCGGATCTTGGACTCGGAGCAGTCCAGCCGGTGTGCGGCGTCCAGGTAGGAACACCCGGCGGACTCCCGGAGCTGCTTGAGCTCCTTGCCAAGCCGCCAGCGAGCGATCGTCGGTCCGGTCACTCTGGGCATGCAAACCTCCCCGGTGAGTAACTGCGCCCAAGTGTGACCCCTTGCCCATAGATGTCGCAAGTCCTTTCGCATCGATCAGTTTGGAAATTGTCATTCGGAACTCCCAGGACAGATCAGGAAAATTTACATTGGAAGAGTTACTTGACCATCCGTGGTGATCCTGTCACTCTGGGGGTCCCTACGGGCCGTCGTAGACCCCGGCCCATTCCCTGCGCGGCGGCCCGTAGGACCCAACATCGTTGGGCCGCCTTCACGTCAGATGGAGGGTCAATGCCCGTCGTCACGACAGTTATGCCGTGCCGCTTCCAGCTTTACCGGCATCGCGACGCGAGCGGCGTCTCCGGAACCGGTGTCGTCGCCTGGGGGACCATCTACCCCAACGGGAAGGTCAGCCTCGCGTGGTGCGGCGCCCGTCCGTCGGTCAACGTGTACGAGTCACTCGCCGACGTCACGGCGATCCACGGCCACGACGGTTGTACGCAGGTGATCATGTGTGACGAGCCGCCGCGGACAGCCACCGATCACGCACCCGGCTTCGACTGGTCGTAACACCCGGCAAACGGGGTCAGGGTGTGGTGTCGACCCGCGCACCGTGTGACTCGGCCAGGGCGACCGCGCCCGCCAGGTCGACGTGCGTGCCGTCGAGCTTCGCCGAACTCAGGTCGACCGCCCGCAGGGTGGCACCGCGCAGATCGACTTCCTTCAGGACCGCCCCACGAAACGTCGTGTAGCTGAGGTCGCAGTCGCGCAACTTGGCGCCGGTGAGATCGGCCTCGGACAGGTCCGAGTCGCCGAGACGTACGCCGGTGAGGTCGACGCCGGTCAGGTCTGCGCCCCGCAGCAGCACACTCGACCAGAGGCCACCCGTCACCGTGATCGGCCGCAGGACACAGTCGACGAAGCTGCTCCCTGTGAGCTTGCAGCCGTCGAGCCTGGCCGAGAAGAACGACGTACGCCGAAACTCGCAGCCGACGAACGCCGAATCCGTGTGCGCGGAGGCGTTGAACTTGCAGTTGCCGAACTCGCACCGGTCGAAGATCGCGCCCCTGCTCCGGGTCTCGGTGAGGTCGACGTCGTAGAACACGCACCGGACGTAGCGATGACCGTCGAGCTCACGGCCGTACCAGTCAACTCCGTTGAACGACTCCTCGATGTGCTGCTCAGCCTGGCCCGCCTCCTCGGCTCGCCCGGCCTGCTCAGGCTGCCCAGACTGCTCGTCACTCACGTGCTCATCCTGACTCATCGGCTTCATCTTGACTCGTACCACCGACAAGCCGGCACCACTCCGGTGCCCCGCTCACCTCGGTTCATGATCATGTGGGGATCATGCGCGCGCTCCCGTAGGGAGAACCCCAAGGTCCGCGCACATGATCAGAAAACCGAGGCGCCCACCGTCACGTCACGCCGGCCTCGGCGAGCACCATCGCGACCACCTGGCCCGGGTCCGCGACGTCTGGCGCGAGCCCGCGCGACACGAACCAGGCGCAGATCGTCTGCGCGTCGCGTTCGAGGAATCGGACACCCTGCGGGTTGGTCACGACATCCACCAGCTGCGGCAGGTCGATGAGGACCAGGGTGTCCTCGTGGACGAGCAGGTTGTACGCCGACAGGTCACCATGCGTGTAACCCAGCCGCGCCAGGACCATCAGCGCGTCGAGCAGTTGGTCCCAGAGGGAGGCGAGCTCCGCCGGTTCGGGTCGCAGCTGCGCCAGCCGGGGCGCGGCGGCACCGTCGTTCGTACCCACGAACTCCATCAACAGCTCGGTCCCGATGTGCTGGACCGGGTAGGGCACCGGAGCGCCCGCGGACCACAGCTCGCCCAGCGCGGCGAACTCGGTGACCGCCCACTGCTGTGCGATCAGGTTGCGGCCGAAGTTCGTCCGGTTGGAGAGCGCCCGGGCCTCACGTGACTTGCGGGCGCGGCGTCCCTCGAGGTAGCCGGAGTCCCGGTGGAACAACCGGTGGTCGGCGCTGCGGTAGCGCTTGGAGGCGAGCAGACACGCGCGATCGGTGTCGGGCCCATCTCCTCCGTGCTGCTGGCGCAGCGTGGCCCGTTCGATCAGGAAGACGTCCGCCTCCTTGCCGGTCTTGAGGACGCCGAACTCGGTGTCGACAGCCGCGAGATCGGTGACGAGCCAGTCCGGGTACGGCTCGGGGCCGCGGGGAGCTCCGAGGTCGTCCCAGGTGGTCCACCGGTATCCGGAGGGCGGCCCGTCGGCGATCGTGGCCGCCTCACGTTCCGTGGCGAGTCTGGCGCGGGCCTCCTCGGTCATCCGCCCCCGCGCCCTTGGAGCGGGACCACTCTCGTCCCGTCGACGGCGCATCCGCGTCGCCCTGGGCGCATCGTCGTCGTACGGGTCGAACTCGTCGAAGTCGTCGGCGTCATCCCAGAGGGCACTCGCCAGGCCGGCACCGTCCTCGGCGGGACTGTCCTCAGTGGCGCTGTCCTCGGTGACGCTGTGCTCGGTGACGCTGTGCTCGGTGTCGCCGTCGGTGAGGTCGTACACGACTGCGTCGTGCGGACCGCCGCGTGTCAGGTTCAGGTCGTTCTGGGGGTCGTTCAGGTGATCGTCGGGACGCTCGGAAGAATCAAGATCGAGATTGCGCTTGCGCACAGAAAGCTCCTTCGAGGGAACGCATCCCTCCAGGCGCGCCGCGACGCGAGGGGAGTGCCCGGCGTCAGCGCGGGAGGAGATGCACGTGAGGGCGGGTGCGATACCCAGCCCAGGCGACGGACTTGGCCATGACGCACCTCCTCGGTCCCTCGAACCCGATCACCACGGGATCGATCCTGCCGGCGTGACGCCGACGCTGCTGCGAGCATCGCGGACCGCGATGCCGTCCGGGCAACCTTGCCCGAACGCGGCGACGAGGCGCAACCGATTTCGTCAACCCGCGCGCGGTCAGTCCCCGGGCGTTCCCTGAATGACCTCACCTTGCGCCGCAGTTCCCCACGATGCGGGGCAAATTCACCGCGCATCGTGGGGAATGATCACGTATACGTGATCACTCCCTACGCGGGCGGGTCAGGCGTCGACGATCCGGGCGCCTGGGACTGGGCCGGAAGCCCTGCGTACGGTCGTGCACACGCCCGACCCCGCGAGCCGGGCCGCCAGATCCGTGGCATGCTCCTCGCTGCGGGCGAGGAACGCGCAGGTCGGGCCCGACCCTGACACGATGGCGCCGAGCGTGCCGAGTTCCTCACCGGCCGCCAGCACCTGCCCCAGCCGACTCCGCAGGCGCAACGCCGCCGGTTGCAGATCGTTGGCCAACGCCTGGCCGACGCCCCTGGTGTCGCCGGTACGCAGTGCCGACATCAACGGCCCGGGGACGCGCGGCGGAAGGACGGCGAGGTCCCCCCGCAGCCGGTCGAGCTCGGCGTAGACGGCGGGAGTCGACAGGCCGTTCCCGTCGAGCGCGAAGACCCAGTGGTAGCTGCCGCGTGCGAGGGCCGGCGTCACGATCTCGCCGTGACCGGCACCCACCGCCGTACCTCCGACCAGGCAGAACGGCACGTCGCTGCCCAACTCCGCCGCGAGCTCGAGGAGGTGCGACCGGTCGAGTTTCGTCCCCCACAACGCATCGCAGGCCACGAGTGTCGCGGCCGCGTCGCTGCTCCCGCCGGCCATGCCGCCGGCGACCGGGATCCCCTTCCGGATCTCGAGCGCCACGCCCGCGTCGATCCTGGTCCGGGTGGCCAGCAGGGCAGCCGCCCTGACAGCCAGGTTGTCGGCGTCGAGCGGGATACCGGCCACGGTCTCCGGCGACTCGTCGGCGCCGCGGACCGTGACCGTGATCCCGCCGCCCGGGAGAGGGGCAGCCGCCACCTCGTCGTACAGGCTCACCGCCTGGTAGACCGATGCCAGCTCGTGGAACCCGTCGGAGCGGGGCGGCCCGACCATGAGCGCCAGATTCACCTTCGCCGGCGTACGCACGACCACGGCACGTTCCGCACTCACCGCACTCACCGGCTGGGCTTCCTCTCACTCGTCCGTGCATCGTCAGACTGGTTGTGCTCGATCCTCGTCGCCCGAAGTCCCTCGGCGATCCGGGCGAACGCCGCCACGTCGAGTCGTTCGCCTCGGTCGGCCGGGTCTACTCCGGCGCTCCGCAGCGCCTCCTCGGCCAGCCGTGGCGAACCGGCCAGCCCGGCCAGCGCCGAGCGGAGGGTCTTGCGCCGCTGCCCGAACGCGGCGTCGACCACCGCGAAGACCTCGTCCCGCGACGCGCTGGTCGAAGGCGGTGGGCGCCGGGTGAACGCCACCAGACCGGAGTCGACATTGGGCTGCGGCCAGAAAACGGTACGCCCCACCAGGCCGACCTTGCGGACCTGTGCGTACCACGCGGTCTTCACGCTCGGGATGCCGTAGATCTTCGACCCGGGCGCGGCGGCGAGCCGCTCGGCGACCTCCAACTGGACCATGACGAGGCCGTGCTGGATCGACGGGAGGTGAGCGAGAACCTCGAGGAGCACGGGTACGGCGACGTTGTACGGCAGGTTGGCGACCAGCGCCGTCGGCGCCCCCGGACCGGTCAGGGCACCTGCCCGCTCGGGCAGCCGGGTCAGCTGGAGCGCGTCAGCGTGGACGACGGAGAGCCGGTCGGCCTGCCCCGGCGCGAACCGCGCGACCGTCCGCGGCAATGCCGCCGCCAGCGCCTCGTCGATCTCCACCGCCACGACCTGCGTGACCGCGTCGAGCAACGCCAGCGTCAGCGAGCCGAGCCCGGGGCCGATCTCGAGGACGACATCACGCGAACCCACGCCGGCGGTCCGTACGACGCGCCGGACCGTGTTGGGGTCGGTGACGAAGTTTTGGCCGCGCTGCTTGGTGGGGCGAATCCCCAGCTCACCGGCCAGCGCACGCACCTCCGCCGGCCCGAGGAGCCTCGGGCCGGCGGAGGTCGCGCCAGACGCCTCGCTCACGGTGGGAACGCTATCGGTCTCCCACCCGGGCGCCTGCGCGTACTCGCCCTCAGCTGAAGGTTTCGGTCCTGCCTCTCAGCTGAAGAGCCGGCTCCCGCAGACGGGCCACTGACCTGCGCCCGACCGCTGGTAGAGGAGCTTCGCGCGGTAGGTCTGCTCCGCCGAGGAGTTGTCGACCGGGTTCCCGGACCCGCCGACCGACTCCCAGGTCGACAGCGAGAACTGGTACAGCCCGTAGTAACCCGCGGGGTTGACCGCGTCCGGGTTGCCACTGGACTCGCAGTCGGCGAGGGCCGCCCAGTTGAGGCTGTCGACCGAGCCGCCGACCGAGCCTCCGCCCGAGGGACGCTCCTTGGTGCCGACGACGACCACCCTGTCGACCGGCTTGGACACCACCCGCTGGGAGAGGACCTTGGTGCTGGCCTTCTTGCCGTCGACGTAGACGATCCGAACGACCTGCGCCTTCGTGCCTCGCTCGCCCGAGCGTTCGACCTTGCTCTGGTCGTCGTACATCGACGAGTCCTCCTTGCGGACCGTCTTGTACGGAATCGCGACCGTGATCTGGCGCGTACGGGTGTCGATCCGGTTGATCGAGATCGTGACGCCGTCGTCGACCATGGTGGACAGGGCGGGTCTGATCCTGTCGTCGGCGTCGATCTTGACCTTGGCGGCGGCCAGCGCCTCCTCGACGGTGAGGACGGGTGCCGAGATCCCGGTCCGGGTGCCGTCGTGCTTGACGACGATGCGTTTGACCGTACGCACGTCGACGCCGAGACCCTTCCGGCCGATCCCGACCGAACGGCTGGCCGACATCTTCGCTCCGGCGAAGCGGACGCCGAGATCGTTGAACGCTTCCCCGACGCTCAACGCGGTCACCCAGTGGGTCTGCTTCCTGCCGTCGACCATGAGTGTCAACGGGCGGGAGTAACGGACCGCGATCCGGCTACCGTCCGTGATCTTGGTGGACGGACCCGGCGCCACGAGATCGCGATCGCTGACCGGGATCTCCGCTGCTTGAAGAACGTCGGCCACTGAGGAGCCGAACGTGTGGACGGTGCGATCCTTGCCGTCGACCGAGACAGTGACGGCCTTGTCAAGTGTGGCGTAGGCGGCGCCGCTGAGACCAAGTGCCCCTACGACTGCGATGCCAACGGCACCGATCAAACCCTTCTTATGCACGGTGCTCCGATGCTTGCGCTTTCCGGGCACGGGCACGAGTGGCGCCAGCAAGCGGCAGTGTCGGCGCCCTCTCCCCTCCCCTTGAGAGGACACGACAACTGACGTGCTCTTCAGCGTCGTCGGAGCGCCTTGCGAAACCCCCCTGGTACGCCGCCCGAGGCTTCCCGACCCCGGCCAACGCTTGGCGACGATACGGGAGGATCCCGCACTCATCAACCCAGTGTGTAAATTCTCTCCCCAATACACTACGCACCGTAGCCAATACGGCCCGAAGGGGCAGGAGGCCCGCATCCGGCCATTGGTACGGACCTGGCGCGCGTGACACCTCGGGGCTTGCGCAGATGACCACGCTGACCATGCCAGCGTCCCTGGTCGGGCAGGGCACGCACCTGGCTGGGAGGGCAGCCACACCTGGCTGGAGGGACATACACCTGGCCAGCTAGGGGGTGTCTGATGGATCACGATCGATCAGTGAGCGGCGTATCCGCGCCCGGCTGGCAAGGCCGAGGAGGAAGGCGCACTGGTCTTGTGCGCCGATCGACGAGAACGCAGCCAGGCGGGATGCGGGACGCCGCGAGCCGATCGCGATCCATCAGACACCCCCTAGGAGCGTGGCCCCGGGCAAGGGGTCGACGCCTGTCCCGGGTACCGCGAGCCTCGCTGGCCAGGACAGTCAGAGGGTCTGCTGGCCGGCGTCGTAGACGGGCAGCCCGTCCGGCCCCACCCGTACGACGTCGGTGGGGCGGTGCACCTCCAAGCGACCGTCGTGGAACAGGTGACGCACTGTCACATCCCGAACGAGCACGAGATAGTCCGCGAGCATCCGCCGGTGGCAGCGCCACCACACGCTCTCCGCACACATCACGGTCGTACGCCGGCCCGTGGCGTCGACCAGCAGCGTGTCGACCGCCTCGGCGAACTCGGCCGAGCGCATGTGCGCCGCATACCCCGCGAAGGCAGGCTGCCGGAGCGCCACGTCGGGCGAGTCGGCGGGAGCCTTGCGCCAGCCACCGAGCCGGCGCTCCCACCGGTAGTCGATCCCGTGCTCGGGCAGCCACTCCTCCAGGGCAGACCGGGCGACCTGCGGGTTCCGGCGGCTACCGGGGGCCGTCCGGACGTCGACGAGAAGCCGCACGCCGGCGGCCCGCAGGAGCGCCGCCAACTCGTCGGCCGACGCGGTGCCATGGCCGACCGTCAGGACCTCCATGCCACCTCTCTACCCGACTGCCGGCCCGCCTCGTTCGCTGTGCGAGCGCGATCGACACGGACCCGGGCGACCAGGAGAACCCGATCCGACGGGCGTCAGCGCCGCCTGAAGCGGGTCAGCAGTCCGAACGGGTACGGCATGGGGCGGTCGCTGATGGTGGTGAGTTGTTCCATGTGGTCGTCGGAGAGTGGGCTGTCGGCGGTGGCCAGGTTGTCCTCGAGTTGTTCCGGTGTCCGCGCTCCGATGATCGGCGCGGTCACGCCGGGGCGCTGCATAACCCAGCGCAGTGCCACCTGGGCCGGGGTCCGGCCGGTCTTCTCGCCGATCTCGACAAGCGCGTCGATCACGTCCCACGTACGCGCGTTGGCGTAGGTCTGCCAGGCTTCGGGCCAGCCGCCCGCGTCAGGATCCGCATCCACCCGGCTGCCAGCCGGCGGGGCTTCCATGTCACGCTGGTACCGGCCGGTCAGCCAACCACCCCGCAGCGGGCTCCACGGGATGATCCCGACACCCTCGTTGCGGCTGACCGGGACCAGATCCCATTCCGCCTCGCGGTCCAGCAGGTTGTAGAGCGGCTGGAGGCAGGAGAACGGCTCCCAGCCGTGCTGGCGGGCCAGGTCGATGGCCTTCTGCAGCTGCCAGCCGGCGTAGTTGCTGGCACCGAGGAAGCGGACCTTGCCGCTGCGTACGAGACCGTCGAGCGTGGACAGCGTTTCCTCGAGCGGCGTGGCGTCGTCGAAGACGTGGGTCTGGTAGAGGTCGATGTAGTCCGTGCGAAGCCGACGCAGGCTCGCCTCGACAGCGCTGAGCAGATGCTTACGCCCACCGCCGCCATCATTGGGGCCGGGACCCATGTCGCCGTACGCCTTCGTCGCGATCACCAGGTCATCGCGCGACTGCCGTTCCAGCCAACGTCCCAGGATCTCCTCCGAGACACCGGCGCTGTAGACGTCGGCGGTGTCGATGAACGTCCCACCCGCCTCGACGAACCGGTCCAGCATCCGATGGGCGGTCTCCTCGTCGGTCCGCGCGCCGAAGGACATCGTCCCGAGGCACAACTCACTGACTTTCAACCCAGTACGGCCGAGATATCTGTAGTCCATGGGCTGGACGGTAGGAGCTGGAGTGCGCTCAAGGTCAAGAAGGACGACGACGGCACCGACCAACCCGCGGGCCGGCCGGTCCGTCCCCTGCAGGGACCACCAAGGTGGCTACCAGGTGCCTACCAGGCCCCGAAGGCCGCCTCGGTCGCGGCGTTGATGGACGTGCAGAGGGTCCGCTCGTCCACGCCGCGGATCTCCGCCATACACCGGACCGTGAGCGGGAGGAGGTAGCTCGCGTTGGTACGCCCGCGGTACGGATGGGGCGTGAGGTACGGCGCGTCGGTCTCGACGAGGAGCCGCTCCTCCGGAACGACAGCCAACGCCTCCCGCAACGACGAGGCGTTCCGGAACGTCACCGTGCCGGCGAACGACAGGAAGTAGTCCCTGCGCACGCACTCGCGCGCCATCGCGACGTCACCGGAGAAGCAGTGCATCACCACCCGGTCCGGCGAACCCTCCTCGGCGAGCACCCGCAGCACGTCGTCGTGGGCGTCCCGGTCGTGGATGACGAGCGCCTTGTCGTGCGCCTTCGCCAACCCGATGTGCGTGCGGAACGCGTCCTCCTGGACCTTCCACCCCGACTCGGGCGTACGAAAGTGGTCGAGGCCCGTCTCGCCGACCGCCCGCACCCGCGCACTCGCCCCAGCCAGCCGGTCGATCTCGGCGAGCGCGGCGTCGAGCTCACCCGCCTCCGCCAGCGCCGGGACTTCGTTAGGGTGCAGCGCCACTCCCGCAACCAGGGCCGTGAACCGGTCGGCCACCTCCACGGCCCACTGCGCGCCGGGCAGGTCGCAGCCGATCTGGACGATCCGGGGCACTCCGGCCGAGGCCGCGCGCGCGAGCGCAGCCTCGACCTCCGGTTCGTCGATGGGTGCGTCCGGCCGGCCGTCCGCCGTCCGGCGTACGACGTCGAGGTGGCAGTGCGAGTCGACGACCGGCGACACCAGAGGCGCCGGAATGGGCGGTGGATCGGACCGGCCACCGGTGCTGCCGGCGGGGCTCACAGGGACTCCGGCTGCACTCTCGTGGCCACCGGAAGGGCTGGTCACAGGGACTCCGGTTCCTCCTCGATCCGCGGGAACAACGGGCGTCCCTTGGTCACCACGGACCCCGCCGGAAGGATCCCCCACCGGCCCGCGTTGGTGAGCGGCTGGACGTCGAGTTCACCGAGGGAACCGGCCGCCCCCAGCTGCGCCCACAGGGCCGCCGCGGCCTTCGGCATCACCGGGTTGAGCAGCACGGCGATCGCCCGCAGCGACTCGGCCGCGGTGTAGAGGATCGTGCCCAGCCGGGAGTGTGCGCCGGGCGAGTCGTCCTTCGCGACCTTCCACGGCTGTTGTTCGGTGAGGTAACCGTTGACCGCCGACACGAACCCGTCGATCGCGGCGAGTGCGTCCTGGAACCGCAGGGCGCTCACCGCGTCGTCGGCGGTGCGTACCGTCTCTGCGAGCTTGTCGGCGAGCACCTGCTCGGCGGGACCGTGGTCAGAGGCGCGCGGCAGCGTGCCGCCGAAGTACTGCCCGACCATGGCCGCCACCCGGGACGCGAGGTTGCCCAACCCGTTGGCCAGCTCGGAGGTGTAGACCGCGCGCAGGTGCTCCCACGAGAAAGAGCCGTCCGCGCCGAACTGGATCGCCCGCAGCAGGTAGTAGCGGAACGCGTCCGACCCGAACGTGTCGACGATCTGGCTCGGCGCGATGCCGGTCAGCTTCGTCTTGCTCATCTTCTCGCCGCCGACCAGCAGCCAACCGTGGGCGAAGACCGTCTGCGGCAGGGGCAGGCCCGCCGCCATCAGCATCGCCGGCCAGATCACCGCGTGGAAGCGAAGAATGTCCTTGCCCACCAGGTGAACGTCGGCGGGCCACACCCGCTTGAACAGGAGCGGGTCGGTGCGGTAGCCGGCGGCGGTGACGTAGTTGAGCAGCGCGTCGATCCAGACGTACAACACGTGGTCGTCGTCCCACGGCACCGGAATGCCCCAGTCGAACGTCGACCGGGTGATCGACAGGTCCTGCAGGCCCTGCTTGACGAACGCCACGACCTCGTTGCGCGCGCTCGACGGCTGCACGAACTCCGGGTGCTCGTTGTAGTAGGCCAACAGCTTGTCGGTGTAGGCCGAGAGCCGGAAGAAGTAGTTGGTCTCCGAGAGCATCTCGACCGGACGGCCGTGCACCGGGCAGAGCTTCTCGCCGCCCACACCGTCGACCAGCTCCGCGGGGATCTTGAACTCCTCGCAGCTCACGCAGTAGGGGCCCTCGTAGGTGCCCGGGTAGACCTGGCCGGCGTCGTACAGATGCTGCCAAAACTCCCGAACCCGTTCGGTGTGCCGGGTTTCGGTCGTACGGATGAAGTCGTCGTTGCTCGCGTCGATGGTCTCGAGCACCGGCTTCCAGGCCGTCTCGACCAGGCGGTCCGCCCACGTGCGGGGGCCGACGCCGTGCGCCTCCGCGCTCCGCATGACCTTCTGGCCGTGTTCGTCCGTGCCGGTCAGGAACCACACGGCCTCGCCGCGCTGGCGGTGCCAGCGGGCCAGGACATCGGCGGCAATGGTCGTGTAGGCATGCCCGATGTGGGGTGCGTCGTTGACGTAGTAGATGGGCGTCGTGACGTAGAACGCCTTGTTGCCCCCGGTGTCCGGGCGGTGCTGTGCGGCATCGTCCATGTCCGTGATCCTAGTAAGGCCGGCCAGACGATCAGCCGATGACCTTCACCGCGTGGGTGGCGAGGCGACGGCGGCGGCGTAGACGGTCCGGCGTGGTGTGCCGGTGACCTGCGCGACCTCGGTGATCGCGTCCTTACGGGAGGCGCCGGCGTCGACCAGGGAGTCGACCTGGCGCCGGAGTTCGGCCACGTCGACGGCGGCTCGTACGGTTTCCGGAGCTCCCTCCACCACGACCGTGATCTCGCCGCGTACGCCCTTGTCCTCGACCCACTCCGCCAGCGCGGCCAGCGGTTCCCGGCGTACCTCCTCGTGGATCTTGGTGAGCTCACGGCACACCGCGGCCCGGCGGTCGGGGCCGAAGGCGGTCGCCATCGCCTCGAGGGTGACGGCCAGCCGGTGGGGCGCCTCGAAGAAGACCATGGTCCGGCGTTCGGTGGCGAGGTCGGCCAGCCGCCTCCCACGCTCGGATGCCTTCCGCGGCAGGAACCCCTCGAAGCAGAACCGGTCGACCGGCAGTCCGGAGACGGCGAGGGCGGCCAGCACCGCGGACGGGCCGGGGACGACGGTGACGTGCACGCCGGCATCGACCGCGGCGGCGACCAGCCGGAACCCTGGGTCGGAAACCGACGGCATGCCCGCGTCGGTCACCAGCACGACCCGCTGGCCGGCGGCGAGCGCGTCCAGGAGTTCGGTCGTACGCCTGGCTTCGTTGCCTTCGAAGTACGACACGATCCGCCCGGCCACCTCGACACCGAGCCCGGTCAGCAACCGGCTCAGGCGGCGGGTGTCCTCCGCGGCCACCACATCGGCGCCTGCGAGCTCGGTCCCGAGCCGGGGTGGCGCGTCGGCGAGAGACCCGATCGGCGTGGCGGCCAGGACGAGCACCCCGCCGTGGCGATCATCGCGGGCGGGGGGCTGCGTACGCGGTGTCACCGATCCATCCTCGCACCCAGGTTCTGCCTGGTGTTGCCGGCGACAGGCCGGACGCTATCCGTACGATGACCGGGATGACGACGACGTCCGACCGTGCCGGCGGCCCAGAGCCGGCATCCGGCCAGGCCAGCTTCGCGCAGTCGACCGCCGTGGTGGTCGGTCGCGACAGTGAGGGCCGGCCCCTCCCGTCCCTGCGCGAGCGCCTCTGCCCGCCGATGCCCGACGACGGTATCTGGGGGTGGGTCGGCCCGCTGCTGATCACGGTGTTCGCGGCGGTCCTGCGGCTGATCGACCTCGGCCGGCCGGCGAAGTTCGTCTTCGACGAGACCTACTACCCCAAGGACGCGTTCAGCCTGCTGCGCTACGGCGTGGAGCACCAGTTCGTCGACAAGGCGAACGAACGCATCCTCGCCGGCGACCTCGACGTCCTCGACGGTCCGGCGTTCGTCGTCCATCCACCGGCGGGCAAGTGGCTGATCGCCCTGGGCGAGTGGGCGGTCGGGATGGACCCGTTCGGCTGGCGGGTCGCGATCGCGCTGTTCGCCACCCTGTCGATTTTGGTGATGGCCCGCGTCGTACGCCGACTCACCCGCTCGACACTGCTCGGCTGCCTGGCCGGCTTCCTGTTCGCCCTCGACGGCCTGCACCTGGTCGAGAGCCGGATCGCTCTGCTGGACATGCCGGCGATGGTGTGGCTGCTGCTGGCGTTCGGTGCCCTGCTGATCGACCGCGACTGGGCCCGGCGCCGGTTCGTCGACGCCGTGGAACCCATCGGCCGCGTCGCCACCGGTGCCTGGGGCCCTGACCTCTGGTGGCGACCGTGGCGGCTCGTCGCCGGCGTGTGCTTCGGCGTCGCGGCCGCGACGAAGTGGAACGCAGCGTTCGCGCTGGCGGCGTTCGGCCTGCTCACCTGGGCGTGGGACATCGGCGCCCGGCGGGCGATCGGAGTCAGCATCGGCCTCGCCCACGCGGGGCGGATCGCACGCGACGCGGTACTGGCGTTCACCACGGTCGTCGGCACGGCCATCGCCGTGTACCTCCTCTCATGGGCCGGCTGGTTCGCCTCGCCCGACGGCTACGACCGGACGTGGGCGCAGGACCGGCCGGCGAGCGGCCTGGCGGTGCTGGTGCCCGACGCGCTGCGGTCGTTGTGGCACTACCACGCCGAGATCATGTACTTCCACACCCACCTCACCGAGAAGCACCAGTACGCCTCTGATCCGTTCGGCTGGCTGGTCATCGCCCGGCCGGTGTCCTTCGACTGGGTAGACAAGATCGGACCCGACCAGGGGTGCCCCACCAGCCGCTGCGTCCAGGAGATCCTCGGCATCGGCACTCCCGTGCTGTGGTGGGGAGCCGTCCTCGCACTGGCCGCCTGCGGCATGTGGTGGGTCGCGGCCCGCGACTGGCGCTTCGGCGTCCCGCTGGTGGGAGTCGCGGCGACCTGGCTGCCGTGGTTCGCCTACACCGACCGGCCGATCTTCTACTTCTACGCGATCGTGATCCTGCCCTGGCTCGTCATCGGGGTGGTGCTCGTCCTGGGCAAGATCCTCGGGCCCGCCGACGCTTCGCCGACCCGCCGGATGTGGGGCGCGGCCGCCGTCGGTGGATTCACCCTTCTCGTACTGCTGAACTTCGCCTATCTCTACCCGATCCTCACCGATCAGGTCATTCCGTACGACGAATGGCTGAACCGGATGTGGTTCCGCTCCTGGGTTTAGCCGGATGCCCGTCGCCGCCGCGTTTGGTGGCGCCCGATAATTCGATGGGTACGGCCGCGAATTGATGACATGATCCTCCCGCCCGTGCTGGCCAAGAAAATGGGCCGCACATCAGGTTGCGACGAGGGAGGCGGGCACATGTCGGGTGGCAGTCGGATCACCTTGTTGCGTTGGCAGCTCGACGTCGCGTGGTCGTTGCTCGAGTTACATCTGGGCGATCTCAACGACGAGGAATGCCTGTGGGAACCCACCGTCCACTGTTGGACCGTACGTCGTCAGGGTGGTGGTCGATGGTGCGCGGACTGGGAGGTTCCCGCACCACAACCGGCACCGGCGCCCTCGATCGCCTGGCTGCTGTGGCACATCGGTTTCTGGTGGACACAAACCTATGACAGCTGTTTCGGTACGCACGGCCGCCTCTTGCGTACCGACTTCGAATGGCCCGGAAGCGCCGACGCGGCAGTGCACTGGATCCTGGACTGCAAGGAACGCTGGAGCGCGGCGGTGGACGCACTCGACGAAGCGGAGCTGGACTCCCACGCGCGCAGTGGCTGGTTCCTCCGCGGCACAAAGCCGTTCGGCCATGTCGTGGCCTGGGTCAACACCGAGCTGATGAAGAACGCGGCGGAGCTTGGGCTCCTGCGCAAGCTGCACGCGGCCGCGTCGTACGAAGAAGAGTCCGCCGCCTGCTGACGCGTCCTTGGCAGGTCGTGCAACGGGACCTTCGACCCTGGGGTGCGGAGAATGCGGCGACGAAAGTGAGAGATGACCACTTTCGCATCCGCGAGAAAAATGGTCACACCTGGGAAAGACTCGGCACACACGGGGGAATACCTCGTACATCAGAAAGCGACTGGAGCCAGAACGCATTCTGATACCCAGAAACGGTCGTCATCGCCGGAGCGGTCGTCGAGTGGGAAACGGGAGGCTCACTCATGGGTGACGTCGCGCGGATCACCGAGATCTCGGCCCGGTCCGCACAGAGCTTCGACGACGCGATTCGGGTAGGGATCTCGCGGGCGACGCTGACCCTCCGCAACGTCACCGGCGCCTGGGTAAAGGAACAACAGGTGAAGGTCCAAGACGGGCAGATCACCGAATACCAGGTCAATCTGCTCGTCACGTTCGTCCTGGACTGACAGCCGTCCGCAGGCCGGACCAGTTCCGCACCCGCGCGGGCGACCGTCATCGTGGGGCAGGATGCCTCGCGACGATTCGTGCGGAAGAAGGCCTGACATGCACGCGTCTGTCGGTGATCGCATCGTGGTTCGGACCGAGAGCCTCGGCCTGCCGCCACGGGAGGGAACTGTCCAGGAGGTCCTCGGCGGACCGGACGCCGAGCACTACCGCGTGGCCTGGGACGACGGTCACGAGTCCGTGCTGTCTCCGGGTCCGGACACCCGCGTGCTACCCGCCAGGGGTGGAGTCCCACGGCAGCAGGCGGCACCGGCGGCGAGGACCCGGCCCGCCGGCCCGCATGACCCGGTCGAACGCATCATGAGCAGCCCGGTCGCCACGATCGACGGCCACGACTCGCTGCGGGTCGCCGCCGAGACCCTGACCGCCGCCCACATCGGGGCGCTGATCGTGACGAGCGACGAGGACGACAGACCGCTCGGCCTCATTTCCGAACGCGACGTCGTACGCGCACTCGCCGCGGGTGGCGACCCCGACGAGGTCTGGGCGGCGGACGTGGTGGGCCTCGACACGGTGTGGGCGAATCCCACCGACTCCACGTTCGATGTGGCGAGGCTGATGCGCGACGCCGAGGTCCGGCACATGCCGATCCGATCCGGCGAGAACTGCGTCGGGATGGTCTCGATCCGCGACGTCCTCAGGATCCTGATCGGCTCGTAACCGTCGACCGCCAAAGCAATTCTCGGGGTGCATGCGCAAAGAAAGAGGGGAGCCCTTCGGCGCCCGCGGTTCGAGTCACCTTGCGCCCCCCGTTCCCCGAACCGCTTCCACCAAAGGGCTTCCCTGTCCGAATACCTCACCATCACCACGGGGTGTGCCGGACGGGCCGTTGGTCCCGAGGCGGTCGGGACATTGGCCATCGCGGGAGAACGCGTCGCCGCTCGCCTCGTCTCCACTCGGGCGTACACGGGGCGCGTCGCCGCTCGGCGCAGGCGCGGCGACGTCGCCAGTCGACGTCGCCAGTCGCTGTCACCAGCTGGAGTCGAGCGGCATCCCCTCGGTGTAGCCGGCCGCACTCTGGACACCAACAACCGCGCGTTCGTGGAACTCCTCGAGATTCGTCGCCCCGACGTAGGTGCATGAGCTGCGGACCCCGGCCACGATGGCGTCGAGGAGGTCCTCCACGCTCGGATGCTCCGGGTCGAGATACATCCGCGCACTGGAGATGCCCTCGCCGAACAACCCCTTGCGGGCGCGTTCGAACGGCGTGTCCTCGGCGGTACGGAACCGCACCGCGCGGGCCGACGCCATCCCGAAGCTCTCCTTGTAGAGCCGGCCCTCGTGGTCGCGTTGCGCGTCGCCCGGCGACTCGTACGTACCGGCGAACCACGAACCGATCATCACGTTGGCCGCCCCTGCGGCGAGTGCGAGCGCCACGTCGCGTGGATGGCGTACGCCGCCGTCGGCCCACACATGCTTGCCGAGCGCACGTGCCCGCGTGGCGCATTCGTACACCGCGGAGAACTGCGGCCGGCCCACCGCCGTCTTCATCCGGGTGGTGCACATGGCGCCGGGGCCGACGCCGACCTTCACGATGTCGGCGCCCGCGGCCACCAGGTCGCTGACACCTTCGGCGGTGGCGACGTTGCCCGCCACGATCGGCACGGACGGCTGGAGGGCGCGAAGGAGCCGGAGGACGTCGAGAGTGCGTTCCTGATGTCCGTGCGCGGTGTCGACGACCAGGACGTCCACACCGGCGTCGAGGAGCGCCTTGGCCTTGGTCTCGACGTCGCCGTTGATGCCGAGCGCGGCACCGATCCGGAGCTTGCCGGCCGCATCCGTGGCGGGTTCGTACAGGCTCGCGCGAAGTGCCCGGAGGCGGGTGAGGATGCCGACGATCCGTCCGTCCGCGTCGACGACCGGCGCGAGCCGGTGCCGGCCATCGTGCAGCTGGTTGAACGCGTCCTCGGCGTCGATGCCGGCCGGCAGGGTGAGCAGTTCGGTCGACATGATGCCGCCGAGCTGGGTGAACCGGTCGACTCCTTCGCAGTCGGCCTCGGTCACGACACCGATCGCCCGGCCGTCCTCGACGACGATGACCGCGCCGTGTCCGCGCTTGGGGAGCAGGTTGATCGCCTCGCCCACCGTTCCTGTGCGGACCATCGTGATGGGCGTGTCGTAGACGGTGTGCCGTCGCTTGGTCCAGGACACGACGTCGGCGACCACGTCGACCGGGATGTCCTGGGGGATGATGGCCAACCCGCCGCAGCGGGCCACGGTCTCGGCCATCCGGCGGCCGGAAACGGCGGTCATGTTCGCGGCGATGATGGGGAGGGTCGTGCCGCTGCCGTCGGCGGTCGCCAGGTCGACGTCGAGCCGGGACGCGACCGCCGAGCGGTTGGGTACGAGGAACACATCCGAGTACGTGAGATCCTGCTCAGGAACCCGGTCATGGAGGAAGCGCATGTCCACCCCCTTGCGTCGTCGGCGGCTGGGGTGGCCCCCAGGTAATCGAGTGTGACCGTCGCCCTCAGCATGGTCCTCGACCACTTGCAGGCTACGACTGCTCCGCAACCCGCCGCGTGGGTGTCCCGTCCACCATGCTGCCAGTCCTACGCCGGTCCCGCGACCAGGAATGTCCCGGCTGCCCGGTTGGTTGGGTCATCGGCGAGAACCCGACCGAAAGTCCGATTCGAGGAGGCCCCATGCCGTACGTCAATGTCCGGATCACCCGCGACGGCGCCACCGCCGAGCAGAAGGCCGAGTTGATCAAGGGCGTGACCGACCTGCTCGTGCGGGTCCTCGACAAGGATCCGGCGCGGACCTTCGTCGTGATCGACGAGGTGGACACGGACAACTGGGGCGTCGGAGGGATCTCCGTCAGCGAGTTCCGCCGGAACAGCACTTGACGGTACGCACGACGCGATCCATCACCCGGTTCGACCACGGCATGGGTGCCACTGCGGCAGGTGCCGACAGGTGGCGCTGCGATCAGGACCCCGGCGACGCCGGACGTCAGGCGCCCTTCGCCGTGTCGACGGCTTCGGCCACTTCGGCGTCTTCCGCGTCTTCGGCGTCTTCCGCGTCTTCGGCGTCTTCGGCGTCTTCGGCCGTGAGCTGGAACACCCGGGACTTGGAGATCCCCAGGATGCGAGCGGCGTCGCGTCCCGGCATCCCGACGCCACGCAGGAGCCTGGCGGCCCGACGCAGCGACAGCATGCGCTCGTGATGCGCTTCCTGCTCCTCGCGGGCATGCGTGTCCGCGGCGTCCAGGGCGTCGGCCACCTCATCCGGGAGCAACCAGTCGACCCGCATGTCGACCGCTGAAGCATCCCCCCCGGATGCTTCAGCGATCAGGCGGGCGGCGACGGAGGTCACCTCGTCCCATGACTTCGCGGCCGCCGCTCCCACACCGTCGACACGGATCACCCAGGCGCTGGCGTCCGGCATGTACTCGGCCGACACGTCGAACGTGGCCACGGCCAACCCCCCTTTTGCTCTCCCGTGCAGGGGCCCGCCCCCCGTAAGCGGGCCCCGCTGGCGACGCACGCTGGTCCCGCACCGTTCCCGCCGGCAGATCCCCCTGGATGTGAACCGGTTGCACGACCAACTGGACGAGAGGAAATTATCTTCCTCGCCGACTGGCGTCCAGCGGCCTGGACGTCAGGCGAGCAATCCCATTGCCCTCTCGTTGACCAGAGATTTGGCCGAAACCGCAAATCCTTCGAGCGCCGCGACCGGAAGGACTTCCAGAGGGGTCTTCAAACGGGTGACATGTCCGGTAAGAGAGAAAATCTTCCGAAGAACACGAAATGGCAACGATTGGCGATGCGGGTGCCACCTTGAAGAGACCCCGGCGGGCTGCGGTCGCCAGGACGAGCGGCAAGTTGGCGAGCGCGCCCACTCCCACCTCGGGGCCAAATGTGATCTGCATCACATGGCAGGTTCCACCGCTATCGATCATAGTAGGCGGCGGAATCCGCGAAGTCAGCCGTCGGTAGGGAGCCACAAATCGGGCTATTTCTTGCTATGAGGTATTCGTTCAATCCCCAACGGGCCTGAGGTCAAGAAGGTCTTTCTCGCAGAACGTACGCGGCAATGCGCCTAACGTGCGTCGCCATCATCGCCACGGGATGCCGGACACGCGCGGGCCGGAATTCTGGCGTACTACGACGCGCGATCGTAGCTGATGGTGACGAGGTCACTGGATAGGAACAAAGATCCTCTGTTAGGACTATCTCACCATCGATCGTGCCTATCCGGGCGCGTGACGACCCGCTTCGCCGAGCTCCGCCCAGTGGTGTCGTGTCCCCATCTCGGTTGGGCGGAGACGGAGGACCCAACGTGAGTGGAACCCCATCGCTGGTGGGGTTCTGGGGTTAAGCCGCCGTCACAGGCAGGCCGGGCATTCCTCTCGCCCGAACCCGACAGCTAACTCCGCGGGCGACGAGAGGGAACGGATCCTGCATGCCCTATAAGGCAAAACACCGCGGCACCACCCGGCGCCGAAAAGTGGCGAAGAAAGTCACCAGGACAGCCGCACTCACCGGCGTCGCCGCGGCGGTACCCATGGTCGGTTTCGCGGCACCTGCGCACGCCGCCACGGCCGACACCTGGAATCGCCTCGCGCAGTGCGAGAGTAGCGGCGACTGGAGCATCAACACCGGCAACGGCTATTACGGCGGCCTGCAGTTCGCCGGTCCCACCTGGCGTGAGTTCGGCGGCACGAAATATGCGTCCCGCGCAGACCTCGCGACCAGGGCCGAACAGATTGCCATCGCCGAGAAGGTTCTCGACGTCCAGGGCTGGAACGCCTGGCCCGCCTGCTCCCGCAAGCTCGGCCTCGACGAGGGCGACAAGGCAGGGAGCGCGGGGAGTCCCTCCAGCACCAAGACCACCAAACAGCAGCGAGCCCGGGACGGCGCGAGCGCGCGCGCCGCCAGGTCCGCCCGCGCCGCTCGGTCGGCGCCGAAGTCGGCACCGGCGCGCAAGCCGGCAGCGGGCACCTATGTGGTCCGGCCGGGCGACACCCTCTCCGGCATCGCCCGGGCGAACCGGGTGCCGGGCGGCTGGAGTGCGCTGTGGAAGATCAACCGTGGTGTGATCGGATCGAACCCGGACCTGATCCTCCCCGACGCCCGGCTGCGTCTCGTGGGCAAGGCCAGCCCGGCGAACGGTCGCGCTCCCAGCAAGAAGAGCTCGGCGCGCGACGCGGGCGCCCAACGGTCGTCGCGGTCCTCTGACCGGTCGTCGGACCAGCAGGCCGCGAAGCCAGCAGCCAAGGGTTGGGTCCTGCCACTCACGTCGTACCGCCTGACCGCGCGGTTCGGGCAGAGCGGGAGCAACTGGTCGTCATCGCACCACGGGCTCGACTTCGGCGCCAGCAGTGGTTCGCCGATCCGCGCCGTCGGAGCAGGTCGGATCGTCAGCGCGGGATGGGACGGCGCCTACGGCAACCGGATCAAGGTCCGGCACGCCGACGGCACCGTCACCCTTTACGCGCACATGTCCCGCCTGGCACGGACCTCGGGCGAGGTCGGCGCCGGGACCGTGATCGGTTACGTCGGCGCCACCGGCAACGCGACTGGCCCGCACCTGCACCTCGAGGTCCGGCCCAACGGGGGCGGTCTGAACACCGCGATCGACCCGTACGCCTGGCTCGAGAGCAAGGGCCTGCGCCCCTGAGTCGAGGAGTTCCTCCCCCGTGGCAATTCGCCTCACGGGGGAGGAATTCCGCATGAGGCCTTATGTCGGTGTCGCTCGGGTCATCAGACCACGAATTTCTGCCAGACGGCACTCGAAACTTGCCGAACTGCTGCGTAACGTGGCGCTTGGAATGACGGAGGCGCAGGTTTCCGGCGAAGACTTCACGTGAGATTCTCCGTTGACGTCGGCGCCCGCCCGTTCGTCGTCACCGACAACACCAGAAGTCCAACGCA
Source organism: Actinopolymorpha sp. B17G11 (assembly GCF_040196095.1). Taxonomy (NCBI): domain Bacteria; kingdom Bacillati; phylum Actinomycetota; class Actinomycetes; order Propionibacteriales; family Actinopolymorphaceae; genus Actinopolymorpha; species Actinopolymorpha sp. B17G11. The sequence goes on from NZ_JBEFTW010000043.1 coordinate 50,989, forward strand.
GCAAGGACAATTGCGTCGCAGACGCTCGACTTCCACAAGGGCGTGGCGACCCGAGAGATCCCCTTTGTGGATGGTGCTGGCGGGAGATCTCGCTGACCACCGGACAGGAAACTCAGCCAGACCCCTCACCGCCGATTTCGACTCCGCACAAAGGGGGCGAAGGGGCGAGAGCAATGACAACGGATCCGCATGATCCCAGAAGGGATCAAGCACCTGGGACACGGGAGACCGAAACTGCCCAGGCTCCGGGAGTACCAGCCCAGGCAAAGCCTTCGGAGGAGACGTCGGAGCGTTCGTATGGCCGGACGACCGAACGGCCGGCCGAGCGCACCGAGCGGAGGACCGAACGGCCGGCGGGCGAGCGCGGAGAAGGGAAGGCCGGCGCTCTCGCGAAGATGCGCTCGTGGATGCCGCTCTTCGCACTCGGGTGCGTCAGTCTGATCGTGGGCATCATCGCGCTGGCATGGCCGGGCATCTCCCTCACCGCCGCGGCTGTCCTCTTCGCGATCCAGGTCCTGGTGTACGGCGTCTTCTGCTTCGCACGGGCGGCAGCCGGGGAATCGGACCGTGCCGGACCGGTCGTGATGGGATTCCTCGGGACCTTCGCGCTCATCGTCGGCGTTCTCGCGTTGCGCGATGGCGGGGCTTCGGTCGCCACCCTGGCCACGTTGTTCGGGGTGTTCTGGTTCGCCGCTGGAGCACTCGCCGTGCTGGCGACGCTCTTCGGTCCGGACCGTGGGCCTCGGTCCATGGGCCTTCCGACGCTCGCAGGGTGCCTGGCCGTCGTCGTGGGCATCATCACCCTTGCGATCGGCGGAACCTCGCTGGGCGTTCTCACGGCGATTCTGGGGATCTGGCTGCTGGTGTTCGGGGCGCTCACACTCGCCATGGCCGTCATGGCGAGATCGGCCGGGCGCGGCGCGAAAGGACGGCGGCGCGAGGCTGCTGCCGCGCACTGACCAGCGTCAGGCCTGCGGCTGGGGCGCGCCCAAGGATGGCTTGGGCGCGCCCTTAGGCTCGGTCCGCGCCGAGCATCTGGTGGGCAAGACGTTCGAGACCAGTACGGATCCGCCTCGCCGAAATCCGGCGTTCATGACGTTGGTAGGAGTAGACGTCGGGAGCGAGCGGGGCAAGCAGACTGTCGACGAGCGGGGCGGGATCGGGTACCTGCGCGTCCTTGAGCAGGGTCCGCACATGAACCCGCCAGAAGCCGTAGGCACCTGTCGCGAACCGCGCCTCCCCGACCTCTGCACCGAGCGCGAGATGGATGTGGCTCTCGAGCAGCTCGACCATCGCGGCATAGAAGGCGGCGAGCCGCTCGGCCGGCGGCGCCCCCGGGCCGAGTGGTGGATCACCGCGGAGCAGCTGCTCCTGCAGACTGCGTTCGTGTTCGTCGAGGAGGGCGCGTGCGATCGAGGCGATGTCGGGATAGCGGCGGTAGAGGGTGCCGCGACCCACACCTGCCGCGGACGCGACATCTCCCATGGTGACGTTGCGGGCTCCCCTAGCGGCGAAGAGTTCGGCTGCCGCGTCGAGTACCCGCTGGCGGTTGCGCGCGGCGTCGGCACGCTCGGGCCGAGACATGGCGAGCAGCCTATCCAACCGGTCACCGTGTCCAGGTTCGCTCGGCCTGTTCCGCCCAACGCCTTGCGGCGCTGGAAGGCCGCTCGTTATCTTCTCGTACAGCAGAGTAGTAATTCCGAATAGCGAAACTTTCGAGTTGGTTGAGACGTTCGGTCCGTCGTCCGTCCAGCGCTCCTCGGCCCGGACGACCCGACGTCACGATGGAGGGGCGGTCGTAGTGCCAGCCGGCAACCTGCCTGCATTTCCTTATGGTGCGGTGTATTTCCGCAAGTCGAACCCACCTCGCGAGGACTGGACACGGGACTACCAGACAGCGGCCGAGGACGGCCACAACGCCTTCCGGCACTGGTTCCTGTGGTCGGCCGTCGAGATCGCGCCCGGAGAGTTCGACTGGGCCGACTACGACCGCCAACTCGACCTCGCGGCCGACAACGGCATCAGGACCATCGTCGCGGAGATGATGACGTCGGCACCGGAGTGGGCGTTCCGTTCGCTGGCGCACGCGCGATTCGAACGCCGCGACGGCACACCGGTGCGTTCGACCATCAGCCCGAGCTGTGCGATCGGCGGCTTCCCCGGCCTCTGCCTCGACAACGAGGACGCGCGGGACCATGCCGGAGCCTTCCTGACCGCGCTGGTGACCCGGTACCGCGGCCACCCCGGCCTCGGCGGCTACGACATCTGGAACGAATGCGGTTACGGCGAGGACGTCTGCTACTGCCCGGCCACAGCCGAGAAGTTCCGCTCTTGGCTGCGCGAACGCTACGGGGATCTGCGTAGCCTCGGCGAAGCCTGGGGCCGGCACAGCTACGCCACCTGGGACGACATCGACCCACCGCGCACCATCGAGCCCTACGCCGACGTGCTCGACTGGCTCACCTTCCGCCAGGACAACGCCTACCGCCTGATGCGCTGGCGGGCGGAACTGGTTCGCTCGATCGATGGTGACTGCGCGCTCACCGCGCACGGAGTCGCGGGGAGCTTGACCCATGCCGCGCCGCGCGGCACCGACGACTGGCGTGCGGCGGCCGAGGTCGAGTCGTACGGCCTCACCTGGGGGTCGAGCCGACACGGTGACGAACCGTGGAAGCAGCTGCACGCGATGGATCTTGTCCGGTCGGCGTGCCGCGGCAAACCGTTCTGGCACGCCGAAGCCTATGCGGGACCGCTGTGGATGCAGCGCCAGGTGATCGGAAAGCCACGCGACGAAGGCCGGATCGCCTCGGTCGAGGACATCCGCTACTGGAATCTCGCGAGCTTCGCCGGCGGGGCGTCGGGGCTCTTCTATCTGCGGTGGCGGCCGTTGCTGGACGGGCCACTGTTCGGTGCGTTCGGTGCGTACGGCATGGACGGCTCACGCACAGACCGGTCGGCGATGGTGTCCTCCCTCGCTGAGTGGGCGACTGCGCCTGCGCAGCGACAGCTGTGGGAGTCCGGGCCGGCGCCGGCCGATGTCGGGATTCTCTACGTGCCGGAGACGCAGCTCTTCACCTATGCCCAGCAGGGAAGTACGGATCACTATGCGCGGGCGATGCAGGGCGCCTATCAGGGATTCTTCGCGAACAACATCCACGCGACCTTCGTACACATCGACGATCTCGAGGCCGGGGACGGCGCTGCCGCACCGGGCACTGTCAACCCGACCTTGCTCTACCTTCCGTTCCCCGTGATGTTGACGAAAGCGACCGCGGACAAGCTGCGCGCCTGGGTCGAGGCCGGCGGGACCCTTGTCGCCGAGGGGTGTCCGGCGTACTTCTCCGACCACGGCAAAGTCGGTACGGCTCAACCGCACCAGGGGCTCGACGCGCTGTTCGGAGCGCGCGAGTCCTATGTCGAGTTCACGCCCGACCTGCTCGACGACCTCTCGCTCCGCGTGGACGGCTCGACGGTGCACGGCGGTGTCTTCCTGCAGGCGTACGAACCGACGACGGGCACGCCGGTCGGGTGGTACGCCGATGGGAAGGTCGCGGCCGTCGACCACGCTGTCGGCGAAGGGCGGACGCGGCTGGTGGGAACGTTCCCGAGCGTGGGTTACCACCGCCATCATGCGCAGGGAACGCGAAGCTATTTCGCTCGGCTGCTGGACTGGGCGGGGCAGCGGCAGCGGGTCAGGGTCAGTGATTCGCGGGTGACCGCACGGGTCCACGACGGTGCCGGCGGTAGGTATCTCTGGTTGCTCAACCCGACCCGGGAACCGGTGCGGGTCACCGCCACTCTCGCCGCCACCGCGAAGGCCGTCGGCGAACTGGAGGTCCTGTGGGGTGGCGGCGAGAGCGCCGTCCTGGTTGACCAACATTCGATCGACGTCCAGTTGCCCGCCCGCGATGCCGTGGTGGTGGAACTCGGCTGAACCCGAGAAGCACCAGTCGCGCGTCCGGACGTTCGAGTGGTTCTGCGTGTCCTAGATCGTTGATCGGAAATTTTGACCAGGTCGGGACATGTGTGCGACACGCTGGGTCTGACCTGGGGTGATAGGGCGAAGGGTGTCCAGGATCGGCGTGTCTACACACGCCGACTTGGAGGTCTTC
>NZ_JBEFTW010000044.1:0-53818 GCF_040196095.1 Actinopolymorpha sp. B17G11
GGCCGGAGCTGCGCGATGGATGGTGCGTTGGAAGCCAGTGATCAACGCATTCGCCATCACCTTCGGTGACCGCTGGCCGGTGACCGAGACCTACTAACACCAACCGCCGGAAACACCGTTCGTGTTAGGGACCCGGATGCTGTAGACGGCCCGCCCGTCTACAGCGAGCGGCCCGGGTTGCTCACATTTTGCGCACGTAGGCATTGCATCTGATTCATATCAATGGCCATCGGATTGGATATTGCCTGCGTTTGTTGAGCGGCAGTTGGCAGTGGATGACAGCGGTCTTGTCCTGATGGTCTGCCTGCTTCCCCCTACGGAGTAGAAGGTCGATCAGACGAGCCCAACGATCAACGTGCGGCCCTGCCGGGGACCGATCTGTTTCATCTAGTGCCGCGCCAACTGGGGTTGTGTCGTAATCGTGTCGCCTTGTGTGAGGCCGTTTGGTGCTCGAGGCTTGCGTGTGGAGGTGGTCGTGTGGCGCGCAAGCCGGAGGTGTTCGCGCGGGACTTGTCGGTTGATGAGGGTCGGCGGTTGCAGCGGATCGCGCGGTCGTCGAAGCAGCCGATCCGGTTGCGGCGGGCGGCGACCGTGTTGGCGTCGGCGGCGGGCCGGCCCGTGCCGGATATCGCCGAGTTGTTTCAGACATCGCAGGGCTATGTGCGGCGAGTGATCCACGACTTCAACGAGCACGGGTTCGGTGCTTTGGACCCAAAATGGAGCAGCGGGCCGAGAGCACGGATCGGCCCGAGCGTGCGTGAGCGGATCTGCCGCATCGCCTCGTGTCACCCGACCGAGCTGGGGTTGCCGTTCACTCCCCCACTGTGACGCGACCCCGACGAGGATCGGCCCTTCCCGCACTGGGGTCGGATGGCTCGGTTCTCACCTACTGGTCGACCTGCTGGATGCCGGGCACTCCCGCCTCAAGGTGGACGCGAGCCGCGGTCTCCAGTGGTGCACCGGGTTGGCTGACGTACGGCACGATCCGATAGTCGGTACGCCAAGTCTCCGGCGAAACCTCGCATCTGACGTATCCGCGCTGGGAGTTGTGGAACTTCATGTGGGGGTTCTCGCGCAACCAGATCTCCCCGAGCCCGTCCGTCGGCTGGCCGTCACGGCCCGAACTGATCGACGTACCAAGGAACTCGCTGCCGATCGTGGCGGACGACGAGTCGTTGAAGTCGATCTTCAGATCGGCGGCGACGCTGCGGTGGGCGTCCCCCGTGAGGATGACGAAGTTCTCGACACCCCGGTCGCGGACGCCGTCGAACAAGCGCTGGCGCGCGGCGGCATACCCATCCCACGGGTCGAGGCCCCAGCGCTCCTCCGGGCCGTCGGTGTGGTCCGCCTGCATCATGAAGACCTGGTTGCCCACGACGTTCCACGTCGCGTCGGAGCGGCCCAGCCCATCGAGTAACCACTGTTCCTGCTCCGGGCCGAGCATCGTGCGCTGCGGATCGTGCCGGTCGTCGGGATCGGTGACCAGGACGTCGCGGTACTGGCGGGTGTCCACCATAGATAGCTGCGCCAGCTGCCCGAAGGACAGCCGGCGGTAGAGCTGCATGTCCGGACCTTCCGGCCGGGACGCCAGCCGCAACGGCTGGTTCTCGTAGAACGCCTGGAACGCGGCCGCGCGACGCTGGAGGAAGACCTCCGGATCCTGGTCTGGCTCGCTGTCGGGTTGCGAATGGCTACCGGCCCAGTTGTTCTCCACGTCGTGGTCGTCGAGCGTGACGATCCACGGGAACGCCGCATGGGCGGCCTGGAGGTCCGAATCGAGCTTGTATTGGCCAAAGCGTACGCGATAGTCGGCAAGGGAGAAGACTTCACGCGCGGGGAGATGGCCGCGGCCGATGGAGCCCTGTGCGCCGCCCTCATAGATGTAGTCGCCGAGGTGCACCACGAAGTCGAGATCATCCCGGGACATGTGCCGCAGCGCCGTGAAATGGCCTTCAGGGACGTTCTGACAGCTGGCGAAGGCGAAGGACAGCGAGGAGAGCACCGCATCGATCGCAGGTGCAGTCCGCGTGCGACCGGTGGAGCTGACGTAGTCGCCAGTACGGAATCGGTACCAGTACTCCCGGTCGGGCCGCAGGCCACTGACCTCAACATGGATGGAGTGGCCGAGGTGCGGTGTGGCCTCGGCCCCGCCCGCGCGGACGACACGGCGGAACAACGAGTCCTCGGCCACCTGCCAGTTGACCGGGACCACACTGTCCGGCATCCCACCCATGCCGTCCAATGAGGTCGGTTCGGGAGCCAGTCGCGTCCACAACACCACGCCGTCCGGACGCGGATCGCCCGAGGCGACCCCCAGGGTGAACGGATTGCTCGGAAAGCGCGGGCTCGCCCAGGCCCTGCTGGACGAGGTCATCGCCGCCGTCAGCGCCAACGTGAGCGCACCGCCGCTCGCCATCGCAACGAACTGGCGCCTGCTGGACGTGAGGCGTCTGCTCGCCATGCTTGTGCCCCTTCTCGCGACGTGTCGAAGTCGTGGGAGGGCATCACCTGACAAACGTCAGAGCCGCATCTCGCTGTCCCAACCCGCAGGGACTGTACTGGCGTAAACCACGCAGGTCAGCAGACACAAGGTGAACTCGTCCAAAACGGTCTGGCGCACCGCGGATCGTTGCTTCGGACGAACCTGTTCGTGCGACCTTCGCGGCTTGGCCCTGCGTGTGGCCGCAGCACTTTCCTGGCGGACCGAACGGCGCCTGCGGCAACACGTATCCGAGCCTCGTCGTGCTGGGTTTCCATGCGAAGCGGGAACAGACGGGCGCCAGAACCATCGGCTAGTCGAGGATTCCTACCGTCGTGTGCGCGCGCACCACTGGCAGCGTCGACTCGTCGAGAGGGCGCCGAGACGGACGGCGAAGGTGAGCTCCGCCCGCTGTGGTTGGACGACGATGCCAGTTTCCTCGCGCACTTCACGGACACGACCTGCTCCTCCACGATCGGAGGGAAGCGCATCATCAACGTTGCGGCTAGCCAGACTCAGCGGTGGTGCGGTGAGCCGAGCGCCAGAGCGGTGAACAAGGCTTGACCTGTCCACGTGCGCGTGCTCCTGTCTCGTTGGGATCGATGGTTGATCGTGGGGAGGGAACGTGGACGCTAGGCTGAATCGACGTAGGTTTCTCCAGGCCGGTGCGCTCGCCGCGAGCGTGTCCGCTGGCCTGTCGGGAGGGCAGCAACCGGCCGCCGGGGCCACCACCTTCCGCGGTGTCGCGAGACCAGAGCCGGAGGACGGGTATGACCTCTGGTTGCGTTACCGCCTGGTCGGCGATGCCGGGCGGCTCGCCGAGTACCGTCACCTGCTGCCGGAGGTCGTCGTCGAGGAGGACTCGGCTCGGATCGGCTCCGTACGCACTGAACTGGGCAAGGCGTTACCCGGCCTGCTCGGACGCGACGTGCCCTTCGTCGAGGTGCCGACGCGACCGTCCTCGCTGGTCGTTGGTACCTGGGACGGTTCGCCCCTCGTTCGTTCGTTGGTGAGTCGCGGCGAGATCGAACGCGTCGGTCCGGAGGGATTTCTGATCCGGTGGCGGCTGGCTGGCGGTCGTCGCCATCTGGTCGTGGCCGGCACCGGTGGTGCAGGAGTACTCCATGGCACTTTCGCCTTGTTGCGCAGGCTGCAACGCCATCAGTCCCTGCGCGGCCTCGACGTCGACGAGCACCCTCGCATGCCGTTGCGGCTGGTCAACCACTGGGACAACCTCAGCCGTAGTGTCGAGCGGGGCTATGCCGGGCGTTCCCTCTTCGACTGGAATGCGCTGCCGGCGCCCGACCCCCGCTACACCGACTACGCCCGCGCGCTCGCCTCTCTCGGCATCAACGGCACCGTGGTCAACAACGTCAACGCCAATCCGGCGTTCCTGACCTCGGACATGATCGTCCGCCTGGCCGGCCTCGCGGACGCCCTACGACCGTGGGGTGTCCGCTTCCACCTGTCGGCCAACTTCGCAGCGCCGTTGGCCCTCGGCGAGCTGCCCACGGCCGATCCCCTCGACCCGGCCGTGCAGACCTGGTGGCGGGACAAGGCCGACGAGATCTACGCCGCCATCCCGGACTTCGGTGGCTTCCTCGTCAAGGCAAACTCCGAAGGCCAGCCGGGACCGACCGACTACGGACGTACGCATGCCGACGGCGCCAACGCCCTCGCCCAGGCAGTCCATCCGTACGGCGGAATCGTCATGTGGCGCGCGTTCGTCTACGACGCGAGCGACGGTGATGTCTCCACCGATGCCTACGAGACGTTCACGCCACTGGACGGTGAGTTCGCCGAGAACGTCGTCCTGCAGGCGAAGTACGGCCCGGTGGACTTCCATATCCGGGAGCCCGTGCATCCACTCTTCGGAGCGATGCCACAGACGAACATGATGCTCGAGCTGCAGATCACCCAGGAGCACACGGGCCACGCGACCGACCTGTGCTACCTGCCCACCTGGTGGTCCCAGGTTCTCGACTTCGACACCCGGGCGCGCGGGAAGGGCACGACCGTGGCACGCGTAGTGGACGGCACGGCGTACGACTACGCCCACTGCGGTGCGGCAGGTGTGCTCAACTGGGGCGACGAGCGAACCTGGTCCGGTCACCATCTCGCCGCCGCCAACGCACATGGCTACGGCCGGCTGATGTGGGATCCATCGACCCAACCGGCCGAGATCGCCCGCGAGTGGACCGAGCTCACCTTCGGCACCGACCCCGCCGTGGTCGAGCCGGTCCGCCAGATGCTGCTCGGCTCGTGGCAGACGTTCGAGAACTACACCTCACCGCTCGGCGTCGGCAACATGGTCGCGGCCTCCGGCGGGCACTACGCCCCCGACCCGGTGGGATCGCAGTCGGCGCACCGCTCCGACGCCGACGGCACCGGATTCGACCGCACGGCGGCGACCGGCACCGGCTTCACCGCGCTCTACCACCAGCCGTGGCGGCAGGCCTACGAATCGCTCGCGGACTGCCCCGACGAGTTGCTCCTCTTCATGCACCAAGTGCCGTACGACCATCGGCTGCACTCCGGTCGTACCGTCCTCGACCACATCTACGAGACCCACTTCGCCGGCCTCGCCACGGTCGAGGACTACCGCAAGACCTGGGGTGAACTCGCTGACCGCATCGACGAACGCCGGCACGCGGAGGTTCTCGCGCGGTTCGATCAGCACGTCGAGCACGCCACCGCGTGGCGGGACAGCGTCGTCGGCTACTACTTCGAGTTGAGCCGGCGGCTCGCGACGAACCGTTCGTGGGTCCAGATCACGGTGCCGCCGGAATCCGAACTCCTGTTGGGCGGTTGGCCGACCCGGGTGCCGATGAGGGCGGGGAACGCCTCACCGGACAGTCTGGACGTCACCGCCCGCGTCGACATCTCCGGCGCACCTGGTGGGCCTGACGGTTGGACCGCCCGGACGGCGGCCGCCGCAGTCTCGTCGCAGGAGTTCGCGACCCTCGTCCCCACCGTGGTCCCACCCGCGGCGGGACTCGACGCGACGCTTGACCTCGACGTCGCCGCCGGCGACCTGCCGGTCATCGGTGCGACCGGCGTCGCCTTCTCCGTGGCGCCCGCCGCGCAGCTCTGCCACCTCGCCCTCGACGCGGGAGGGACGAGCAGTCCACTTTTCACGTCGTACGACCGGCTCACCCCGAACGACGCCTGGGACGCCGACCGCGGCTACGGCTGGGTGGGTCCGCCGCCGGAGTTCCGCGACCGCGGCAGCGGACTCGACCCGCTCCGACGCGACTTCTGCAACGCCACCCGCCCGGCCACCCTGCGGGTGCGGGTGCCCGCCGGAACGCATGAGGCGTACCTCCTCGTCGGGGACGTCGTGGGATCCTCGCCCACCGTCATCTCCTCGGACGGCGCCGAGCTGGGTCGCAGCGATCCCCTGCCCGGCGGGGTGTTCGCCTGGGTCCACTTCCCCCTTGACGGTGAGGCCGCCGGTCGCGACGTGGACCTCGAGCTCGCCAGCCTGCCCGGGGAGCACTGGCACCTGAACGCGTTTACGATCGTCGATGCCACCGCCGCGCCGCCACCGGTCGTCGTGGGCGCGGTGTCCGACTCGCACCTCCGGCTGCTGCCCGGTGAGCCGACACCGGTGCGGTTCTGGCTCTACAACTTCACCGACGCCGACCGGACGGTCGAGCCGGTCGTCATCGCCGCCGACGGCTACACGGCCGAGCTGGAGACTCCGCGGGTCGACGTACCCGGCGGTGGGGATGTCGAGGTGACGGTCACGGTCACCCGGGGTGCTGCGGCCGGTGGCGGCGGCGAACTGACGTTCACCATCGACGGCGACTCCCGGGCGATCGGCCTCCAACCCGTCGACAACTGGCTCGTCGCCGCACAGCTGTCCGCGTCCAGCACCCACACGCCATCGTCCGTCGCCAACCTCAACGACGGGAACACCGACTCCGAGCAGTGGGGTGGTGGTGGCGCAGGCGGATGGAACGACGGTACGCCCGGCGTCTTCCCCGACTCGGTCACCGCAGCCTGGCCGCATCCCGTGCCGCTCGGTCGGGTGACCGTGCACACGCTGGACGCGGAGGCGTTACCGGCTTCCGTGTACGGCGTCCGCGACTACGACGTCGAGATCCATGCGGTGGGTGGCGAGTGGCAGGTCGTGGCCGAGGTGCGTGGCAACACCACCGGAGCGGTAGGGAGCAGCTTCGACCCGACCGAGACCGACGCCCTGCGGATCGTCGTCCACGACAGCAACGACCATGCGTACAGCCGCCTCGTCGAGATCGAGGCGTTCAGCAGCTGAACGGACCGACGGGGCCGAGACCGAACGACGAGGGAGAGCGGTGTCATGGACAACGAGCGGCGGCCGGCACGGCTGGATCGTGCGACGTTCCTGAAGGTAGCCGGCGGGGTGGCCGCCGGCGGCGTGCTCGCTCCCTGGTGGCCGGCCGCCAGCCAGGTGCTGGCCGAACCGGCAAGCGAGAAGCTGCGCGTGGATCTGTCCGAGCCAGCGGGGAAGCCGACCTACTCCGCAACCGGTTTCCTGCACGGCCTCGGCGAGGACGGTACGCAACCACCGGACCCGTTGCTGCTTCCGTTGAAGGCGAAACTCTTCCGTGGCGGCGGGTCCACCCTGCCGGGCGGGGCGTGGTCGAAGGGCGGATACGACGGATACGCGGTGCGGTGGCAAAACGTCGTCGACCGTTACCGCCGGGTGGCGCCACCGCCGATCGAAGCCGAGTACTGCATCGTGCTGAGCGACCTGTGGGGCGCCGAGGGCGTCACGCTCCAGCCGACCGATCCGTACCCCGGCGACGACGGCGACTGGACGAGCTGGGAACGATTCCTCACCCAGGTCGTGAGCGACGCACACGCCGCGCGGCTGGACCCGGACCGGATCCAGTACGAGATCTGGAACGAGCCCGACTTCGGCGACCACTACTGGCCCCGCCCGTGGGAGCAGTACGTCCAGACGTGGCAACGAGGCGTGCGCCTGATCCGCGCGTTGGATCCGCGAGCCCGCATCGTCGGGCCGACCTTCACCCGGATGACGACCTCCGGCGACGGCGGCCACATGGACGACTGGCTCGACATGGCCGTCGCGAGCGACACCGTACCCGACATCCTGGCCTGGCACGACCTGATCCCGAACCGCGACCCCGTCGACCAGGCAGGGCTCGCCCGTCAGCTCCTCGCCGAGCGGGGCCTCGCCGGCGTCCGCCTCGAGCTGAACGAATACCTCCCAGGCGGCCAGCTCAATCCCGGCTTCAACGCGTGGTACATCGCCCGGCTCCAGCGGTCCGGGATCGACTACACGGCGCTCGCGATCTACGGGCCATGCTGCATGTTCCCGCTCCTCGACGGCCTGCTCGTCGACGTCGACGGCGAGCTGGTGACCGACGCGCGCTGGTGGGCGTACCAACGGTACGCCTCCATCACCGGAACGCTCGTGACCACACGCCCCACCGGCGATGTCGACGCCGTAGCAGGTGCGGACCCGGAGAACCGGCGGGTGCGGGTCCTTGTGGGCAACCGGATCGGCGCCGCCAGCGGCGAACTCGCCTCGCCCTTCTCGGTCACAATCGATGGCCTTCGACACGCTCAGACCTACCTCCTTCGCGGCGGCAACATCCCGATACGGCTCGAACGCATCCCCCACAAGGCCGTACTCAGCGAACCTGAAGCCGTCAAGGACATCGACCTCACCCCCAAGGGCGGCGAAGTGACCATCACCTTCGACTGGGCGGACCCACGGGATGCCTACGTCCTCACATTGGGCAAACACGAGACCGACCTGCCCGCCTACGCCGTGGTCGAGGTCCTCCCCGAGCGCCCGGTGCTGCTGCCCGGCGAGCCAACAACCGTGACGTTCCGGATCCGCAACTACACCGACACCGACCTGACGCTCGAACCGAGAGTGTCAGTGCCGGACGGGTACACCGCCGCCACGGCTGCATCGGTCACGGTGCCCGCGGAGGGAGATGCCGAACTCCAGGTGACCGTGACCCGTGCGACGACCGATCTTCGCGAGGTGGAGCTGCGCCTCGACGTCGGCGACTTGATGTCGCTGGTGAGGCTCGAGCCAAGTGACAACTGGGTACGCATCGCCGAGATAACGGCGTCGAGTACGCACAGTCCGTCCTCCCCGGCATTCCTCAACGACGGCCGGACCGACCCCGACGACTGGGGCGGCGGCGGAGCGAACGGATGGAACGACGACACACCCGGCCAGTGGCCCGACACGATAACGGCGACCTGGACCCATCCGATCACCCTGAACCGCGTCGTCGTCCACACCCTCAACTCCGCCGTCTACCCCGCCTCGGCCTGGGGAGTACGCGACTACGACATCGAAATCCAGGCCAATGAGACCTGGCAGACCATCGCCCAGGTACGCGGGAACGTGACGGGCGTGGACGAAAGCCAATTCACCACGGTCGAAACTGACACGTTGCGCATCGTCATCCACGACACCAACGACCACACTTACAGCCGCCTCGTCGAAATCGAGGGATACCACAGCTGACGGAGCGGCTCGAGCTCGGCCCCGTCGACACCCGGCGACGTCCTGGACAGCTGGGGTGAGGACCTCGAACTTCTGCGACCAGCGTAGGCCCCAAGGCGCCCAGTCGGTGCTTTCGCTCAGCCGCGCCCGGGAGCAAAGTAGTCCAACAGGTTGAACGGGTACGGCTTGGGTTGCGTACTGACCTGCGCGAGCAGGTCCTGGTGCTCGTCACTCAGGCTCCATCCGCTGGCGCCGAGACTGGAGCGGACCTGTTCGATCGTTCGTGGGCCGATGATGGGGGCGGTGACGCCCGGCTGCTGCATCAGCCAACGAATGGCAACCTGTGGCACCGATCGTCCCGTCTCGGCTGCGACCTTCTCGACCGCTTCGAGGATGGTCCAGGTCCGTTCGTTGTTGTACTGCTCCCAGGACATGTCGAACGGTATGTCCGAGCTGTCCTGCACGCGGCTGGACTGCGGACGCGGCGCGTCGCGCTTGAACTTGCCCGACAGCCACCCGGCCCGCAAGGGACTCCAGGGCAGTACGCCGAGGCCCTCGGCAAGGCACACCTGCAGGGAGTCCCACTCGATCTCTCGGTCCAGCAGGTTGTAGAGCGGCTGCAGTGCGACGTAGCGGGCCCAGCCGTTGCGTTCGCTGAGGTCCAGCGCTTTCTGCAACTGCCATCCGGCGAGATTGCTGGCTCCGATGTAGCGAATCTTGCCTGCCGTCACCAGGTCGCTCAGCGCCGACAGCGTCTCAGCGATGGGTGTGGTCTCGTCCCAGGCGTGGGTGTAGTAGAGGTCGATGTAGTCGGTGCCCAGCCTCGACAGACTGGCGTCCACGGAGGAGAAGATGTTCTTGCGGCTGAGGCCGGTGTTGGCCGGACCGCCTGTCCATCTCCCCAGCAGTTTGGTGGCGATGACGAAGTCGTCCCGGTCGCGCCGGGCGAGCCAGCGCCCGAGCACCTCCTCCGACCGACCTTCGGTGTAGCCCTTGGCGGTATCGATGAAATTTCCACCCTGATCGGCGAACTCGTCCAGGATCTCGAAGCTGGTCTCCTCATCACTGGGGCCGCCGAAGTACATGGCGCCAAGGCACAGCTCGCTCACTTTCAGTCCGGATCGGCCGAGCAGACGATATTCCATAGGGACAACGCCTCGTTTCTGTAGTCAACCTGGGTCGAGCCAACGCTATGACTTCGAGCGCGCTCCAGGTCAACTCACGTGCGAGCGCACCATCGGGAGGCAAATGGCGTGAGTCGACGGTAGCGAGCCGCTCGTCGGATGCCCGACTGGTGCGTTGACCGTGAGCGCCAGGTCAAATCGTTGGCGAGAGCGACTCTCCACTGGTAAGCAGGTCGCCATGCAGATCACCACTCGTCAGCCACCTGATCGTGAGGCGCGATGAGCCTGCCGAGTTTTGTGGTGATCGGGGCGATGAAGGCGGGCACCTCGAGCCTTCGTCACTACCTTGATGGGCATCCCGACGTCTTCGTGGGTCGCGGCGGAATGCTCGGCGAACCGAACTTCTTCGTAGCTGAGGACAACTGGCGCCGCGGCCGTGGCTGGTACGAGTCTCTCTTTGACGACGCCGACAGCGCGCTTGCGATCGGGGAGTGCTCTCCGTGCTATACGTGGGCCCACGTCTATCGCGGCGTGCCCGAGCGGATGGCACAGGTCGTTCCCGAGGCGCGTCTCGTCTACGTGGTGCGCGACCCCATCGCTCGCATGCGTTCGATGTACATGCACCAAGTCTCGGCCGGGCGGGAGAGGCGCCGCGCGAAGGAAGCTCTGCTGGATGAGCGTTATATCGGGCCAAGTTTGTACGGCTTCCAACTCGCGGCGTTTCTCGATCACTTCGATCGGAGTCAGGTCCTCGTGGTCGCGAGCGAGGTGCTTCGCGACAGACCGCGTGAGGTGCTGAGCGCGGTGTTCGCCCACCTCGCCGTCGATCCCGCCGCGGTCGACCTCGACAAGCGGCATCACGACCACCGTTCGATAGACAAGCCCGTCCCGCGCCTGCACGATCTCCAGTGGCTGCCGCGACGTCAGGTCAAGCTCCTTCCGCGGTGGCGACCTGATCAACGCACCGGGCTGGCTCGGTTCCTCACCACCCGACGTGCGCGCGCCGACGACTCCGCGATCCCGCGCGAACTCCGCGACCGGCTTGCCGAGCGACTGCTCCCCGACATCCGCGGCTTCGAGGATCTCCTCGGTCACGAAATACCCAGCAGTTGGAAGTGGACGACGGCGCATTAGTGGAAAAACCGTCCTCCAGGACAACGTGACTACCATTTCCGTCGCCAGCTTGAGACGTAAGAGCCTCAATACCCCTAACTGCTGGGTGTGCCCATCGTCTTGTTCTCGTGCGGAAACTCGATGCCCGGAATCGGCTCGCGCAGGAATCCGCACAGCTTCTCCCACCCGTCGACGGTGGTGATGTCCAGGACCAACAGCCGCTCGGGATCTACCGTGCCGATCACCGCTTCATTGTGCTCGCGGAAGCGCTTCCTGAACAGGAACTCGTGTGCCACCGGCGATCCGTACGCGAGGTTGCGCAGCCGCCACCGAAACTTGTCTCTCACCGGGTCAGTGACCGGGTGCGCGCGGTTGAAATGGTGTCCTACGCTTCGCCACCACGCATCTTCAGGTCGTACCGTGAGGATCACGAGCAGGTCTGGATAGGCATCTACCAGCTCACGATAGAAGTAGGCGGTTGGCAGGTCGGTGACAGCGTCCACGTCGTCGTACAGTCGGAAGTTCGGATCGTTATCCACGCCGTAGATGATGTCGTTCAGCCGTTGCTGGTCGCAGTGAAGAGTTTCATATCCGAGGATGCCCAACGCGCGAGCGAGGGAGGTCGTACCGGTCTTGCTCAGTCCCGCCCCGAGAATCTTCATCCGATCATTCCCTCAATCGCCGTGACTGGCCGACGCAGCGTGACTCGTCGGGTTCCCGGTGGTGATGCGCGACCTCGGCTGGCCTATTGGTAGCCACGTGCCTGGAGATGGTACAGCTCGGCGTAGTGGCCACCGGCGGCCATGAGCTCTGCATGCGTGCCGATCTCCGAGACGCGGCCGTGGTCGATGACAACAACGAGGTCGGCGGCGGCGACCGTGGAGAATCGGTGTGTCACCAGCAGCGGCGGACCTGCCCACGAGTTCGCGGAGTTCGTCGGCAACCTGTGAG
The DNA here is from genome assembly GCF_040196095.1 of Actinopolymorpha sp. B17G11. Taxonomy (NCBI): domain Bacteria; kingdom Bacillati; phylum Actinomycetota; class Actinomycetes; order Propionibacteriales; family Actinopolymorphaceae; genus Actinopolymorpha; species Actinopolymorpha sp. B17G11. Next base: position 12,149 of record NZ_JBEFTW010000044.1, read on the forward strand.
AGGCGACCAGGCTGGGCTGGGTCATGGGTGAACCACGACCGCAGTCGCACATAGGTACTCATCGTTGGCAGTGTGGTTCAGGACCCGCTGCTCCGCACTCCGATTTGTCGACGGACTCCGCGCGACACCCGTCGAATGGTGAGCCGCGGCGGATGGCCCGGTGCGCTTACTGCGTGATGAGGTGGATGTCGACAAACCGTGGGCGGTTGAAGTTGGCGTTCCTCTTGATCACGTCGAGCCCACCGGACGCGTTCACGTTGTACGAGATCGTCAGCGTGCCCGGCTTGCTGATGGCTGGGTGCGCGGCGATGTTGTACGGCGCGTACAAGCCTTCACCCGAATGCGCCTCCGGCGCGACATATACCGCCTGGCGACCGTCGAACGGTCCGGTCGGTGAGTCTGCGACTGAGACGTAGATGGTGTCCCCGAGCAGCGAGTCGGAGGTGGTCAGCACCCACTTGCCTTCCACCGGCGTCACGCTGTACGACGCACCCATCTCCCGGGCAACGCGCGCCGAGGCGCCGGGATCGCTGGTCCACGTCTCGCCGGTGAAGTACGTCCACGAGTCGATGTCGGCAAGATGGCCGACGCGGGTGCGGGCGACGTGCATGTGCTTGTCGAGCCAGACGGATTCGACACCGTAGATGTAGAGGAACTGTCCACAGCGGACCACGTCGACGCCCCAGGCGACGTCACCATCCATCGGCACCGTTGTCACGGCATCGATGTCGAAGTCCTTGTCGAACGTGACCAGTGTGGTGCCGATCCATGCGAAGTTGAACGGTGGCGGATCGTCGGTGGGGCCCTGTTCGTACTCGAAGACCTGCAGTTTGCCGTCGTCGACGATGCCATCACCGTTCCACTGCCACAGCGGGCCGGCAAGGGAGGTCGGATCATCCCGGGTTCCGCCGGTGATGGTGAGGTCGGGCAGACCGTCACGACCGCCCAGGACGGCGGAGTTGTTGACGAGTCCAGGCGAGTCGCCGAGGCTCTCATCGTCGTTGACCGGGCCCAGCCAGGTGTCGTTGAACAGCCAGACGACCTGCTTCCCGGGCAGGAGGGTCGAATAGGTGCCGTCAGCCGCGGCCCAGCCGCCTTCGTTCTCCCAGCCCCCACCGCTGTTGCCGAACTCCCGCCACGCCTCGGTGAGCTCGACGTTGGCTGTCGCGTCCTCGACCACGACGTCCCTTCCCGTCGGGAACCCGATGCACGTCCCCGGCATGGGGTCCGTCGACCGCGGATCTGGACCGGTCGCCGATGCGGCAGTGGGAGCCAGAATCGCTGTCAGTGCCGCTGCGGCTAGGAGGGATACCCCACACCTGAACCGAAGTCGTTTCTGCATGAGGTACCTCCAGGCTTGGTGTCCCTGTGCACGCGAGCGCCGCGGCATGCGCGCCAGGACACAGTGTCAGGAGGTCGACCAGGAATGTCCACGCCGACGTCGAAGTAGGCCCGTCAGACGTCCTGAATCGGCTCACTGGAGGCCCTGCTGCGGGTCACGCCCCGCACATCGACGCTGTGGGGCCGGCATGCGCCGCCATCTGGTGTCGTGAGGCGCCGGGCTGGCGATTCACGGCGGGTTGCTGGTACTGATGCTTCTCGAAGCCGACCCGACACCTTGCTCACCTTGCTGACCCCGGAGGACCTCAGCTGTGGAGATCTGGATCAACCCGGCATGTTCGAAGTGCCGTGCCGCCACCAAGGCCCTCGACGAGGCCGGGGTCGTCTACACGGTTCGCCGCTTCCTCGACGATCCGCCCACCGCGGACGAGTTGAACGATGTCCTGTCGCGGATGAAACTCGAGCCCTGGGATCTCGTTCGGCACAACGAGCCTGCTGCCCAACCTCTCCGTGACCTTCCCCGCGACGCCGCTCACCGCGAGGCGTGGATCGAAGCGATGGTCTCCCAGCCCATCCTCATCCAACGCCCCATCCTCACCGCCGACGACTCCACCACCGCGGTCGTCCGAGACCCCGAAACGCTCGCCACATTCCTGCCGTGACGGGGACGGTCCGCCGTGACTTGACCGCGGAGCCTGCGCTGCGATCGGCGATCACGACAAGCGCTCGGTGATCAGGGTGCGGATCAGGTGGCCTATCCGCTCGATGCAGGCCCGGTCGCCTTCAGTCACGCCGATCGCGAGCGATCCCAGGGCGATGATCAGTGTGTGGAGGTCCAACCGTCGCCGGTACGTCTCGTCTGTCGGCGCGGCGTAGCCGGCCAGGAGCGGTGGCAGGTCCAGCCGCGGGTCGCGAACTCGGAGCACGGCCAGGTCGTGGACCGGGGCACCGGGCAGCCAGTCGCCGAAGTCGATGATCCCGCTGACCCGTACGGTCGCGCCGTCCGTACCGTCACCTGTCACGAAGATGTGCTTCGGGCTGAGGTCCCCATGACACAACACCCACTGCTCACAAGGAAACGCACGGACGTATCCGTCCACCAGGTCGAGCATCCGATCGAACTCGGGGACCGTAAACCCGGCGGCGAGGATCTTGTCCCCATCCTCGTATCGGCGAGCCAACTCGGTGCCCATGACGGTGGGCCAGTCAGGTCCGTCATGGACAGCGACTGCGTTCATGCGTGCTATCAGTCCGCCGATCTCTACGAGGACCCCGTGGCGTTGCCGCATCGAGAGTCGATCAACGACGTCGCCGAGCGGGCGGCCGGGCACGGTGCGCTGCACCATCACGGGAAATTCCGAGCCGTCCATCTGGACCGTCTCCAGCAGCAGGATCTCCGGGACGGGCACGCCGACGGCACGGGCCGTTTCGATCGCCCGAGCCTCGCCGGCCGAGCGGGCCGGAGTCGTGACATCATCGAAGCGGAGGATCCGGACCACGACATCCTGGTTGTCGACACATCGCACCCGGTAGACCTCGTTCGAGTACCCCTCCACGATCCGGTCCAGCCGGTCGATCCGGGCTCCCACGGCATGACGTACGAGCTCGACCAGCACCGAGCGAGGCGTACTCGCCTGAGCGAGCTGCCACTCCACATACGAGCCCAGCGGCGACATGCGGCCATTCCAACAAGCCGGCCGCCCAAGGACCAGAGGGTTTTGTCCGACGGGAGCCTCACCCGAGGTGCGGGTGGGCTCAATTCAGGCTTTGGCGATCGAGTGCTGCCCGAAGCTGCTTGAGCGCCTCGCGCCTCCAGAATTCCCGGTGAGGGTACTGGTCGTTGCGGTTCCAGCGCATTGTCGTGACGCCGGCCCACTCCAGGAGTTCGGGGAGATCGTCGACCAGGAGCAGCGGGCCATCACTGGCGGCCAGCCAAATGACGCACCAGGCGGCGGCTGACGAGCGGCCACTGCTGGCCGACGCCAAGAGCAGGGTTCCCCCCTGCCGTTCTCGTGGGTAATGGGAGCACGCTCGGTCTGGGCCATGGCACATGAAAATGTGAGCCACCAGATGTCGAATCCCGTATAGCCCCGTTCGTCGGTGGGTAAACCGCAACGGATGCATGGAGGCGATCATGAACGACCAACCAACCAGCACGGGCCTCCCGCCTGTGGTGGACAGAAGGACCTGGCAGGAGGCGCGGGAGGCACTGTTCGCACGGGAGAAGGCGCACACCCGCGAAGGGGACGCGATCGCGGCGGCGCGGCGGCGGCTGCCAATGGTGGAGATCGACGCCACCATCGAGGTGATCGGTGCTCACGGGCCGATCCCGATCCTCGACGTCTTCGAAGGTCGCAAGCAGCTGATCGCTTACTTCCACGCCTGGTGGCCCGACCAGCCCGCCACGGAGCAGTGCGAGGGGTGCACGTTCTTCAACTGCCAGGTCCGCGAGCTGTCCTACCTCCACTCCCGCGACATCACCTACGCCGTCCTCTGCAAGGGCCCGTACGCCGAAAGCGTCCGTTACCGGGACTTCCTGGGCTTGGATATGCCGTGGTACTCGGCCGAGAAGACCGCGCCACGACTCCTGGAGGGTCGCGACTGGCAGACACACCATCTCGTCTGCTATGTCCGGGACGGGGAGCGGGTGTTCGAGACGTACTACACCGGTGGTCGCGGTGTCGAGATCATGGCCCCCACCCTCGGGCTGCAGGACATGACCGTCTACGGGCGCCAGGAGGCGTGGGAGGAGTCCCCCGGCGGCTGGCCCCAACCCTGGTACAGCGCCGAGAATCCCGATACCTGGCGTACGAACGGACGCCCCATCGCCCAGTGGTCACGCATCGAAGCCGGCCGCTCTGACCAGCTGACCTAACGATCAGCTCGGACGCGTGTCCGTTGCGGATCCGCCAACGTACGCCGGGTCCGGGCCGCGCGCATGCGTCAAGCCCTCGGATGGTTGTCGGTTGCGTCCAGCTAGTGGTCCGTGTAACCGTCGGATGCTCACCATTCTGCGACGGGAGCCGGCATGACTGAGCATCGGCTTGAGTTCAGGATCTCCGAGAATCCTTGGGCACCCGCAGCCGCAGTGGTCGAGATCAACGAGCGCTGCGGCTGCGGACTGGAGCTCGTTGGCTTGGCCGAGCAAGAGGGAGGCGTGAGCAGTGCGGCGTTCGTTCGCTGGCCCGATGGCCGCGACGGTGCGATCAGCAGGTCCAAGCTGCCGTTGGCCCGGATGCGTCAGACGGCTGAAGCGGTGAACCTTGCCAAGGCGGCTGGGCTGCCGGTTGCTCGACATGAGCTCGTCGTGCAGCTCTCCGACGGCCTTGTGGCCATCGTCCAGGAGCGCCTTCCCGGCAGGCATGCAACTCGGATCGACGCACGTGTGATTGACGCGGTGGTGGAGACGAACGAGCGGTTCGCACATCTGCTTGCCGGCCGGCTCGACATACCGACGTCTGCCGCCTTTCCGACCCAGGATGGTGGCGGCCACCGATGGGAGGAGACGCTCGGCCAGTACAGCGACCGCACGAGACGCGTACTCAAGCGGCTCTACGAGATCGATGGTGGTGAGCTCTACGCCATGACCGGCGACGATCTCATCCACACCGACTACTCCCTGGGCAACCTGCTCTTCGACGAGCAAGGACAGATCAGCGGCATCGTGGACTGGAACTTCGGAGCAGACCGCGGCGACCGACGTTACGCGCTACTCGGGATGCGCGGCTACCTCGCCGGCGATGGGCGTTGGCACGAAGGACACGACGCGGCATCCGATCGGCTCGAGGAGGTGCTCGCCACCATGATCGAACCAGCATTGCTACGAACCTACCTTGCGCACAGGGCGGTTCACGGCCTGCACGGATCGATCGAAAGCTTCCCACACAGACCCGACCGCATCGAGCGAGATCTCCGCGCCGCGGAGATGCAGCTTGCCACGTGACGCGCGACCTGATGGCCAGCGATCACCCCGGGTGGGCGGCGGTGGTCGCCGAGACCGTGCCATGTGCCTCGGTACGCGGGGGCTGCCGCATCGGTGGTGGCATGGCCGCCGAGACCTTCGCGATCGAGACCACCGACGGGTCAGTCGTCGTCAAGCGGTTCCGGCGTCGGCGTAGCAATGCGGTTCGGTTCGAGTGGGAGCGGCTTGGCTTCGCGCAGCGGGTAAACGCTCCGGTGCCGCGGCCGCTCGCCCTCGACACCGAGGGCCGCTGGTTCGACATGCCGGCACTTGCCATGACCCGACTGCCCGGGCGCCTGAACCTCCATCCCCGAGACGTCGACGGGTGGATCCAGCAGCTCGCGTACGCACTCGTCGCCATCCACGACACCGACACCACCGGCGCCGAGGGCCCGCTCCTGCGTCCGTCGTGGGTCCAGACCTGGCGGCCGCCCAAGCTACGCAGTCCGAGCCCTTTGACCGACCGGACCGTCGCGGCGATCCAGCGCCACCTTCCCGGCGTGTCCTGGCAGCCGGTCCTGATCCACGGCGACTTCCACCCCGGCAACACCTTGTGGTGCCGCGGCCAGCTCACCGGCATCGCGGACTGGTGCGAGTCCCGGCTCGGCCCGGCATCGTTCGACCTTGCCACTTGTCGGGTGGACATGGCCCTCCTCCTCGGGCCCGCCGCCGCCGACCGGCTGACCCACCACTACGCCGCCATCGCTGGTGCGGAACCGGCCGACCTCCCGGTCTTCGACCTCATCTTGGGGCTCGACGCCCTCCGCAAAATGACACGCGTGCTCAGGGGCTACCGACTGCAGGGAGTCATCGTCAATCCGGAGCAGTTCACAGACCGGGCGACCGTCTTCCTGCGCCACGCGCTCACCGAGCTGGGAGCGTCCTGACCGGACGTTCGCTACGTCACACCGCTCCATAGTTTCTGGTCCCTCCGCGGCTCGATCCTGCACGAAGACGCGCCATTTATCGCAGGAGACACCACCCGAAGCACGTCCGGCTTTCGGGCGCCGGGCGCACGATGCGCTACCGATAGGAGCGGGCTTGGAGGTTGAAGAGTTCGGCATAGAGGCCGCCGTGGGCGAGGAGCTGGTCGTGGCTGCCGGTTTCGGTGATGCGGCCGCGGTCGAGGACGATGATGTGGTCGGCCATGCGGACGGTGGAGAAGCGGTGGGAAACCAGGATGGTGATGGCGCCGGTGTCGTGTCGCAGCTGCGTCGCTGCGGAGGTCCAGCGTTCGAAGAGGCGGTGTTCGGTGTCGGAGTCCAGCGCCGCGGTCGGCTCGTCGAGAAGTAGCAGGAGCGGGTGGCGACGCATCATGGCACGGCCGAGTGCGATCTTCTGCCATTGTCCGCCGGACAGGTCGGTGCCGCCAGGCCAGTTGGGCCCGAGTTGGGTGTCGAGGCCGGCGGGAAGAGTGTGGAGAACATCGGTAGCGCCGGCGCGGTCGAGTGCTGCGGCGACTGCACGTGGGTCGCCGATGGAGGGCAGGTCGCCGATGCCGACGGCTTCCCGGGCGAGGAACTCGAATCGGGCGTGGTCCTGGAAGCCGGCGGAGACGCGTTGCCGCCACCGGTCGGGGTCGAGTGCGGCCAGATCCGCCCGGTCGATGCTGATCCGGCCGTGGGTGGGTTGGTAGAGACCGGCCAGCAGTTTGACCAACGTGGTCTTGCCTGCACCGTTGTCCCCGACGATGGCGATGGTGGCGCCGCCCGGCAAGTGCAGGTTGACGTCGTGCAGGGTGTCGGTGGCTGCAAGGGGGTAGCGGTACGAGACGTGGTCGAGTCGGATCCCGTCGGTGAGCAGGTCCGGAGTTGTGGTGGCCGGGTCGATGTGTCGGTGTGTACTCCGAGCGACGTCGGAGAGGTAGACGAACCGTCCAGCCGTGGCGATGTTGCGGAATCCAAGCTGGATCATGTCGGCAGAGCCGGTGACCAGGCCGAGGACCTGGCCGGCGAGGACGGCGGTGAGCGCGGTGTCCCCGACGGTAGCTTGGCCGTTGACTGCAAGGGTGACGACGAACGCGATGGCGGCGAAGTAGCCGATCAGGAAGGTGACCCGACCCACGAGTCCGAGGCCTTGTCCGACGGCGTTGACGTGCCGGTGGATGCGCTGGACCTCGAGCTGGGTGCGGTGGAACCGGGCGGTGAGTTCATCGCCGAGCCTGAAGAGGCGGACCTCTTTCGCCGGGCCGCCGTTGGTCGCGAGCTCGTAGAGATGATGGCCCATCCGAGCCGGCGCGGCGGCGCGGTCGTTGCCGAGTCGGAACAGCCCGCCGGTCTTGGAGCTGAGTAGGAGCGCGGGTAGGCCGAACAGAGGCAGCAGCAGGAGTGCCGGGTGCACGCCCCAGAGCAGGCCGGCAGCGATGACGATCCGGATTCCGGTGGTGAAGAACCCCAGCAGCGTGGGGATGACCTGGCCGAGATGCCAGCTATCGCGTTGGAGGGTCTGGAGCTGGTCCAGATGCGCGGGGGTTTCGTGGATCTCCAATGTAGGCGCGCCACCGACGAGGTCGATCAGGCGTCGGTCGACCTCGGTGCGGGTGCTTTCACGCAGGACCATCTGCACTCGTTCGCCGGTGTAGTTCAGCACTGCGCCACCGGCGATCGACGCGGCAATACCCGCCGCTGCCAGGACGATCCGGTCCGGGTCGACCGGGGCCAGGGCGTCCAGCAACAGCTTGAGCCACCAGGCGAACAGCGACGCGACCAGCGCCTGGAGCCCTAACAACACGAAGGCGAGGACCGCGCGAAGCGGATCGGCGGTCGAGGCCAGCCGCAGCATCACCGACGCGGTACGGATCAGGCTGACGGATCGGATATGAGCAGTCATCTGTGCTCCGGGGTCGGTGCCGAGTCGGTGTAGCGCATGGCCTGGCTGTCGAACAGCCGGGCGTACTCACCGCCTGCGGCGATCAGTTCGTCGTGGCGGCCGTCCTCGCTGATGCGGCCGGCGTCGAGGACGACGATCCGGTCGGCGTGGCGGACGGTGGAGAACCGGTGGCTGATCACGATCGTGGTCAACCCACGGGTCAGGTCGAGGAACCGGTCGTAGATGTCGGCCTCGGCGCGCACGTCCAGCTGCGCGGTTGGCTCGTCCAGGATCAGTAGCCTCGCACCGGCCCTCACCGCGGCCATCGCCCGGGCGAGCGCGATCCGCTGCCACTGCCCGCCAGATAGGTCCACCCCGCCGGCGAACCCCGGCGACAATGGTGTGGCCAGCCCGTCGGGCAATCGGGCGAGAATCCCTCCCGCGCCCGCCCGTTCTGCGGCCTCGGCCGCCCGCTGGTCGGCATCGGCATCGTGCAGCGCTTCGACTGCGCCGAAGCCGATGTTGTCCCAAGCTGGCAGGTCGTAATGCACGAACTCTTGGAAGATAGCCGCCACGCTACGCCGCCACGAGGTCGGGTCGAGATCGGCCAGGTCGATGCCGTCGACGCTGATCCGCCCCGCTTGCGGAAGTTCCAGGCCGGCAATGAGCTTGGCCAGGGTGGTCTTGCCCGCACCGTTCAGACCAACGATCGCCAACGACTGGCCCGCCTCGATCCGCAGATCCAACCCGTCATAGACGACCGAGCCCCCGCCCGGGTAGGTGAACCGCAGCCCCTCGACGCGAATCTCGTCCGTAGGCAGGCCGGCAGCCGGGATCGTTCCGACGCGTCCCGTCTGCAGGGCGGCGGCTGCGTCTTCGACGTCGACGACCGCGGTACGTGCGCAGACCCCCAGCCGATCAACAGGTCGCCCTCTTGCCCTAGGCACGAACGGTTGTGGTTCCCCAATCGGACACGGCAACCTCGCCGGCCAACCTGTCGCCGAATACGCCTACCGCGACACCGCCGGACCCTCCCGACGCTACTATGCGACGCATGGAACCAGGCGGTGCACGCAATGTGCTCACGCAGATGCGGCGCGGCACTTTGGCCTACTGCGTCCTCGCCGTCCTCCGCGACCGGGAACGCTACGGCTTTGAGCTCGTACGGGTACTCGGCGCGGTCGACGGGATGGTGACGAGTGAGGGGACGATCTATCCGCTGCTCGCGCGGTTACGACGACAGGGACTGGTTGAGACGACCTGGCAGGAGTCCTCGGCTGGTCCGCCCCGGCGCTACTACCGACTGACCCGTGCTGGCCGGGGTTCGCTGGACGACTTCGCCGAAGAGTGGGTTCGCTTCCGCGACGGTGTTGACCTATTCCTGGCAGGTCGAACGGAGAGCTGACATGAACGACGCCGCAACCGTCTTCGACGACTACCTCCGCCGGTTAGAAGGTGCCGCGCAGAAGCTCCCGGCCAGCCGGCGCGAGGAGCTGCTGTCCCAGATCCGCGAGCACCTGGACGAGGTGAAGACCACCCTTGCCCCCAATGACGATCGTCGAGCACGCGAAGCCGTCGAACGGCTCGGCGATCCAGAGCACATCGTCCTATAAGCGATAGACTCAGGCGCCCCCGCGGACGGAGCCAGACCAGTCGCGGCCGATGAAGGCCCGCCTCCGGCGAATACCAGGACTCCAGTCTTCGAGATGATCGCGGTCATCCTTCTGCTCGGCGGCGGATTCCTGCTCGGCGTCGGCTGGATTGCCGGTGCCGTCATGACGTGGGTATCAACCCGGTGGTCGGTACTCGACAAGCTTCTCGGCTCCCTCGTATGGCCAGGCGGCCTGGCGGCAGTGTGGCTTTCAGAATCGATTGTGACCAAAACCTGCACGGAATACATCGACACGGACTTTGACGAAGCAGGAAAGCCACAGACGACCGAGATACTTACACGGTCCTGCAGTGGATTTGCTCTACCGGAGTGGCTCGGCACCCCGCTGCTGGTGATTCTGCTACTTGCACCCATCGCGGTGGCCCTCTACCTGTTGCGCCGCGCAGCCCGCCAGAGCCCGCTGAAGAACCCACACGGCCGATGAAGATCAACAGGCGTGCGGTTCGTCACCTTCGGTTCCGCTGGGCTGCCGGACCGATCCACCTACTGCTCCCCGCATCATGTGGCGACTTGCCCGCCCCTGCCGTACCGTGAGCGGCCTCCGGTTCAACGAAGCCGGTGACTGGGTTCAGGGCGCCGACCCTGCCAAGCCCGGGCTGGTGCCGCTATACATGGCTCAGGACCGGCGCCTGCAGCGAGCCTCCCATCGTCAGGTTCTGTGTCGTGTCGCAATTTTCTCCGTGCCGGTGACCTCCGGCGGGCGGGGTGACGTCGTCTAGGTCTGTGAGGGGAGGTGCCGGTGGAGATCACGCAGGAGGAGGCGTTCAACGTGTTCGTGTCGACCCGTTCTCAGGCGTTGATGCGGACGGCGTATCTGCTCACCGGCGACGCGCAACTGGCGGAGGATCTTCTGCAGACTTCCCTGTTCAATGCTGCTCGGCGGTGGAGTCGGATCGATGGCGCCCACGAGGCGTACGTACGGCGGGTGATGTACCACGAGAGCGTCTCGCGCTGGCGCCGCCGACGGGTCCGCGAGTCGGCGTACGACGAGCTATCCGACGACCGTGTCACGACCGACGCCGACGTCGCCATGAAGGTGACCCTGGCCAAAGCGCTCGCACGGCTGACGCCTAGGCAGCGGACCGTGCTGGTTCTCCGCTTCTACGAAGACCTCACCGAACGGCAGACCGCGGCGGTGCTCGACATCGGCGTCGGCACGGTGAAGTCACTCACCCGGCAGGCCCTGGCCCGTCTGCGGGTGCTGGCACCCGATCTGGCCGAGTGGTGGGAGCCGGAGGTGAGCCGGAATGACCGAACGACTCCATGATCTACTCGAACGGCTCGCCGACGACGCTCCCCGGCCGCGTGTTGACCACGACCTGTTCCGACGCGCCAGGGGGGCCCGACGCCGCGACCGGATGCTGGTCGCCGGGGGCGCGGTGGCCCTCGTGGTTTTGATCGTGGCGGGCATATCGGTGCTGAGCGCCGACGGCAAGTGGCGCACCGACCTCGTTACACCCGTAACTGAGAACGACGTCCCGGCCATGCCGTCGCGCCTCTATCGCGTCCCCGAGCACGTCAACGGCGTGGAGGACAACCTCGCGATAGGACCCGTGGCAGCGGCGTACTACGGCGATTCCGAGGCAGTTGTGCTCGTCTCCGCCGTGGACGGCCAGTATCGCCGGGTGCGCCTACCAGGCCTGATCGAGTTCGCCTACATGATCGAGCACCGCATGATGGCGCTCTCCCCTGATGGCACGAAGCTCGCCTACGCCTGGCACGCTGCAGTGCCCGAGAACGACAACCCCCGCGTCCCCAGCGGAGTTGCCGTCGTGGACCTGATGACCGGTGAGGTGCGGCGCTATGCCAGACCCGGTGGTCAAGGTGTCGAGGCAGGCCAGGTCTCCTGGTCACCCAACGGCAGGTTCCTCACCTACACGCTCACGAACCACAAAGTGTGGGACGGCAGCAGCGCCGATGGTCAGATGCGCATTGAACGGCTCGACGTCCACGATGGATCGGCGACGGTGATCCCCTTCCCGCGAGCCGACGGCAGCCCCGCCGTCAGCGATGACGGCCGGGTCGGCGTCGTCGGGTTCGACTTCGCGTGGTTGTGGGATCCCAAGAGCCGCCCGCAGCTCACTCGAGTGGAGTTGGGACGACCAATGGGCACTGCCGCGTGGTCCCCGACCGGTGCACGGATCGCCATCGGATCCGACGACCTGAACGAGGACGCGCCCATCGTTGTGATCGACCCACGCAACGACTCCCGCCTGAATATCGACAGACCCGGACTGAACCAGGTCGCAGCGTGGTTGGACGACTCGCGCATCGTGGTGCTCCATGTCGAACCTCAGGCATTGGGAGCTGAATCGGAGACTGACGTACCAGACAGGTCGCTCCAGGTCCTTGACGTCGATCGCGGCACGGTGAGAACTCGGCTACCCCTCGGACAAGCCTCCGACGAGTACAGGTTCGCGACAGCGCTGCTCCAGCGGCCGTCGCGAGACTTTCCCGAGCCGGACTGGCCCCCTAACTGGGGTGCCATCGCGACCACCACCATCAAGATCGGTCTTGCACTGCTGCTCGCATCATCTGTCGCAGGATCGCTCATCCAGCAACGGCGCCGAAGGCGCGACCCATAAGCGCACAGTCCAGCTTGGGTCGGGATGACTTCGCTCCGCTGACCGTGTCGATGCGGATGTCGTTCTCGCCGAACCCCGTCTTCGACACCGGCGACCAAGAGAATGCCCACATCCGCGTACGACAACTGGGTGCCGAGGTGCTCGTCATCGAACCCGACGAGCGTTCCTCGCGCGCTCCCGCACCGTCGGCGTCGATCCGGCACAGGTCGCGGCATGGGCAGGCCACAGCGTCGCGGTCCTCCTGAGGGTCTACGTACGGTGCGTCGCGGGCCGGGACGAGATCGCGAGGAAGCGCATCGAGCGGGCCCTCGAGGAGGATGGGCGCGACGGCACCGACCCCCAGGCACGCCTGACCTGCACGAACGTCTCCACGACGCAGCCTCTCGGGGCGCATTCGGGACAGTGACGGGTTAGGCGGCTCGTGCGTGCCTTTGCCTGACCATTTCTGGGCAGGCGATCGCAAAGGCCAGCGCCGCTCGGCCGCCCCGCTGGTGAGCGGCGCCGTTCCGGCTAGATGCGCTCGTATGTGGCTCGCCAGCCTTCTGCTGGATCTGGCGGCGTGAGGACCAGTGTGTCGCCTGACACTTCGAAGACGCGGGTCAGGCGCTGCCCGATCAGGTCGCGCACCAGTGACGACTCGACAGTCACGGCGAACGTGCCGGCGGATCGGTCGACAGAGACGGTCCCGTAGAAGGCTTCGTAGCCGTTCAACGTGTACGGCGTGTCCGGAGCGTCGGGCTCGGGGTTCATGGCCTGAACCGACATGGTGCCGGACTTGGTGAAGACGATCTGGCCGGAGTACGGCACAGGTTCGAGGTTCCCTTCGGTGCCGACCTCCAATGAGACCATTCGCCACGCGCCAACGAGGGGAGCCGTGCCCTGTGAAGCCATGCTCTGCTGGGCGAACGATGGTGCAGAAGTCAGGAGGGCAAGCGCAAGTGCAAGTCCTAGTGCAAGCGAGGCGATCTTTGACTTTGTCGTCACTGTCGAGTCCTTTACTTCTTCACGGTATTGAGTGATGAGGGATATTGATCCACTTTGTCGGGTGTCCAATGGCTTGGTAGCCGGCAGCGGCGGTCGAGCGGGATCCGTCCGCGGCTCGACCGGTTACAGTCAACGCCGCGCGGAACCGATGAGGGAGTCTCTGTCGAGGGGCGTACTGATAGGGCATCCCAGCCGGCCGGGACGCGTCGTACGGTCGGTGCTGTGGATAACCGTGCCGAGGTCCGTGAGTTCCTAGTCTCGCGGCGAGCCAAGATCACACCCCAGCAGGCAGGTATGCCCGACGTCGGCACTCGCCGGGTGCCCGGTCTACGCCGCGCCGAGGTCGCCGCGCTCGCCGGGGTCAGCGTCGAGTACTACGCCAAGCTCGAACGCGGGGCGCTCGGCGGCGTGTCCGCCTCCGTCCTGGACGCGATCGCCCGCGCCCTGCAACTCGACGACGCCGAACGCGCCCACCTGTTCCACCTGGCCCACGCCGCCGACGGCACCAGCGCCGGGATGCGTCCCCGCCGCCGCGCCGGAAAGCGCTGGACGCCACGCCCGAGCCTGCAATGGGTACTCGACAGGTTCACAGCGGCCGCGATCGTCCGCAACGGCCGCATGGATCTGCTCGCCTGCAACCACCTCGGCCGCGCCATGCACGCCTCCCTTTACGACACCACGGTCGCAGATCCCAATGGTGGCCGTGGTGCAGTAGAACGGCCCAACTTCGCCCGGTTCACCTTCCTCGACCTCGATGCCGCCCACGACTTCTACCCCGACTGGGACGGTGCCGCCGACACCTGCGTCGCCATCTTGCGCACCGAGGCCGGCCGCGACCCCCACGACAAAGATCTCCACGACCTCGTTGGTGAACTGTCTACCCGCAGTGAGGAGTTCCGCCGCCGCTGGGGCAGCCACAACGTGCGCTACCACGGCGCCGGCACCAAACACTTCCATCACCGCGACGTCGGCGACCTCGAACTCGCCTACGAAAGCGTCGACCTGATCTCCGACCCTGGCCTGACTCTCACCCTCTACGTCGCCGAGCCCGCCTCATCCACTGCCCGCGCCCTCGATCTCCTCGCCTCCTGGACCGCTACCGCCCCGCACGCTCGCGCCACTCCGTAGTCGAGGCGTCCGACCGGTCTGCTGGCGGTCATCGCGAAGGGTGCCCTGTGGGTACACCCATCGACAGGGACTTCCACCGCGGCGACCGGCCACGTTCACTCGAGACGTGGCCCTTCACCGGTGCCAGGCAACCCCAGTAGCCCGATCACGGGGTTACGACGTCACGCCTAAGAGGAGCGCACGATGCACCAAGTAGTCATGCACAAGCCCGGGGACGTACGGGTGGAAGACCGCGACGACCCGAAGATCATCGAGCCGACCGACGCGATCATCGGCTTGTCGGCGACCTGCATCTGCGGCAGCGATCTGTGGCCCTACCGAGGCGCCGAGCCCGTCGACCACCAGGTGATGGGCCACGAGTACGTCGGCGTCGTCGAGGAGGTAGGTCCACAGGTGCGCAACATCAAGGTCGGCGATTTCGTCGTCGGTTCCTTCTGGGCCTCCGACAACACCTGCGAGATCTGCCGAGCCGGCTACCAGGCCTACTGCGTGAACCGCGTCCTGATGGGCACCATCGGCACCCAGGCCGAGCGAGCCCGCATCCCGCTAGCCGACGGCACCCTGGTCGCCACCCCTGGAACGCCCGACCCCGACCTCATCCCGTCGCTGATGGCGGCATCCGACGTGCTCGGCACCGGCTGGTTCGCCGCCGTCGCCGCCGAGGCCGGCCCGGGCAAGACGGTGGCGGTCGTCGGCGACGGCGCCGTCGGACTGCTCGGCATTCTTGCAGCCAAGCAGCTCGGCGCCGAGCGGATCATCGCCTTCAGCCGCCACGCCGACAGACAGGCCCTCGCCCGGGAGTTCGGCGCCACCGAGATCGTCGAAGAACGTGGGGACGCCGGTGTTGCCCGGGTCAAGGACCTCACCGATGGCCTCGGTGCCCACTCGGTCATCGAAGCCGTTGGCACCCAGGAAGCCATGATGCAGGCCATCCACTCCACCAGGCCGGGCGGTCACGTCGGGTTCGTCGGCGTCTCTCACGACGTCACCATTCCCGGTGATGAGCTGTTCATGGCCGGAGTTCACGTCCACGGCGGCCCGGCCCCGGTGCGGCAGTACCTGCCCGAACTCATCCAGCTCATCTGGGACCGCAAGATCGACCCTGGCAAGGTCTTCGACCTCACCCTGCCGCTGGAGCGGGCAGCCGAGGGCTACCAAGCCATGGACCAGCGCACCGCCACCAAAGTCCTTCTCACCGTCTGACCGATCCGACCCTCGACCCGTGCCCCGACCTGCCGGAGAGAACCAATGAAAGCCGTCCGCCGTACCGCCACGGTCGTGCTGACCTCGTGCGTCGCGTTAATCCTGGCTGCCTGCGGTCCCAACACCACCCCCGACGACCCAGGTCACACCGGTCAACCCACGGCGACAACCACCACCGGACCATCAGGCCGTAGCGAAACAGCTGGGCCCAGCTCACAGCCGGCGCGCCGCACTCAGGAGGGCGCAATGAGAATTCACATCACCATTCGTGATCAGCGATTCCAAGCCACCCTCGACGACAGCGCCGCCGCGCGCGATTTGGCTGCGCAACTGCCGCTCACCGTCGAGATGACCGACCACGGTTCGGTGGAAAAGACAGGGCCGCTGCCCTCCCCGTTGTCCCTGGATGGTCAGCCGGCCGGTGCGGACCCAGACGTCGGTGACGTCGGCTACTACGCCCCCGGCAACGATCTCGTCCTCTACTACGGCGACCAGTCCTACTACAACGGCATCGTCGTCCTGGGCCACATGCACGATGACGCGGCCGAGCGCATCGCGGACATGGACGGCCCGATCACCGCCACCGTCACGACTTTCGACAACTGACACCCCGGCCCACCCCAGCAGCAGAATCACGTCGTGCAGGAGGACGCAGTGAATCCGACCTACGACTTCTCCGGGCAGGTCGCCCTGATCACCGGCGCCAGCTCCGGCATGGGCCTGGCCACCACCCAGGCCTTCGCCGCCGCCGGCGCGGCCGTAGTGATGGCTGACATCAACACCGCCGCCCTGACCCAGCACGCCGACGCCCTCACCGCTGCCGGTCACCGCGTCATGCCCGTGACGTGTGACGTTGTAGACGAGGCCAGTGTCGCCGCCGCCGTCCGAACCGCGGTCGACACCTACGGGCGTCTCGACATGGCATTCAACAATGCCGGCATCCAGGTACCGCCCACCGACGCTGCCGACGAGGCGGCCGAGATCTTCGACCGCGTCAACGCCGTCAACCTACGAGGCGTCTGGGCCTGCATGAAACACGAGTTGGCCGCCATGCGCGCCCAGGGCAGCGGCGCCATCGTCAACTGCTCATCCCTCGGCGGCCTCGTCGGCCTGCCCGGCCGTGCTGCCTACCATGCCTCCAAGCACGGGGTCATCGGACTAACAACGAGCGCAGCCCTCGAATACGCGCCCCGCGGCATCCGCATCAACGCCGTCTGTCCCGGCACCTTCGCCACCCCCATGGTCGACGACATGATCGCCAAAGGCGAACTCGACCACGACGAGGCGATCGCGAACCAGCCCATCGGTCGCCTCGGCCGGCCCGACGAGATCGCAGCCGCCGTCCTCTGGCTATGCAGCCCAGGAGCAGGCTTCGTCACCGGAATCGCTCTCCCCGTCGACGGCGGCTACACAGCTCGGTGACGGCGGATCCACGTGAGCAGCCGACGCTGCCCGCC
The DNA here is from genome assembly GCF_040196095.1 of Actinopolymorpha sp. B17G11. Taxonomy (NCBI): domain Bacteria; kingdom Bacillati; phylum Actinomycetota; class Actinomycetes; order Propionibacteriales; family Actinopolymorphaceae; genus Actinopolymorpha; species Actinopolymorpha sp. B17G11. The sequence continues at coordinate 29,288 of NZ_JBEFTW010000044.1, forward strand.
GCCTTCACACGTAGTGGCGGCTGGAGTAGCGTCCTCGGGTCCACGTACGGCCCGGCCGTCGTTCCCGACTCGCCGTGTCGCATCTCGGCCGCCGTCGCGCCAGCGCTCCCGCATCCGTCGACTGGGCTGGGTTCTCGCCGACGCGGGCACCCGCATCGTTGCCCGTCCGCACAGGCCTTCCGCACCAAATCTGTCCCTCCTGTCCCGCGACCACCTCTCACCGGCGCAAACATCGCCGATCAGGAGGGACAGGCGAAGGGACAGCGGTGTCAAGCCGGGTCGCGAGCATGGGTCGCCAGCTCAGCAGCACGCATCAGTCCCGCACCCGACGGCATGCCTGCGACGCGGGCTGAAGCAGCTGCCAGCCGATGAATGTTTCATCCGCTCCTTTGGCATGCAGCTGCGGAGCCCTACACACGCGACGTCGCATTCACGTGGCGGCCCGGCCTGGGGCCCGCCGACTCACCCCGACCTTGGGGCGTTTAGGGGCAGGCGGCCGTAGATCATCGGATCCGGTCGGGTCCAGCCGGGTATGACATGAAGAAGCCTCCGACCTGAACGTGCAGGTCAGAGGCCGTTTCCAGGGGTGTGGCAGGTACTGGGTTCGAACCAGTGTAGGCGAAGCCGACGGTTTTACAGGCAGTGGGCATCCGTCATGTGACCAGCAGCTTCGCCAGCCGACGTCGGATCTCGCCGCGTACACGCCGTGCGGCGAATGGCAACGCTGGGGACTAGGTGACGAGCAGTGGGTAACGCCGTCGCTGTGCACCGGGTTTGACGGTGCGCGAGTTGCTCGCGCATCTCACCGCCGCAGCGAGCCTCAACCCGCGCGGTTGCAGGCGGGCGTGATCCGCTGACGGTTCGGCTTCGACGAGCAGGTTGCCATGCGGCTGGCCGAGCAGCTGGACGCACGCTGTCGAGACACGTTTACGGAGCGCACGGACCTACTGCGACGAGCTCGGAGGGAGACGGTGTCGCGACCATGCGCGACTGTTGTGGGATGGCCAGATGCTCCAGTCCAGCGAACCGGGCGGTATACGCACTGCGGATGGCACGAGTACCAGGCGCCGTTGGACGACCGAGCCACACTGATTCCGAAGCCTGCCTCAGCCGGTGTCCGCGGTTCCCAGGTCAGCCCCCAACTGTCCGCTCGAGAAACCAGATCATGCCGATGGCTGCGGCCGCGACGGCTACCGTGGCGATGGCCCGGTCGCCCACCGAGGTTCGACGCAGCAGCATGAGCAGTGGGAAGAGGACGGCGATCAGAACCAGTTGCACCACCTCGATCCCCATGTTGAACGCCAGCAATGACCAGAGCAGCTCCCACGACCAGCGCGCGTCGATGCCCAGCGCCCCAGCGAAGCCCAGCCCATGCAACAGTCCGAACGCGAACACGACCGGCAACCGCAGCTGTGTCGTCCGCTGGCCCACGGCCCCCCGCCCGACCAGGTGGAGCAGGGCTACCGCGGCGATGGACAACGCGATGAGGGGCTCGACGACATTCGCCAGCACGTCTACCACGCCGACCGCGGCGAGCAGGAAGGTGACGCTGTGCGCCGCGGTGAAGGCTGACGCGGCCGTCACGATGTCCCGGAGCCCGCGCGAACTGATGAGCAGGACGAGCACGAACAGGAGGTGGTCCGCTCCGAGTAGGAGGTGCTCGCAGCCGAGGACGAAGAACGCCCCCACCTGGTGCACGAGCCGCTGTTCGCGAGGGGTGACGGTCGCGCCGTCACTGGTCGGCGAGTCCTTGACGGTAGAGCTGATCTCCTGCTGGGATTGCGCGGCATCGAGGGCGGCCGAACCCTGCACGCCGCCGACGTCGTAGTGGACGATTGTCTTCGTGCTGTGGACGAAACTCTCGCCATCGGGGAAGAGCGCGCTGAAGATGGCGTGGACGCCGCCGGCGGCCCCGTCGCAGTCGTAGGCGAAGGTGAGCACCGCGAAGGCCCTGCCGCTGCGGACGCTCACGTCCGCCGGGCCGGACGGTCGGGCCTTGCACAGTCGGTCGTCGTATGAGACCTGGAACCGGTCGACGATGTAGGCGGCCACCGCGTCGGCGTTCAGTTCGAGCTGGCGTAGCTGCTCGGCACGCCCGGTGGCCTGGTATGCCTCGGCGTAGAGCCACGCCGACTTCATGAGCAGGTCGTACTCCAGCTCGAGGACGGCTTCGACGTCGATGCCGGTACCCGTCACCTCGGCGTAGGCGGTCGTCGTCGAGTCATGAGCATCCGCTGGGATGGCGGGCGCGAACAGCACGGCGATCGAGCCCAGGAGGACAGCGGCCTGGCCGAGGAGTCGCTGGACGGTCACCGCTCGCGGGTTGCGAAGACGCTCGGCCGCGACGACGTGGTGCCACCACCCGTCGACTGCGCCGTGACTATCCACGCGTAGGCCGTCCCCGGCTTGAGGCCCTGCCATGTCACCGACGCCATTTCGCCCGACGGGACCTGGGTTTCGCCGATCACGCCGACCGGTGCGTAGAGCGCCACCGAATCGGTGCTGAAGCTTGTGGTGCGGCTGGTGAGATCGACCGGGAGCACCATGTTGTCCTCGAGCCCGTTGTAGCGGTGGTTGCCGTCGTACTCGGTGGCACCGAAATCGTCGAGCATCGGGGAGTAGGTATCCACGGACATTTCGCCACGGTCCACGTCGAACTGGAGCATCCGGAGGAAGCTTGCGCCGAACTGGAGCTGGGCGTTCGGCTCGTAGCCGCCGACCTCCGTGAGCCCCAGCCGGTCCGCTGACACGGTGTAGAACTGGTAGTCCGCCAGCAGCTCGACCACCCCGTTGCCGACCTCGCCGACCTCGGGCTTCACGTTCGTTCCCACACCGTGCTCATGGCCGGCCAGGATGAGGAACACGTTCGGGTTGTCCTGGACCACCGTGTTGTAGAGCATCGAGCCGTCCGGCGCGGAGAACGTCGCGCCGCGACCGTCCGGTTTGCTCGACGGCGCCAGGTAGTCGTGCGACAGCAGGATGCCGTTGCGGTCCGGGAACCTCTTGAAGATCGAGTCGGCCCACTCTCCCTCGTCCCGGGTCACGCCGTAGGACAGGCCCACGACAACGAAGTCCAGACCGCCGGCCGAGAACAGGTCGTAGTGGTTCTGGTTGTCTCCCTCACGCCACGGGCCGCCGTACTCCGCGTCACTCCAGCGACCGGACGCAGCCGCGTAGCGGTCGGGGCCGTAGTACTGGTTGTAGATCGCGCCTGGGCCGTTCTCCGTGCCGGACTGGTTGTCGTGGTTGCCCGCGATCACGCCGTTGGCGACGCCCGCGTCGTCGAGCACCCGCTGCTGCTTCGAGGAGACCTCGAACTCGCCGACCACCTGTTCCTCAAGCTCGGGCGTCGCAGGCTTGCGGATGTTGTTCTCGATGATGTCGCCGGTGTGGGCGACGTACGCAATCTTGCGCTGTTCGTCGTTCTCGATGATCCAGTCGACGATGCCGGCGTACGCCGACTCCCAGACGGCACGCTCCTCGGCGGTCTCCTGCTCCACGGCACCCTCCGAGAGGTACTGGGTGTCGGTGAAGTGGACGATCGAGAAGTCGTAGGCGGCCGGGTCGTCGAAGTGGTCCTTCGAGCCGGGGTCGATGTCGTCGGCGAACGGGTCCTCGCCCGTGACCAGGACGTGCACTTGCTGCTCGTCGATGTAGTGCGGGCCCACCGTCGCCGTCAGCACAGTGGAGTCCTCGACCGCACCCCGGCGGCTAGCCAGCGCGTCCCAGCGCTGTGTCTGCAGGTTCCACGTACGTAGCGAGACGACCCGGGCGGGGTCGATGACGCCCTCCCAGCGCAGCACCGGGGACTCAATTGAGCCCTCCACCTGGACGTCGAACCGCTGGTAGGTCACGTCCCGACCGGCCAGCGACTCCAGCACGCCGGTGTCACCGGGTGCAAGCACCTTGGTGTCACCGATGTTCTGCTCACCAGGGACTCGCTGCGTAGTCGGGATCGACGAGGTGGAGCCCTGCCACCCCTGAGCGGGGGTGAGGATCTCGGTCTGCGAGAACGTCGCGGTCACCGGACCACCATCGGGCTCACCGACCCTGGCCTCCAGAGTCGTCGTCGTCTGCACGTCGGTGGCACCCGATGCAGGCGACAGGCCGGTCGGGTCGTCCGGGATGCCCGCTGACTGGAACACGATCTCGCGGGTGGCAGTGTTGCCGAGCGAATCCGTGCCCGTGACGGCGAGGGTGTGCTCACCGGCGGAAAGCCCGGGTCCGACGAGGGCACCCAGCTCGATACGCGTGCCGTCGAGCTTGACGTCCGGTCCGGACATGACGCCCGAGGCATCGTCAAGCTGAACATCCAGCGGCACCGATGACCTGATCGTCACGCTGGCGGCCGGCGTGCTGGCCGAGATCGTCGGGGCGGTGTTGTCCGTGAAGAGGGTGCGCGTGGCGGTCTGACCCGTGCCCGAGGTGGCGGAGAGCGTGTGAGGGCCGTCGGCGAGCCGGCTGGTGTCCAGATCGGCGCGCAGCCCGCGCGCGGGCGCGTCGACGGAGAACGCGAGGTCGACCTCGCGCAGCGCGGTCGTCGACGAGCCACAGTTGCCGTCACCCATGCTGTACGACGTCTGCAGCCCCTGGCCGGCGGCCGTGCCGTGCGCCGCGGTGAGGACGATATTGGAGATCGTGTAGTCGTCCCGGTTGTTTCCGCAGGAGGTGGGGAACGTACCCGTGACGAACCTGATGGTGTTGTCCCCCGGAACCAGCCATTCGTTGGGAACCGGGACGTCCACCCGCTCGCTGGCGAAGTCGCCACCGATGTCGAACTTCATGCCATTGACAAGTAGGAAGCTGTGGTACCGCTCCTCGATCGAGTTGGACCCGACCGTGAAGCTGAACGTCGCGTCGCCCGAGCCCAACGTGGGACGGCTCGGCACATCCGCGCCGTCGACGGTCAGGGACTCCACCGTCCCGCCGCCGGCGGCCGGTAGCGACGCGAAGACCGGCTGCGTCCCCCGGGCGATCGTGCCGTCCGCCGGGGTCAGTCGCGGCGCGCCCGACGGAGTGTTGTTGACCGTCACGGTGTGGCTCACCGACGCCCCCGAGGCGGTCCTTGCCACGATCTCGTGCTCGCCATTCCCGATGGTCGTGGTGTCCAGAACCGCAGACAGGCCAGTGGTGCGCTGCGGGTCGCCGAGGACGAAGAAGGTCAGCTCGGCACCCAGCCGCAGCGAGCTGTTGGAGCCACAATTGCCGTCACCGAAGGCGTAGGAGAACTCGTTCTCCTCACCGTCGGCCACCTCGCCCAGCAATTCCAGCCCAAAGTTCGACAGCACGAAGTCGTCGTGGTTGACCCCGCACGAGGTGGTGATCGTGCCGGTGATGACCTCGATCGTGTTCTCGCCCTGGACGAGGTGCTCGTTCGGGATGTCGAGGCTGGCCCGCTCGTTGACCAGGTCGGGAATGTCGATCCGGTGCTCGCCATTGACCAGGACGTAGTTGTGGTAGCGGGCCTCGGTCGAGTTGCTGCCCACGTCGAAGCTCAGCCGAGACACGCCCATGGTCTGGTCGGCATCGAGGGCCTTACCGTCGATCGTCAGGCCGGTCACGTCGTCGTCGGCGACGGTCGGGACTGCGGCGACGGTCTGGTTGCCTTCGAGATAGGCGCCGTCATCAGGGGTGAGCACAGGCGGGCTCGTCGGCGACGGATCCGGCTTCCCGGGTGGCGCTGCGTCCGCGGGCGTCACGAACCATCCCGTGGTGAAAAGCGCTGCGGCGGCCAGGGCCGCCAAGAATGTGGTCGAAGACCTGGTTCCTGCATGCCTGCTCGGAGCAGGACGGAATGGCCTGCGGCGCATCAGGGCGCCATCCTCTCAGGGGTCGGAGCGAGTAACGGCCTACTCGCCCCGTGTGTGCAAACCTCGAGACGGGCCGAGTGAATGATGGCGAGGTTCGGTGAACGGCGACGTGATCACCGGCAACGCCTCAGCAAACGAAGTGGTGCCGTTCGGTGCCACCGGGGTTCGATTCGCCGAACTGCAACGAGGCGCCAACCGCGAGCGTGGGCGTGCCTCGTGGCGCAAGGACACACCGAATACTTCGGATGCTTGGTCTCGGGCGCGAGTACGCCTTCAAGACGAAGAGGTACGGAGGGCGTTTGGTCCGCTCCCCCAGGATGCGGCTCGGCCCTCTCCCGGTCGCCCCTTCGTCATTGCGAAGCTACCTGGGTCGCTCAGGATGAATCGCCCACGACCCGGGCAGTTCATCTGTAGCAAGGAGCAGTTGTATGCGCCCCATCTTCACCGCGGCCCTCGCGGGCGTCGTTCTTGCGGCGGCGGCGGCAACGGCCGCGGTCGCGAACTCCGCGCACACCGGGGAGCAGCGCCGCGAAGACCCGGTGGTCGCAGCGTTCGCTAACACGACACGGTCAGCTCCGTGGCGGGAGGTCCAGCGGATTCCGTTGCGCTTCCCGACACATCACCCGCAGGGCTTCGCGCTCGTCGGGGACAAGATCTTCATGTCAACCGTCGAGATCACCGAGGCACCAGTGCGTTACCCGGAACCCGTCGACGGCTACGACCGTACGCCGGGCAAGGGCGTCGGGCACGTCCTGGTCCTGGACCGTCAGGGCAGGCTGGTGAAGGACGTCACGCTCGGCGAGGACATCATCTACCACCCCGGTGGCATCGACTTCGACGGCACCTCGGTGTGGGTGCCCGTCGCCGAGTACCGTCCGAACAGCAACGCCATCGTCTACCGTCTCGATCCCAGGACCTACCGGGTGTCGGAGGAGTACCGGGTCCGCGATCACGTCGGCGGGGTGGTTCGCGACCGGACCACCGGCAACATCCACGGCGTCAGTTGGGGTTCGCGCACGCTGTACTCCTGGACGCCGGCCGGGCGGCAGCTGTCGACGCAGCCGAACAACGATCACCTGCTCGACTATCAGGACTGCGACTACGCCGGCTGGCGCAAGCAGATCTGCTCCGGCATCACCGGCCTGCCGACCGCGAACGGCACCACCTATGAACTCGGCGGAATCGTTCTACGCGACCTGCGGGACAACCGGATCCTCCACCAGGTTCCTTTCCCCAGGTTCTCCACCGCGGGGCACGCCGTGACCCGCAACCCGGTGGCGCTCGAGGTGTCAGATGACAAGCTGCGCCTGTTCGCGGCGCCGGATGACGGTGAGGAGGCCGCCGGCACGGAGCTGATCATCTACGAGTCGCCGCCGGGTTGACCGCACCCCGCGCGGACCGGCGAGCCCCGACTCACGCGGCTCGACGAAACGCCATCCGGATTCCGTAGCAGGTCACCAGCCGCTAGACACGTGAAGGTTCGAAGCTAGGCAGTGCATGTGGCACCGGGCCGACCCGGCGGCGTTGCGGCCGGTCGGGCCGCTGGTGACCGGTTCGGGCCGCTGGTGACCGGTTGGGGCCGCATCTGGCAAGTGATCGAACTGTTCGCGGCTCTTCGACGTGCCTTCGTGCAGTGCGACGGGGGCGCGTGCGCCCAGGACCATTAACCGGTGCGTACGTGTCGATGGAATCGTTCACGGAGCGAGAAGGAGTCGACATGGCAGTGACACCAGGAGCACTGACACCGGGTACCCCGCAGGGCTGGAGCCGGCGGACGTTTCTGACCAGGCTCGGCGCGACGGGCGGCGCGACGGCAATGTACGGGGCCATGGATGCACTCGGCCTAGTACCGTCGCCGGCCAACGCCGAGACCGTCGAGTTCGTGCCGCCCCGGCCTGGCGACCTGCCGGCCGGAGCGACCGGCCGGCGAAGGGTGGCCATCCTGGGCGCGGGCACGGCCGGCCTGACGGTGGCCTACGAGTTGGGCAAGGCGGGCTATGACTGTCGCGTCCTCGAAGCACGTGACCGGCCAGGTGGCCGCGCACTGACGATCCGTCGCGGAGACCGGCACACCGATACCGATGGCGTGACGCAGGTCAGCGGCTACGACGCCGGGCAGTACTTCAACGCTGGACCGTCCCGGATCCCGAGCCACCACCTGACGATCGACTACTGCAAGGAGCTCGGCGTCGCTATCGAGCCGATGGTCAATGCCAACGCACAGGGCCTCTACTATCACGAGAACACCCCGACCGTGGACTACGGCCCGCTGGCGAGCACGTCTGTTACCCATAGGCAGGCAAAGGCCGACTGGTACGGCTACGTTTCGGAGCTTCTGGCCAAGGCCGTCAGCCAAGGTGCACTCGACGACGTACTCACCGCAGACGACGCCGAACGGCTGGTCGAGTTCGCACAGAGTCTCGGGGGACTCAGTGGCGGGCGCTACGTCGGCAACAACAGGCGTGGCTATACCGAGGCGCCGGGTGCCGGCGACCAGCCTGGTGTTGTCGACGCCCCGCCACCGCCACTGTCGACAGTCCTGCAGAGCCGGTTCGGGGAGCGGTTTGCGTTCGAGTTCGGCTTCGACCAGGCGATGATGATGTGGCAGCCGGTCGGCGGCATGGACAGGATCAGTGCGGCGCTCGCGGACGCGGTCGGACGGGCCCGGATCTCCTACAACGCGTGGGTCACCGACATCAGTAACACCTCGACAGGTGTGCGAGTCACCTACCGCCAAGGTTCAGACGTCAGGTTTCTTGACGCCGACTACTGCGTGGCGACCATCACGCCGATGGTGCTACGGACGATCTCGTCAAATTTCTCGACCGAGACCAAGGAGGCCCTCGCAGTCCCTGTCGGCGCCAACACCGGCCGGATGGGGATCCAGTTTCGGCGACGGTTCTGGGAGGAGGACTCCAGCATCTTCGGCGGAGTCACCCACACCAACCTCGACGTGTCCGGGATCTACTACCCGTCGTACGGCTACTTCGGCCGCAAGGGCGTCGTGGTCGGCTACTACTCGGGCGCCTACACGAACCTCACCGTCCCCGACCGCATCACCCGGGCCCTCGATCAGGGCGTCAAGATCCACGGGAACGCATACCGAGATGAATACGAAAACGCGTTCTCCGTCGCATGGCCCAAGAACCCCTACACACTCGGGGCCTGGGTCCAGTGGCCCGGCGGACGGGGAGCCGCCTACACCCACCTTCTCCAACCAGACGGCAACGTCTACTTCGCCGGCGATCACCTGAGCTACTACACCGCCTGGCAGAACGGCGCATTCCTGTCTGCTCGTAAGGTCGTCATGGACCTGCACGCACGAGCCGTCGCCACCGCGTAGCCCTGCGGTCCAGTGTCTCTTCAGTGACCTAGGGCAATCGCCGACCTGCCGGCCCCCGCACCGCTCGGTCAGGCTGGCCATCACGGCGGCCAACGGCCAGGCCGCAGGAATAGCCGGACTGCTGGTGTGCGCGCAGACCGGCATCGCCCTACCGGCCGCGGGGACCGGCTACGAGCTGCAGGTCCTCACTGCTGTGCTCGTCGGTGGCACGAGCCTGGTCGGGATCGACCAGCCCCCGGCGAGGTGATTGCTACCGCCGAGCCCGGGCGCCAGCTGCCTCCCACGCGGGAGGCGGTGAGCGGCGGTGCCGGCCACATCGAGCACCCGGAGCCGAGAGCGGCGCCAGCTTCGTCGGACCAGTGGCCGGTACTGGCTGGTGCTTGTCGTCTTGCCGTCGATCTGGCGCCACCTGTTGCTCATGTGCGTCAGAAGGATCGTGTCTGACGCATTCTTCGAGCTTCAGCATCTGCTGAGATGGGGTGGAGATCGGTGCGAAGGTTTGCCAGGCGCGGGTTCTCGGGCTGGCGGGGGCGGCAGGGCTCGGTACGGCATGGACCCTGAGCGGGTTCTCCGAGGCGAAGGCGTGGGGTGCTCCGGCGTTCTCCGGTGACCCGTTCCAACTCGGTGTGGCCTCCGGCGATCCGGAGCCGGATGGCGTCGTGCTGTGGACACGACTTGCTCCCACGCCGCTCGCCGAGGACGGGCGTGGCGGCATGCCCGAGCTGACGGTTCACGTGGGCTGGGAGGTCGCCGAGGACGAGCGGTTCCGGCGAATTGTCGTACGCGGGAAGCAGAAGGCCACGCCCGAGCTCGGGCACTCCGTGCACGCGGAGGTCACGAAGCTGCGACCTAGCCGCGACTACTTCTACCGGTTCCGGGCCGGCGACGCAGTGAGCCCGGTGGGTCGGACCAGGACGGCTCCGGCAGGCGGCGCGATGCCGGACGAACTGAGGTTCGCGTTCGCGTCCTGCCAGAACTATCCCGACGGCTTCTACACCGCGTACCAGCACATGGCGCAGGAGAACCTCGACGTGGTCGTCCACCTCGGCGACTACATCTACGAGGGTTCAGCACAGGGCAGCATCGGCAGGGGACATCTGCCGGCCGCGGAGATCTTCTCGCTCGCCGACTACCGGATCCGCCACGCGCAGCACAAGACTGACCCGGACCTCCGGGCGGCGCACGCCGCGTTCCCGTGGATCGTCACCTGGGACGACCACGAGGTGGAGAACAACTACGCCGACGAGAACTCCTCCGACCCCGATCAGTCGCCGGAGGAGTTCCTCCAGCGACGGGCACTGGCCTACCAGGCGTACTACGAGCACCTTCCGTTGCGGCGAAGCTCGTTGCCGCATGGTCCTGACCTGCAGCTCTACCGCAGGGTGGGGTACGGGCAGCTGGCGGAGTTCCATGTCCTGGACGGACGCCAGTACCGCAGCGACCAGGCGTGCGGAGACGGACTCGTCGTGCCATGTGAGGAAGCCGCCGATCCTGCCCGGACCATGCTCGGTACGGCGCAGGAGCGCTGGCTTGCGAACGGGCTGGCCGCGTCTAAGGCCAGGTGGCAGATACTCGCCAACCAGGCGGTGATGGCCGAGGCCGACCGCGACCCCGGACCCGGGAAGCTGCTGCCGATGGACAACTGGAACGGGTACGAGCCGGCACGTCAACGACTCCTCGACGCAGTCGCCGAACGGGGTGTCGAGAACCTCGTGGTGATCACCGGCGACGCCCACGCCAGCATGGTCACCGACCTCAAGCTCAACTTCGACGACCCCGCCTCGACCACCGTCGGCGCGGAGTTCCTCGGCACGTCGATCACCTCTGGTGGTAACGGGTCGGCGATGGACACGCGTGGCCAGGAGTGGCTGGCCGCCAACCCCAACATGAAGTACTACAGCGGTCTGCGTGGCTACGTCCGCTGCTCAGTGACCGACGACGAGTGGCGTGCTGACTACCGTCTCGTGCCTTTCGTACGAACGCCCGGCGCACCAGTCCACACCGACGCCAGCTTCGTCGTCGAGGCCGGACATCCCGGCGTCCAGCTCGACACGTCCTCGGCCGTGTGACGGTCGCCGGTCCCGTCCGCGTCCATCTGCGCGTATCCATTCGTACGAACGACCCGCAGGCCGGCAGATCGCCGGCCAGGAGCTGAGTGAAGATGTCTTCAGACCTGTAAACGGCGTAGCCTGCTCCGGGCCGGAGGCCTGCTGGCGGCCGGGGGGAGTGTGAACATGCTGCCGGGCGTCGCGTTCGCCGCACCTCTGCAGCCAGACGCGCCGCGGCGGCGGGCATGCCGGACGCGTACAAGCGGGTAAGCATGTCGATGCACACGCACTCCTGCTTCAGCGAGGGCGGCGGCTTCGCCGTCCCCCGAACGAGGGGCCGGTTACTGACACGGCACATGTATTCGTCGACGAACCGCACAGCCCGGCCGAGCCAGGCAAGGCAATGCTGGTGGTCGCGACCGGGCCCGAGTCTGCGTGGGCAGCCACCTACCTGTGGGCGGATCCCGGCAACAGCCCGGCGCGCCCAGCTCTCGTGGTACGGCGAGAGGACAGCCAGGAGGGTGGCGACCATCACCATCCGTCAGGACGGCGGTCTCGACATCGCCCCGCCCTCCGACCCCATCCATGCGACATCCGCCGGCCGCGACAGCTCCCTCCTCGAAGAGGTCAGAGCGCTGCGGCAAGCGATGGCTCACGTGCGAACACGGATCGACGACCACGACTCGGCGCGGCCTGCTGCCGCGACCCGGATGATCGGACACGTGACGGCCCATACGCAACTTTGGAATCGTCACATCGAGTGGCGCGACGGCCGTGCAGTCTTCGGTGGACTCAGCACAGCTGGGTGGTGGCCAGGGTGAGCGTGTCCACCGGAAGAGTGGGGAGGGCCCATCTCGGGTCGCGTCGCCAGCCGAGCCAGCGGTCCTCGAACGGCCCTGCACGTTCCTTCAGCAGGGCGATGACCTGTTCCCGTGCCTGCTCGACGCGACGGTGATCGGTATCGGTGATCACACCGAGCCGTCGAGCTTGGTTGTACTCCTCTTCATCCTTCCAGCGGAAGGACAGGTCCGAGTCGATGACCAGGTCCAGCAGGAGATCGAAGGTGTCGATACCGATCGGGGTTCGTCGGTACGGCCGAACGAAGTCGACGTACCAGCCGTGCGGCTGCTCGGCGCCTACGAAGAACAGCGAGACACTGAAGAACATGCCGGGCATCAGAATATCGAGCTTCGTGGTGTGAGGACCGCTGACGCTCTAGCTCCCCAGAACGTCGAATCGCTGGGACGTCTTTGTCGTTCGCCCGTACGGGTCAGTGCTCCTGATGGTCACCGTGTGCTCGCCGGCTCCCAACTCCTGCGGGACCGGGACTGTCCAGATGTGTGAGGACGGTTCCGGGTTGACTGGCCGTTCGGAGCCTTCCAGACTCTCCCGGAGGGCTCGGATGTAGGTGTCCAGGTTGCCGTTCGGGTCTCCGTCCGTCAGACCGAATGACGGCGGGTTGTAGTCCATCGGGCCGAATTTTCCGTCGTCGAAGCGGACTTCAACCCGGTGCCGTTCGCCTCCGTCGAAGACGTTCGCCTCTACTAGAGGTATCTGCGTATCGTTCCAGTCGCCGGCTGCGAACCGCGGCGCTGGGCTGATGCCGCCGGACCCGCTCGGCCCGGACGGAATCCAGACGGGTACTCCGTTGCTGAGCGTCCGATTCCCCTCGCCACCGCGGAAGGTGATGCGCATCTGGAAGTCATCTGGGAGGCTGGCGGGCTTGTAGCGCATCCGGTAGTCGTTGCCTTCCACGTCGAGGAAGTAGTAGCCGTTGGGGTTGCCATCCGCCATGTCGGCGGCGGGGACTCCGCGCGCGTCGGTCGGGCCGGTGCTCCAACCTCCGCCGCGGACCTCGGCGAGAACCTGGTGGTGGAAGGTGCCCTTGCCCGGCCACACTGCCGGGTTGGCGCCGGGTGGTGTCGGGCCCATCTCTCCAGGCTCCATGTAGGTCTGCCAGCTGTTCGACGTGTCATGGCCGGAGGTGCTGAAGATGTGCTTACGATCCTTGAGCACCTCGAAGAGCTGGTCGAGGTTCACGGTGTTCTGAGCCTGGTCCCCGATAGCCTCGGTCCTGAGCGGGATGTGTGTAGTGATGACGATCAGTTTGTCCTTCGAGACATAGGCAAGATCGTTGGCAAGCCACTCCAGGCGACGCTCGTCGAGGTAGCCGCGGTACCCGCGTCCTTCCCCGAGGTAGTCGATATTGTCCATGTTGACGAAGTGCGCCTGACCGTAGTCGAAGGAGTAGTCGGTCGGCCCATAGACGCTCTTGTACGTCTCGGTGGCGTACGTGTCGTCTGGTACGTCGAAGTTGATGTCGTGGTTGCCGGGCAGGTTCCACCACGGGACACCCATCGTCGCGATGATCTCATTGTGCGGCCCGAACAGATCCAGAGGATCATTGACGACATCGCCGGCCGTCACTCCGAAGGACGCGTCGGTGCCGGTGAGCTCGTTCGCCACATCGGTGCGAAGGTCATCCAGCTCGGCGAGGGTTGTCGTCTGCGGGTCGGCGAAGACGAGCGCCTGGAATGTGTCGGACTCCTTATCCGCGTACAGGGGGAAGTTGACGGACTCGGGCAACGGACCGGTTGGTGAGATTCCGGGATAGTCGGTCTCGACCGGCGAGCCGTTGGGGTAATGGATGTAGTAGAACTTCGGCAGCTGCTTGTCGTCGACGGGGACCATGTAGCCCGACGGCTTGGTCACGAAGATGATCGTCTCGTCAGTCACATTGATGCGGTAACGCCCGTTCCTGTCAGTGCGCACGACCTCGCGACCGTTGGAGACCGACACGTGACGGACACCAGGTTCCTGAGCGTCCTGCTTTCCGTTCTTGTTGCGGTCCTCGAACACCACGCCGGTGGCGACCTGCGGCTCGGTCGCCGCGGCCTGCGCCCAGGAAACCGCCGGTTCGAACGCCGGCTTGCCCATCGCCACCATTGCCAGGGAGAGCGTCCCCGCGAAGAGCGTCCTGTGCATTACCTTCTTGTTGAACCATCGGGTCTCGGCCATGTTCGGCACCTGTCATCGGTTCCTTTCTCGACTGTCTTCTGTCTATGCGTTCGTGAGCGGAAGCCGGAGTTGGCCGTCGTTGAACCTGCCGTCCATCGGCCGATGCGGAAAAGGGCTGTTCAGCTATGCCAGTACGAGCCTCTCGACGAACCACACGACGCCGACGGTCGTGATCACACCGGTCGCGCCGAAATGTACGTACCGCGACCACGTGAACGTGCGTACGAAGAGGAACATCGGGAGGAGCAAGGCCACCATGAGCGCCTGCCCGAGCTCGATGCCGACGTTGAAACTCACCAGCGACGAGACCGCCGACCAGTCAAGATCGCCACTGAACTGGAGCGCTCCGGCGAAGCCCATGCCATGCAGGAGGCCGAAGCCGAAGACCACCGGCAACTGATACCTCGCTCCAGGTCTGCCGAGGGCGTTGGCGGCGGCGACGTAGGCGATGGACAGGGCGATCAGCGGCTCGACGACGGACGACGGCACGGTCAACACGTCGATGGCGGCCAACACCAGCGTGGCACTGTGCGCCAGCGTGAACGCGGTCACCACGCCCAGCACCTCGCGCAGTCCTCTGGCACCGATCAAGAGTGCTACCACGAAGAGGACGTGATCCAAACCGCCGAGGATGTGATGGAAGCCCAAGGCAGCGAAACGGTACACCTGGCGGACCAGGCTTGCCTCGCCCACGAGCAGTTCCCTGTGCTCGGCGTCGAAAACGAATTCCCCCGTCTGGCCCGCCAGGTGGTAGCTGGCCACATTGCCATGTCCCGGGTCCAGATCCCCCACGAGCACCGAGTACCGGATCTCGTACTCGCCTGTACCCGGGCAGTCAAACAGCACCGAGACACGTGCGTAGGGCTGCTCGAAGCGCTGCTCGACACCCGTGTCCTCGACAACGGCGTCGCAGACCACTCCGTCCACGAGCACCTGCAGATGCCGATCGAGGTACTCGGCGGCCTCGTCCTGGCCCCTCTTCAGCTCCCGCTCGGCGTCATCGGTTGAGATGTCCCCCGGCTCACCTACACCGGCGACCGTCGCGAACGCTGCATAGTCGACAACCAGCTCGTAGCGCACGTCGTCGCCCTGTTGGGCGATCTCGGAGAAGCCCTGGGTATCCAGCGTATGAGCAGCTGCCGGACCAGGGAGCAGGCAGACGGCCCATACCGAGGCGAGAACGACCGCGAGGAACGTCATCGACTCGGTGCGTGCCGATCCCCTCCCTGGCCGCGGCGAGCGGTCCGCGCGCCGGTCGCTTCCGACCGTGCTTCTCCGCCTGGACACCCCAGAACCCCCACTCAGAATGGCGGCCTGCACGCACGCCGGCCTGCCTGCTTGACAGACCTGCGTGCGCAGCCCCGAAGGCCGTGCCCTTTCGACATCCCAAATCAAAGACCGCGAGAATGACAAGACCACCAGTTGCCGCGCGAACTCCTGATGAACACGGCTGGTCTGCCGGATCGGCGTCCGAGCCCCCACACGATGGCATGTGCCGCCCGCGAGCACCTGGACGATCCGCAGCGCGGCGCAGCTGGGAGTGCCCGGCACCGGACCCGCCTGACGCGAGCGGCACGGCGGCATCGCTCGAGGACACCACTGCCACTACGCGAGGACCAGACTGGGGCCGACGTCAGCCGCACGTACGTCGGCCCCTATGTGGCTATCTGGCGGCCTCAGCCGGTGGGTAGCTGGAGCACTGCCTGCACAGGCAGGTGGTCGCTCGGGAACTGGCCGTTCTTTTGGAAGGTGTTGATGAAGCCCACACGGGTCCGCACCTGAGGTGTGGTCAGAATCCAGTCGATACGGCTTCCGCCCGGCACGAGCGGCCGGTAGCCGTGGAAGGTGGCGTACAACGGACTTCGCGACTCGGCCACTTCCCAGCTGTCCAGGAACGGACCGTTGGCCACGAGCATGTCGTTGACAGTTTGGCCGGCTGCCGCTGGTTCGTTGAAGTCGCCGGTGATCACGATCGGGAGGTCTGGGTCGAATCGTCCGGTCCGCTGGAGCATCAACTGAGCCGACTTCGCTCTCGCTTCGGCGTCGAATGCCTCGAAGTGCGTGTTGACAGAATAGAACTCGACGTCGGCCTCGCTGTCGTAGAAGCGAATCCAGGTGACCATGCGCGGACAGCAGCCGCCCCAGGTCTTCGAGCCCACCACGTCCGGAGTGTCGGACAACCAGTAGTGGCCGTACTCCAGCGGATCGAGCCGGCGACTGTCGTAGAAGATCTGCATGGCCTCGCCCTGCGAGCCACCGTCCCGCCCCTGCCCGATGCTGTCGTAGTACGCGGGCAGGTCGGCCTGGATGTCTCGCAGCTGCTGGTAGAGACCTTCCTGGGTTCCGATCAGATCGGGGAGTTCTCTGCGGAGCAGTTCACGCATGACCGGACGCCGCTCCTGCCAGGAGTTCGGCGGCGTGCTGCTGGCGAACCGAAGGTTGAACGACATCACGTGCAGCTCACCGCGGTATACCGGGCCAATCCCTTCCACTGCATCGGTCGTTGCAGCGGAGGCGCTGACCGAGGGTGCCATCAGCACACTCGCGAGCGCAAAGAAGACGCCGAACACGCCCAAGGTTCGACAGCGTGAGGACAGGCTGAGCATGGGACCTCCCGAATGGATACGACCGCCCTGCGGCCAACCGGAAGAACGCTAGGAGTGCTGTACTTCCGCCACGGGTACGGCCGGTAGCCCAACAGTGAAGACCTGCCGCACAGGGTTTCTCGACCAAGCCCCTCGCGCAGGCGCTCCAGTCCACACGGACGCGTTCCTCGTTCGAGGCGGCTGCCGACCGGCATTTGACGAATACTGATGCTCCAGCCCCTGCGTCAATGGCACGTGGATGCGAGGTGGGTGTTCATGGGCAGCGACAGCTACAACCGGGCCTCGCTGCGCCGCAACGGCGAGGCCGGCCCGCTGCAGACGATTGCGGCGAGGGTCTTCCTTACGGAGCGAACGTCTTCGCGATACAGCCGTCGGGGACAGCTCCGTGAGCCGAGCCCGTGCGTACACGCCGGCATCGCAACCCGCGTACTGACGTGCCTTCAGTCCGATGGTGGGAGCTCGACCGTGTAGAGAATGCTGCCGTCGATGTCGCGGAGCCTTACGGTCATGGCTCGGGTGTCGCGGTCGATGGCGACCTCGCCGAAGAACTGGTAGCCGAACGCCGGGTTGCCAACGTCGGCGGTGGGCGCAGCCTGCGAGTAGACCACCTCCGGGCCGAAGGTGGCATCGATCCGGTTGGGTTCCGGGGCGACCCCGACGGCGGCGTTGAGCGGGCCTGAGACGAACTCCCAGAAGGGGTCGAAGTCGGTGAACCTCGCACGGGCGGGGTGGTAGCGGTGGGCGGCGGTGTAGTGGACGTCGCCCGTGACCCACACTATTCCGGTGATGCGGTGGCGTTTGGCGTAGGAGAGGAGGTCGGCGATCTCGAGCTCCCGGCCGAGCGGTTTGCCTGGCTCGCCCTGCGCGATGGCCTCGATCGCGGCGCCGTCGGGGACGACGAGACTGATCGGCAGGTCCGCTGCAAGCACCTTCCAGGTGGCCTGGGAGGCCCGCAGCTGTTGCTTGAGCCACTCGAGCTGCCGGCGTCCAAAAACGCCGCCGTCGCTCGCTGTCTCGAGTCCGGTGGTGTTCGGATCCTTGTAGGACCGCATGTCGATCACGAACACATCGAGCAGGTCGCCGTACCGCTGCACCCGGTAGATCCGGCCTTCGTCGTCGCTGCGGATGCTGGTCGGAAGGTACTCGTGGAAGGCCTGGCGGGCGCGGGCGGCGAGGACGTCGACCCGCTTCTCGGTGTAGCGGCTGTCGTCGAGAATCTCGCCCGGGTACCAGTTGTTCGTGACCTCGTGGTCGTCCCAGGAGTTGATCTGCGGAACCTCAGCGTTGAACCGGCGGAAGTTCTCGTCAAGCAAGTTGTAGCGGTAGTTGCCGCGGTACTCAGCCAGAGTCTCGGCAACCTTGGACTTCTCCGGCGTGATGATATTGCGCCACACAGTACCGTCGGCCAGCGGCTTCTCGGCCGGGATCACGCCGTCGGCGTAGATCAGGTCACCGGAGCAGAGGAAGAAGTCTGGGGCCAGCCTCCGCATCGACTCGAAGATGCGGTAGCCGCCTCGGGAAGGGTCGATTCCCCAGCCCTGACCGCCGAGGTCGGCCGACCAGAGGAAGCGGATGTCGGCGACTCCGGCAGGCGCGGTGCGGAATCGGCCGACCACAGGTTCTCCTGCGCGCGTGTCGTCATCGGGATCGGAGAGCACAACACGGTAGAACACGTCCTGACCTGCGGGCAGTCCGCGGAGGACTGTCTTGCCGGTCAGGTCGCTGCCGTGGCCGAGAACTGAACCGGTGACCCGTCGTACCCGACGAAACGACTCAGTCGGACTGACCTCGACGAACATCCGTGCCGGCCGATCCGCCCGCGCCCACACCACTGCGGATGTCGCAGAGACGTCGCCAGACTGGACGCCGTCACTGACCGCCGGGCGTCCGGACCGGACCAAGCCCGCCGCGGCGGCCGCGGGCATGGGCAGAAGCAAGGAGGCTCCGCCCACCCCGCCCGCGAGAAGCACCGCGCGGCGGCTGGGACCACGAGCGGTCCGGTCACCCGGGACGGAGGATGCAGGCGAGTTCAGCACGAGATGGCTCCAGGGATCGAACGACTGTTGTCCTCCAGATCCAGCCAGCCGAATCGAAACCGGCGATGTCCCAGACGGGAAGCGCATGCGAAGTAAGGGATAAGCCGTTCCCCGAATCTCGAGCAGAACAGTGGCCGAGCACTCGCCGACGCGGATTCAGGCGCGTCACCTGCGTTCCTGACCAACCTGGTCCAGTTCACCTCGTGCATTCGCCGCACCTGTGCCGGCCACGACACAACAGACCGAGACGGCAACCGGCAAGTTCGAGCCCAGCATTCCCGACTGGTACTACATCCCTCGACGTTCCACAGGGTGCCCGGCAGATCGACGTCGTCTACTCATCCGACGGCCCACAGAACGTGCTCGCATCGGCATGCTCGGGCAAGGGCTTCCAGCTGGGTGCCAGCGGACTTCGTGACTGGTCGGGAGGGTCCCGCGATCGGTGCTCAACCGCGTGGCAGGCCACACCGGGCTACACCGCAGGGTCGGTCATGCAGTTGCCTCGTCGCACGACAGTGTCAACGATCAGCAATGTCAACGATCAGCCCGCTGTGGCGGCCAGTTCCGTGGCCGGTCTGCCGAACGGAACGATGCGGTCGGGTTCACGGCCGTAGCCGTCGATCTCGAAGCGGTCCTCGAGGACCCGCACAGTCGCGTACGCGTTCGTGTCGAGCTCGACCATGCCGTGGAACGTCACGAAGTGCTTGCCGCCGGCGAAGCCGTAGTTGCCGTGGTGGTTGTGCCCGTTGAACCAGGCGACCACGTTGTCGTACGAGGTAACCAAGTCGACCAGCTCGTCGTCGTTCCAGGTGTTGTGGACGTTCTTCGGGTAGATCGGGTGGTGAGAGTTCAGCACCACCCTCTCGCCGCGGGAGCGGGCGCCGTCGAGGACGCGGCGCAGCCAGGCGAGCTGCTCCTCTCCCACCGCGCCGTTCCAGGTCTGGGCGTTGACCGCACCCTCGGCCGTGAGCCGGTCAAGCATCGCGCGGGCCAGCTCGTACTTCTCCGAGCCCTTGGGATTGGCGTAGAGGCTGATGTCGTTGGTGTCGACGACGACGAAGCGCCAGCCGTTGCGGCGGAAGTGGTGGTACGGCGCCGGCATACGCAGAGTCTCGAGCAGCTCGCCCAACGGCATCTGGAAGTCATGATTGCCGAGAACGTGGAACTTCGACATCCGCAGCTTCTCGAATGTCGGCACAACGTCGGCGAAGCTCTCGGCGAACCGATCGACAAAGTCGCCCAGATGAAGGGCAAAGTCCAGGTCGGCATCGTTGAACGCCGCCACCGCCTCGCGGAGCTTGTGCACCGACTCGCGGTAATGGCGAGTACCGGCAGTATCGACATCGGCGTACTGGCAATCCGCGATCACGCCGAACCGGAGCGGCTCTACGGCACCGGCCGGTCCAGCTCCGATGCCGAACGGCACCGTGGCGGCGCCGAGCGCTGACAGGCCGAGAAGCCGCCGCCGGCTCGGAGTCCAGTCCTGGATCAGGTCGCGAGAACGTGGGCGAGTCACAGTGAACCTCCTGCATCGTGGATTGTGGCCAGGAAATTGCCTCACCGTGTCTAGCCACAGACCCTGCAACGGCTCTCCAGTGAATAGGACCTGAAGCTTCCCGCCGGCGACGCAAAGCCGGTCCTCACCTCCGCCAGCACGTCCAAACTTCGCCGCGCATACGCCGCGCTGTCGCCAAACACGGCCTGATGGGCGACACCGTACAGGCGCCTGGTGAGTAGCCGGGGGCATCTCAGCCCCCGGCTCTCGTAGAACCGTGCGACGAGGAGCCGGACCGCTGGATCGATGCGGGAACCCCGGACCGAGGCGCCGCCGATGCGGTGATCTCGGCTCACCGGGGTGCGCTCACCCTGGCACCGGAGAACACGCTCAAGTCCTACGAGTACGCCTTCGCCTACGGCGTAGAGCTGGTCGAGGTCGACGTTCAACAGACCCGGGATGGACGGTTCGTGGCGCGGCGGCGAGTACGACGGGTCACAGGTCGCATCGGTCGAGGAGGTGCTCGACCTCGCACGGCGTGTTGGCGGCGGGCTTGAGCTCGACATCAAGGGGTCGGTGACCGAGGAGCGCAAGCTCGCCGAGCTAGTGTCCTCCGCCTGAAATTCGTCGGGTAAGTGTAGGTTTGGTGGATGGCGAGGACTGGGCGGCCGAAGGCTGAGCTTGTGTTGAGCGATGAGGAGTGCCAGACGTTGACGCGGTGGTCGCGTCGGGCGAAGTCGTCGCAGGCGTTGGCGTTGCGATCGCGGATTGTGCTGGCGTGTGGTGAGGGGGCGAACAACGCTGAGGTCGCTGCCCGGCTCGGGGTGAATCCGGCGACGGTGAGTAAGTGGCGTCGTCGCTTTGTGGACAAGCGTCTTGACGGTTTGGTCGATGAGCCGCGGCCGGGTCGGCCACCGTCGATCCTGCTGGACAAGGTTGAGGAGGTCATTACCGCGACGTTGGAGGAGACGCCTGCGAATGCGACGCACTGGTCGCGGGCGTCGATGGCTGCCCGTTCGGGGTTGTCGGAGTCGACGATCGGGCGGATCTGGCGGAAGTTCGAGCTCAAGCCGCACCTGAGTGATGGGTTCAAGCTTTCCACCGATCCGATGTTCGTCGAGAAGGTGGTCGACGTGATCGGCCTGTACCACAACCCGCCGGACAAAGCGGTGGTGTTGTGCGTGGATGAGAAGTCCGGCGTGCAGGCCCTGGACCGGTCCCAGCCGGTGCTGCCCGCGATGCCTGGGATGCCGGAGCGGCGCAGCCATGACTACGTCCGCCACGGGGTGACCAGCCTGTTCGCCGCGTTCAACATCGCCGACGGCACGGTCATCTCCCAAACCCACCGGCGACGCCGCGCGAGTGAGTTCAAGAAGTTCCTCATCGGGATCGACAAAGCGGTACCAGACCAGCTCGACGTCTACCTGGTCTGCGACAACCTGTCCACCCACAAGACCCCCGCCATCAACGACTGGCTCGCCCGCCACCCACGCTTCCACATGCACTTCACCCCAACCGGATCCAGCTGGATCAACCAAGTGGAGCGCTGGTTCGCCTTCCTCACCGACCAACTCCTACGCCGCGGCGTCCACAAAAGCGTCCAAGCGCTGGAGAAAGACGTCCGCGAGTGGATCAACAACTGGAACAAGAACCCAAGACCGTTCGTCTGGAAGAAGACCGCCGAGGAGATCCTCGACTCCCTCGCCCGATATATCGCACGAATTTCAGGCGGAGGACACTAGCGGGAGTCACCGGCATCGCCGGTGCCACCTGCCTGCTGTCGGCCATGGTGCTGTCCACCGTGCACCGCGTCGTCCCCACACTCGACCAACCCACCCTGATCGACACCATCATCGAAGCCTTACCAGCAGACCCGACCAGCCAGCCAGCAGCCGAGACCAGACCGACCGGGCGATCTATCAACCCAGCGGCAGCAACGCCATCGGACACCATCCGGAAGTAGGCCAGCGGTGCCAACGGCGTGCAGCAGATGGCGTACCGATCGGGAGATCGGACGCCAGCGCTCACGCCCCAGAAGCAGGACCTGGAGGTCATCGTGCGGATCGCAGTAGTCGTCGCCGTCATCTGGCTCCTCATCGGAGCGCTAGCAGCAGCCCAACGCGACTACTTCCAGAACGCTGAGGCAAGCTGCGCCGAGGCCGGCAACGTGGCGATCACAGTCGTCGCTGGCCCGTTGAACTACGTCGGCGTCAACCCGAGGATCAAGTGCAAGGTCCCCCAGCCATCGTCCTAGCTACTTCGACCTGAAAAAGGCTGGGCTTCGGTAAGCAGGGGGTTGGCCGTGTCCCTGCTGGCCGCCAGGTCGGTGCGCAGGCCGGTAGACACCTGCCAGCCCACGATCACCCGGGGTGAAGACGTCCAGGACGAACGCGACGTAGCTCCAACCGGCGTGTTGCATGTGTACGCACCTCCCGTAGGGAGCGTCGGCTCCGAATCCGTGCCTGCATGGTCACGAAGCACCGCTCACCTTCGGCACTGGTACGAGGATCAGCTGTGCCGTGCCTGCCTGCCAGAGTGGGTTGGGAGGTGTGTGGCGATCAGCCGGAGCAAGTGGTTGGTGTCGACCGGTTTGGTGACGTATTCGGTCGCGCCGGCGGCGAGGCCTTCCTCCCGGTCGCCTTTCATCGCGTTGGCCGTGACGGCGATGAGGGGCATGTTGTGATGGGATGGCATTGTCCTGATGCGGGTCATGGTGGCATTGCCGTCCATGTCGGGCATCATCACGTCGATCAAGGCGAGTCCGATGTCGTTGTGGTCGTCTAGTGCGTCTATTGCTGCTTGACCGTTGTCGACAGATACGACGTTCAGCCCGTGCTGCTCCAGGGCAACCTTTAGTGCGTTGACGTAGCGTGGATCGTCGTCGGCGACGAGGATCTTCTCGCCGTGGAACTGTCGAGGATTGGGTGGCGGCAGCGCTCCAGCTCTATCGCGTATGTTTTGATCGTGCGTTCCCTCGTCTACGCCGAACAGCCCGGCCACTCGCGCAGCGCTGACTTCTGTGTCTCCATCTTCGCCAGCCTGGGTGGTTCTGCCGACGGGTAGGAAGAGAGTGAAGCTGCTGCCTTGTCCCTCCTGGCTGTGTACCTGCAGCTCGCCGCCGAGCAGGCTGGTGAGTTCCTTGCTGATGGAGAGGCCGAGGCCGGTGCCGCCGTAGGTGCGGCTTGTCGTTCCGTCGGCCTGGCCGAAGGCCTCGAAGATGTGGGCGAGCTTGTCAGGTGGGATTCCGATTCCGGTGTCTTCGACATTGAACGCGATCCGTCCGTGCGCCGATTTGAGCGCGGGGTTGGTCACCTCGGACTGTCCGGCCATCTGGATGTGGAGACGAACAGCTCCCTTGTGGGTGAACTTGATCGCGTTGGAGAGCAGGTTACGCAGGATCTGCTGTAACCGCAGGCGGTCGGTCTCTAGGCTGATCGGTACCTCAGAGGAGACGGTCACCGCCAGGTCCAGATTCTTGTCGGCGGCGAGCGGCCGGTACAGCGAATCGATGTAGGTCACCAAGCCTTCTACCGTGACCGGGACTGAAACCAGGTCCATGTGCCCGGCTTCCACTTTGGCCAGATCAAGGATGTCGTTGATCAGCTGCAGCAGGTCGTTGCCCGCCGAGTGGATGGTCTGGGCGAATTCGACCTGCTGATCGGTGAGGTTGCCTTCGGCGTTGTCGGCGAGCAGCTTCGCCAGGATCAGCGCGCTGTTCAACGGTGTACGCAACTCGTGGGACATGTTGGCCAGGAACTCTGACTTGTACCTCGATGCCAGCGACAACTGCCGAGCCCGCTCCTCAAGCTCCCGGCTGGCCAGCTCGATGTCGCGCTTCTGGCTGGCCAGCTGCGCCGTAGCGTCGGCTAGAGCGGCTACCTCACCTCTTGCCTCGACGATAATCCCCTCGCGATTCTCACCTTCAGCAAGGGCACTGGCAGCGGTCGAGATACTGCGGACCTGGCGGGTCAGGTTGGCCGCCATGACGTTGACGCTGTCGGTGAGGTTTTTCCAAGTGCCGGCAACACCAGGTACCCGCGCCTGTCCGCCGAGCCGGCCCTCAGTGCCGACTTCGCGGGCGACCCGGGTGACCTCCCCGGCGAATTGGGACAGTTGGTCGACCATGGTGTTGATAGTGGACTTGAGTTGGAGGATCTCACCGTCGGCGTCCACGT
>NZ_JBEFTW010000045.1:0-52906 GCF_040196095.1 Actinopolymorpha sp. B17G11
CGGTGAAGGGATGCCCGTCCGACCACTTGAGGCCCGGATGCAGCTTGAACGTGTACTCCTTGCCGTCCGCCCCGATCTCCCAGCTGTCGGCAACATTCCCAATGATCTTCTTGAACGTCGGATCCCAACGCACGAGGTTTTCGTAGCCGCAGAGCTGGTACTGGGTGGCGCCCGTGCCGTAGCCGCTCGCCTGGGTCGTCAACCGCCACTGGCCGCCGTACGTGCCCAAGCGGTCCAGCGGCTGGACGACCACCGGATCCGGCGGCAGCCGTTTCGACAGCTCCGGAAGCTTGCCTTGCTTGACCAGCTCGGCAAGCATCGGTGCCTCCTTCGGTTTCGGCCCACCGCTGCTACCGCCACCGTCGCCCGAGTTCTTGGGCTGGGTAGAGAGCACGTCACAGCCGGCGCTCACGGCCGCCGCCACCACCGCACCACCGGCACGGAGTACATCGCGCCTACTCAGATCGAAGGACACACCTGGCTCCTCTCTGCGGTAGTGCGATGAGTACTACGTTCCCACTCGACCGTCAATGCTGGTTCGGAGTTCTCCCAGCGCCACGATCATGGTTGCCACGGCCAATAGTTGCCGTCACCACGAACCGCTGTCTCGTCGCTC
Source organism: Actinopolymorpha sp. B17G11 (assembly GCF_040196095.1). Lineage (NCBI taxonomy): Bacteria > Bacillati > Actinomycetota > Actinomycetes > Propionibacteriales > Actinopolymorphaceae > Actinopolymorpha > Actinopolymorpha sp. B17G11. The sequence continues at coordinate 617 of NZ_JBEFTW010000045.1, forward strand.
CGACGGTGTAGCCGCAGTTCGCACGGTCGTCGAGGTCGCGGAAGCTAGCCCGTCGCCCCACGTGAGGAAGTGAGGGTCGGAAAGTCGTCGCGAAGGGTGATACCCAGACCGGGTGCGGTGGGGGCGTTCAGGTGGCCGTCCGTGAGGATCGACGGCCCGTCGACCACCTTGTGGAAGTAGCCGATGGTCGGATCGTGCTGGACGCGTACGGTCTCGGCCATGTACGCGTTGGGGATCGAGGTGAGCAGGTGCGCGGCCGACCACAGGTTGACCGGCCCGGAGTTGCCGTGCGTGGCCAGCGGCACCCCGTGCAGTTCTGCCAGGTCGGCGACACGCTTCGTCTCGGTGATCCCGCCGCACCAGGTGATATCGCTGATCACGACGTCGACACCGCCGTGCTCGATCAGCCGGCGAAGCTGGTGCCGGGTCTGCAGCCGCTCTCCACCGGCGATCGGCACGGTGCTCTTCTCACGCAGCCGGACCCATTCCTCGGTGTTGTCCTGTGCGATCGGATCCTCGATCCACCGCACCGGCAGCCCATCCAGCGCCACGACCACCTGCGCCGCGACGTTCGGGCTCAACAGGCCGTGTGCCTCGACCATCACCTCCATGCGGTCACCGAGTGCCGCGGCGATCTTCTCGATACCGGCGACGCCCTCCGCCAACTGCTCCTTGGTGATCAAGGCTCCGCGGGACGGCACGATGAAGCGCTCGAACGGCGCTACCTTCATGCAGGTGATCCCCGCAGCCAACAGTTCCTCGGCCAACCCCACCGGGTCGCGCCGCGCTCGCTCACCATCGGAGTTGCCCGCGTACGCACCACACGTGTTGTAGATGGGTACGGATTCGCGCACCGGGCCACCGAGCAATGAGCCGATCGGTTGGCCTGCGAGCTGGCCGCGAATGTCCCACAGCGCGATGTCGAGTGCCGAGATCGCCCGCGACTCCGCGCCGGCATAGCCGTGGTACGCCGACCAGTCGAACATCTCGTGCCAGTGCAGCGTCGACCGGCGAGGGTCGGCACCGATGAGAAACCGCTCCGCGAGGTCGCGCAACACCCCGATCGTGCGCACGTCGGCGGTCTGACCGAGCCCGGTCACTCCCTCATCCGTACGCACCAGCACGAAGACGAACGGGCGGGAAAGATTCAGGTCCGGCACGACCGTCTCCACCGCGGTGATCTTCATATCCCTCTTCCTTTTGAAGCACTGGCCCGGACACTTGAAGCACTGGTCCGGACACGCTAGCCAAGCCGCTCACAGTCATGGAGCTTCCCGCCGGATCGGGCCAGCGGCGGTCGCCAACCGCCGGAACTTCTGGCCATCGAGACCTCACTCGGCCTCGTCGCCTTGCCCGGGGATCGGCCACGTCTCGAGCTGTGGCTGCTCCGCCACATGAGTGGTGTCCGTGGCCGGTTCCAGTCCTGGACAACCTGCCGGGCAGTCCTTGACCGGGTCCTTTTTTCAATGTGACGATCTTCGTTTCCGTTGGCACTCACGGACCTAACGGAGTTAGAGAAGGTGCCATCGCTGTCGGCACAGGCATGACCACCATGGTGGGTGGACTCTTTGGATGGGGTGCTAGCTACATGGGACTAGCGAACCGGCGACCGGCGAGGCGAGACGTACTGCGATTCGGCACGGCGGCGACGGCGATGCTAGCCGTTCCCGGGTGCGACCTGTTGTCCACCGATCCGGAGGGCGGAGGCGGCGGCGCGTCAAGCAAGAGCGGCGCCAAGGAGGCACCTGACCTTGCCGCGTTGGTGAAGGACGGGAAGCTGCCCCCACTCAAGCAACGGCTCCCGAAGGAACCGCTGGAGGTGCAGCCCACCGACCGGATCGGGCGGTACGGCGGGCAGTGGGACACGTTCCTCACCAGTGTCGCCGCCGACCCGCACCTGGTCGGGTGTCTGTCGTACGAGCCGTTGGTGCGATGGAATATCGAGAGCACCGGTGTTGTCCCCGGGATCGCAAAGGAATGGGACGTAAGCGAGGACACGCGCGAGTACACCTTCCATCTTCGTGCGGACATGAAGTGGTCGGATGGCGAGCCGTTCGGCGTCGACGACATCGTCTTCGCCTACGAGGATGTCCAGAAGAACAAGGACTTGTTTCCGGTATTCACGACGTGGCTCACGACCGCCAGGCAGCCGGCGACGCTGGAGAAGATCGATGACGTGACGTTCAAGTTCGTCTTCGCCGAGCCCAACGGAATCTTCCTGGAGAACATCGCCGCCAGCGGCACGGTTCTGACCTCCCTACCTCGTCACTACCTGGAGAAGTTCCACCCGAAGTACAACCCCGATGCGGAGAGTCTCGCGAAGGACGAAGGTTTCGCCAACTGGATGGAACTGTTCGGCGCACGTGGCGGCCTGGGTCCCGGCAACCTCGGCTCATGGCAGAACCCCGAGCTGCCAACCGTCTACCCCTGGAGAATCGTCCAAGGGATCGGCGAAGGCAACCGCCTCGTCGCCGAACGCAATCCGTTCTACTGGAAGACCGACCCCAACGGTGCCCAGCTGCCCTACCTCGACAAGGTCGTCATGGAGATCGTCGAGGAGCCCAACGTCTCCACCCTGCAGATCACCGAAGGGCGCTACAGCGTCATCACGCCCGGAATCGCCACCCTGCAGAGCAAGCCGGTGTTCGCACGAGGGCGGCAGGCGGGTGGATATCACTTCGTCGACATGGTCGAGGACCGAATGAACTTCGGTACCTTCGTCTTGAACCACAACCACAAAGACCCGGCGATGCGGGCAGTGTTCCAGAACAAGGACTTCAAGATCGGCCTGTCGTACGCCCTGAACCGCAAGGAGATCGTCAGCCTCATCATGAAGGGCCAGGGTGAGCCCTGGAACACCTCGCCGCGGCCGGAATCGAAATACTTCTACGAGCCGCTCGGTACGCAATACACCGAGTACGACCTGGACAAGGCCAACGAGCACCTTGACCTGGCTGGGTACAGCCAGCGAGACGACGAGGGGTTCCGGCTTCGCGACGACGGTAAGCGCTTGGGCTTCAACCTCCAGGTCCGAGTCAACTTCAACCCCGCATGGGCCGATATCGCCGAACTGGCCGGGCGTTACTGGCGCGAGGTCGGTGTCGACGCGCGCGTCGAGGTGGTGGCGGCCGAGTTGATCTTCGCCCGCATCGACGCCAACGATCACGAGGCCATCATGGATGACGGTGACGGTGGCCTGATTCCGTACCTGAATCCCGGTTGGTACCTACCCGCCGCCGGATCGTCGATGGCCATAAGGTGGGCTCAGTGGTACGACTCCGGCGGCGCGGAGGGCGAGGAGCCGCCGGCACCGCAGAAGCGCCAGATGGAGCTGTTCGACCAGGTGAAAGCCACCCTCGACGAGGCCGAGCGGGTCGAGCTGTTCACCGAGATCCTCAAGATCGCCGCCGAGGAGTTCTACGTCATCGGGACCGCACGGACGACCCAGCAGTACAACATCGTCCAGAACGACTTTCACAACGTCCCGGACCCATTCCTCGACGGGAGCAGTTATCCCGAGCCAGGGCCGACCAACCCCGAGCAATACTTCCGCGAATAGGCCAGCGCGCCGAAACCCGTGGTGGTGCACGACGCGATCCAGGCTTGACCGTTCGCCCACTCCTCGGCGTGCAAGCTGCGTGCCCGTCGTGCATCGATCAGGCAGGCGTTGACGCATCGGGGACGTCATGCTTGTATACGGGCAACGTGTCGAGGGGCGCGTCGAGACTCGCCGGAAGGCTAGAAGCCACCCCACCAGACGTTGGATCAGCGTGGGTACCTCACCGCCGCTCTGAACCACCCGTGCGAGTCCGGGTACGAGAGCGAGTAGCAGTGAGAGTCCTGCCCGACACTCCGAATCTCGACTTCCTCCGTCAGGAAGCCAAAGACCTCCTCGTCGCGCTGCGCGAGACCGATCCGACGGCCGCCCTTTCCGACGCGCAACGCGCCGTCGCCGACCAGTACGGCTTTCGGACTTGGCCGGACCTGAAGGCCGAGGTCGAGCGCCGGCGCTCGATGCCGCCGACGGCCGACCCGGGACTCGCCCGCGACCTTGCTGACGCGTTCGATCTTGGTGACGTCAAGGCGCCCATGACACCGATCTCGTACGCATTCATGGGCCGGCGGTGGCGGCTGGAGACGGAGCGGGGCGTGTGGCTGGTCGGACCCGTCTTCGACTGGATCGGGAACGACCAGGCCTCTCGCGCGACGGAGCTGCGCGAGCGAGCACGTGCTGCGGGTGTCCTCGCCCCCAAGCCCGTCCGCGCCGCTGACGGTGCGCTGGTCCGGCGCGTCGGCGGGAAGAGCTGGCGAGTCGATGAGTGGATGGAACTCGGCCCTGAGGTTCTGCAGCCAGTGCGTTCATCGGTCGCGCGGCAGGTCGGCCGGACTCTGGCGACGGTGCACGAGGTGGCGATGCCCAGCGACCAGGTGTTCACACCGTTCGCACCGGGGCATCTCACGTACCGCCACTCAGACGCGGAGTGGGATCAGCTCATCACCGGAACGTCCGCGGCGGGCAAGCCCTGGACAGACGACTTGGTTCGCCTTCGAGAAGGCACGCTGAGCGCGCTCGAGTCCGTCCCTTTCCGACCGGCCGTCGAGCCGCTGGTGGTCAGCATCGCCGACCTCAACATCGGATCGGTGCGGATGGCACCCAACGACGAGCTGGCCCTGGTCCACTGGGACTTCGCAGGCCCGCACCGACCAGAGTGGGAGCTCGCTTACGTCCTCGTGCATTGGACGGTGTCCGGTCCGGCTAATCCGGGCACCGCGCGAGCGCTCGTTGCCGGCTACCGCGACCGGGCCGGTGCTGTCCCGCCGCTCGACCTCTCCTCGTTCTGGCTCACGATCACAGCGCACCTCAACTGGACGTACGACCAGTTCTGCACGGCGCGGGGCGCCATCGGCGACGAGAAGCGAGCCTACGTTGAGGCCGAGGTACAGCAGCTGATCGCCGACCAGCTCACCGTCACCAAGATCGAGCAACTCCTCGAGGAGCTACAGCCCCTGACGTAGACGCGCCGCGATCACCGTGTGCGGGAGGAGCCCAGCGGCCGGTCGGGGCGGGGGCCGCTGGGTGCGCGCGGTCGGTATGTTGCGTGTGTGGCTTGGTCGGGCGCTGAGGCGGTTGTGGAGACGTGCGGGTGAGCGGCGTCGGATTGCTGGTTGCCGGTACGACTTCTGATGCCGGTAAGTCTGTGGTGACCACGGCGCTGTGCCGGGCGTTCGCGCGGCGCGGTCTACGGGTGGCGCCGTACAAAGCGCAGAACATGTCGAACAACTCGATGGTCACCGCGGAGGGCGCCGAGATCGGCCGGGCTCAGTGGGTGCAGGCGGTGGCGGCGGGCGCGGAGCCCGAGGCGGCGATGAACCCGGTACTCCTCAAGCCGGGCAGCGACAGAAGCAGTCACGTGGTGGTGATGGGCCGCTCGGCGGGCCGGTTGGAGGCGGGGGAGTTCGCGGTCGGGCGTCAGCACCTTGCTCGCGCGGCGTTCGATGCGTTCGATGACCTTCGCGGTCGGTACGACGTTGTGGTGTGTGAGGGCGCGGGAAGTCCTGCGGAGATCAACCTGCGCGTGGGCGATTACGTCAACCTGGGGTTGGCTCGGCATGCCGGTATGCCTGCGGTGGTGGTCGGGGACATCGATCGCGGAGGCGTGTTCGCGTCCTTCTTCGGCACGGTCGCGTTGCTGGAGGCCGCCGACCAGGCGCTGGTGGCAGGCTTCGTGGTGAACAAGTTCCGCGGTGACGTCGGTCTGCTGCGACCTGGCCTTGTCGACCTGGAGCGGATGACCGGCCGTCGGGTCTACGGCGTGCTGCCGTGGATCCGCGACCTGTGGCTGGACGCGGAAGACGCCCTGGCATTGGAGGAACGGGCGCGTCCCGGCGGCGTCGGTGGCATGGATGGGTCCGTCGGGGACACGCTGCAGGTCGCTGTGGTGCGGTTCCCGCGGATCAGCAACTTCACCGATGTCGACGCTCTTGCCGTGGAGCCTGGTCTGGCGGTGCGCTTCGTCGACGACCCACGGAGTCTCGCCGGCGCCGATGTCGTTGTGCTGCCGGGCACCCGCTCGACGCTGGCCGACCTGGAGTGGCTCCACCAACGCGGGCTGGCACGAGCGGTTGCCGACCATGCGGCAGCGGGTGGGGTCGTTCTGGGCATCTGCGGCGGTTTCCAGATGCTCGGCCGCAGTATTACTGACCCCGACGGTGTGGAGGGTCGGGCCGGCGCCGCGGTGTCCGGGCTCGGGCTGCTCGATGCCGACACGTGCTTCGAGGCCCACAAGGTGGTGCGGTTGTGTTCCGGAGAGGCACTGGGGGCGCCGGCGTCGGGTTACGAGATCCACCACGGGCGGGTCACCGTGTCCGAAGGTGAGGCGTTCCTGGGTGGAGCCCGCCGCGGCACGGTCTTCGGCACCCTGTGGCACGGGATCTTCGAGGCGGACGCGCTGCGGCGGGCCTGGCTCACCGAGGTCGCCCGCCTACGCGGAGCGGACGGGTTCAAGCCCGGCAGCGCGTCGTTCGCACAGCTGCGCGAGGAGCGGATCGACCGACTGGCGGACACCGTCGAGGAACACCTCGATGTCGATGCCCTGCTGGCCCTTGCCCGAAACGGCGCACCGGCGGGCATCCGTACCATCCGGGGTGGCATGGCGTGAGGCGAGTGCCTCCGGGTCCGCACCGTCGACGTTGCGCTCAGCCGATGGCGATCTCGCCGTGGTCGGGAAGGTCGTAGAGCTCGAGTTCGTACACCGCGTACATGCTCCACGTCGTGTAGTTGGCGTCGTTGATCTTTATCCGAAGGTGCGTCACGTTGTCGAGCTCGGGAAGGTCGGCGGCCACCGACTCCATCACGCCGTCGTCCTCATCCCGTGCCCATCGGAGCTGGACGCCCCGCGCCACCGTGGTCCAGGTCGATCCGTCGGTGGACGTCTGGACGTCGACATCGGTGATGCCCTGCAGGACTCCGGACGGCGTCTGCATGACGAGGGTGTTCATGCTCTGCGGCTGGTCCCAGGTGGTCACGATCTCGTGGGGGAACGGATGGGCGTCGGTGTAGCCCTGTTCGGCGGCGAACATCGTTCCGGAATCACCGTCGACCATCTTCTGTGGACCGTAGACCACGCCGCCCTCACCCGAGCGGGTTGCGGACGCGGTGATGGTGGAGTACGACCTCGAGACGTTGGTGCCGGGTGTGTTCACAGCGCCCTTGACGAACTCGACCGTGTAGAGCATCGAGGTCGTGCCGTCGCCCGCGGTCGTACGAATGCGAAGGGTGCTCTTGCCTACCGGCACATCGACAGTGACCGTGGTGCCATCAGTCACCTGCGTACCGTTGATCGTGAGCGAGCCCTCGGGGTCGGTCAGCGACGGCGTGACGGTGACCGAGTCCCTCTCCTCGGGAATGAGGAGTCGATAGGTCGTGAGTCGACCGTCGAAGACGTAGTCCCTGACACCAGGGATGTCGAGGCTTTCCAGCGACGCGTCGCCGTGCTGTTGGCCGGGATGCAGGTGGACGCGTAGCCCGTCGAGGCGGAGCTCCTTGCCATCGAGATTCACGACCCTGATCGTGTGCGGCACCCCGGCGGCCAGGTCGCGTGCCCGGAACACCGTGGCGTAGTCGTACCGCACGGCTTCGTACAGGTCGATGATCTCGGGTTCCCCGCCGTCGACGGATATCGACACCTTTCCCGACGTCGTGCCCTTCTCGACGATGAGGTCGATTCCGGACCCGTCGAACGTGTACGCCAGTGCGTCGTCGGCGGTTTCGCTCATGGTGACCGCACCCAGGTAGGCGTACTGCCGCTTGCGGGAGAACCAGTCTCCGTCGTAGGTGAGGGAGGTGTCGGTGTCGTCGACCAGGTACGTCGAGGGCACTTCCTGGTCGGGGTAGGGACTCGTCGGGTCGGGGAAGTCTCCGGCGTCCACACCGGCGGCCGCCTGGACCACGTAGTCGTGAAGAGTCTTGATGTACGCCGGATCGAGCGTGTACTTCCGCGGGTCCTCCGGGCTCACGGCACTGTCGGCGATCCTCCGCGCGAGTTCAGGGTCCTTTTGCTGCAGCTGGTGCAGGAGTTCGTAATCCTCCAGGCCGTCGCGGTGTGCCTCGTAGCGCAGGCTGCTCTTCACCGTCAGGTGTTCCTTGTCGGGATAGACGATGTAGGAGTCACCGTTCCAGGGGCCGACGTACCATGCGTTCCACGCCCAGTGCAGGTGCCCTTGCACGCCTTGGCGTTGGAGGTTCCAGAAGAGCAACCGTCCGGTCAGGGTCGGTTGCGACCAGAACCGGTTGAGCCACGGCGGCGTGTTGACCTCGCAGGTGTACACCCACAGGTCCTGCCCGGCTGCCTGCTGTGCCTTGTACTCCTCCTTCTTCGCCTCGAAGGCCGGGGTCAGCGGCACCCAGGTGTCGACGTGATCCTTGGTCTGCTCACCGAGCAGGATCCCGTTGGGATCGGCGTCCATCGTGCGGAACTCGGCGCCGGTCTGCGCGTTGATCTGCTTGATCTTCCTGGCGACGTAGGTCCACCAGTTCTTCTGGGCGTCCGTGATCGGTTCGTCAAGGATGTGCTGGTACCACGTGCCGCCGTCCGGTCCGGTCCAGCCCTTCTCCTGCAGATGCTGGTTCAGTGCGGTCAGATAGTTCTCGAGGTACGCATCGGTCACGGGCAGCTCGTCGGGGAGTTCGGTGTTCCACGAGGCGTCCGGCTTCTCGCTGTCGGGCATCTTGTTGAGCGTGTGGATCAGGTGCTGGTTGGCGAAGGCCGTGATGCCGTGCCGGCGGAAGGTCTCCACGTAGCGGTCGAAGAGTGACCAGTCCAGATCGTCGGGAACTCCCTCGGTGAACTCGGAGAGCTCCGTGCCAGTCGCCTGGAGGAGCAGGTCGGTGCGTATCCACACCATGGTGGTCCGGTAGTCGGCCAGTGTCTGGGCGAAGTTGTCCATGAGCGTGAACCACTTGTCGCTGTAGGTCTTTACGCCGTAGTAGTGCTGCCCCACGTCGTAGGCCTGGCTGCCCTCGCCGTTCCACCTCAGCCCGTCCCAGGTGAAGCCGTTCGTCATCGTCCAGTGGTACTGATCGATGGTGGCGTCGGAGGTGGCGGGAACCGTGACGTCGAAGACGCTGACCCGGATGGGGACGACGCGGTTTCCGCGCGTGGTCTCGACAGTGACCGTTCCCTCGTATGCTCCGGGTGTCGTACTGGTGGGCACGTAGCTCGTAACGAAGATCGGTTGGGTGGAGTTTGCGTCCACCTTGACCGTGCGGTCGTTCGAGAGCGGGTCGGGCAGTGCCGACTGGGGATAGAGCTGTCGGCCCACCCGGTCGGGGAAGAACGCGTTCGGCTGGACGGTCGCGTTGTCTTCGTACTCCTCGAAGCGATGCCGCAGATGCTTGTTGTCGATGACCTTGCCGCTGGCGGAGACGAGGTTGGAGAACCGCACCCTGCTGATCGTCAGCGGTTCGATGCTCCGCAGCGCGATCTGGGCGCTTTCGTACTCGTTCCGCGCCGAGACGACTCGGATGGCGTCTCCTGCGTTCTGCGGGAGGGTGCTGGTTCGGTAGATGGTCCTGAGCGCGTTCTCCACCCAGACGTCGAACCTTGCGCTCTTCGCCTGCGCGAGGGGGCCCAGGGGGAGCAGAAGGAGTCCCATGACGATGATCAGGGAAGGGGCTCTGGTCCGCATCGCTGTCCTTCCGGAGGCGGATCCGGCCCGAGGACCAGCCGCCGCATTCACTCAGCCGAACGACGAGATGACGAGGAGGGGTTGCGCGACAAGGGTGGGACGCATCCGGATAATAAGTCAAGGGTTCCATGAAAAAATGGTTGCTCCGGGCCTCACCCCGCCAGGACCATAGGGTGACGCCGACAGCGCCGGAGAGGAGAGGTGGATGTCACGCGCCGAGTCGGCGACGCCGCCGCTGCTGCGTCGCCTCAATGCCGGGCGGGTCCTCGACGTACTCCGCTCCGGTGGGCCGCTCAACGTCGCGGAGCTCGCCGCCGAGGCCGGCCTGTCGCGCGTGACCCTCGACGCCGTCGTCGAGGACCTCATCGGACTCGGACTCGTGGCGGAGGTCCCGAAGTCGGCGACCGATGGTGCGCGAGGACGGGGACGCCCGCCTCGGCGGCTCCGCTTCCGCGCGGAATCCGGCTACCTCCTCGGCGTGGACATCGGGGCACACCGGCTCGAGGTCGTCGTCACCGACCTGCTCGGCGCCGTCGTCGGAGGTCGAGAGCGCTCACTGGACCCGGCCATGAGCCGGCCGCAGCGCCTTCGCGCGGCGCGTCGGATCGCCGCATCGGCCATGGACGACGCCCGCGTCAGCCCGTCCGACCTTCGAGCCATCGGTGTGGGAACGCCTGGAATCGTCGACAGCCAGACCGGCACCGTGACCTACTGCAACGCCATGGCGGGCTGGTCCGGTCTCTGTCTGGCGGCCGAGTTCGGGCGCGGCTTCGACTGCGCCGTCGCCGTCGAGAACGACGCGAACCTCGCCACTCTGGGTGAGTGCTGGCAGGGCGCGGCGCACGGCGTCGACGACGTCGTACTCCTCCTGGCTGGTGATCGGATAGGTGCCGGGATCGTCATCGGCGGCGAACTCGTCCGCGGCAAGCGCGGCGGCACCGGCGAGATGACTTTCCTCGGGCTGCTCAGGAACACCGCTTCGTCTGAGTCCATAGAGGAGCTCCTCCGGGCTGTCGTCCGCACCGAGGTCGACCAGCTGATCTCGCGCCGACAGGTCCAGGGCGAGCCGGTCCGTACTCTCCTCAGAGGCCTTGCACCGCTGCACGGCGTGCAGGTCGACGACCTCGACAGGACCCTCGCCGCCGCGCAGCGCCGCCAACGGGCCGCCGTCCGCCAGGTGGAGACCGCTATGGAAAGGACCTGCGCGGTCGCCATCGTCATCACCACGCTGGTCAGCCCGGAGCTGTTCGTCATCGGCGGAAACGCCTCAGCCTCCGGGGACATCATCCTTCCGGCCATTCGTGCGGCACTGGACGGTGTCTCGGGGCCAGGGGTCGAGCCTCCTCAGGTCGCCGTCTCGACGCTCGGAGAGCGGGCCGTCGCGCTGGGCGCGATACGTAAGGCCCTCGACCTCGCGGTGCCGCACCTGCTCGATGCGCAGGGATGATCCGCGCGGCGCGGCGTTGTCGGTTCCGATGCCGCCGACCCTGATCTGCCTCGACGCATCGCTGACGCCTCGAAGAACTCGGGACGTATCGCTTTGACAGGCAAGTGACGACTTGCCTATGGTGGGTGTTGCGGCGGACGGGACGCCGGCCTGGTCGAGAGCCGCCGGGAGGGCCGCGACAAGGTCCATCGACAGATTGCGTACTGGGCGAGGCGCCTCAACGCTCTCGAACCACACCTCAAGGAGAACTCATGACCGAACCCACCGCCTACGGAACTCTGGAAACGATCGACGGTCGCTCAGCGCTGCGCTTCGAGCGCACACTCGCCCACCCGATCGAGCGCGTGTGGCGGGCCGCCAGCGTGCCAGCAGAGCTCGAGCGTTGGTTTCCGGCAGCCGTCGACTGGACGCCGGAGGTGGGCGAGACCTTCGAGGCCGCCGGCGCGACCCTTGAGGTGACCGAGGTCGATGCACCCCATCGCCTGGCTTGGGTCTACGCCGGCCAGCCGCAGAGTTTCGAGCTGACCACTCAAGAAGGTGGCTGCCGGTTGATCTTCACCCACGTCATCGACGACCCGGCGCTCGCAGCGCAGACCGCAACCGGCTGGGAGACCTACCTCTCGCGGCTCGAGCCCCATCTCGTCGGTGAGCACCTCTCTGAAGAGGCCGCACACGAGCAGTGGGCGGAAATTCACGAACGCTACGCCGAGCGCTTCGGGGTCGACCCGACGCCGGGACGGCGCTTCGCGGCGGCCCTGCGTCAAGTCACGTGACGTCCGAGTCCACCACTGCGTGGTCGGCGAGCCACGACATCAGCGGCCGCAGGTCCTCGAACGCCGCGAGCACGTGGTCGACCGCCTCCGGGGTGTGCAGCCATCCGTCACATCCGAGTGGCCGCCCGGCGGACAGTGTGCGGTGCCGTAGCAGGTCGGCACGCGGATGGTCGGCCGGATAGCCCCGCGGAACCCGTTTCATCACGTCGCCGGTGATGTCGTAGCCCCGCGTCCGCAGTGCCTCGACGATCGTCACCAGGGCGGACCCGGACGTGTCGTCGGCGACCGCCGCCCGGAAGGCCTCGCGCTCGGGACCGAAGTACCACCCGCCACCGTGGACGTGCAGCCCGTCGAGGTCGAAGATCACGCCGAGCTCGACGCCGCACTCGATCAGGACGCGCGCGGCCTGCCGCTGCCAAGGCCAGAGCATGATGCGAAAGCCCCACACCGAGAAGTCGTCGTAGGTGGCGTCTGCGTCGGCGACGTCCTGGAGGAGGGCGATCATGGGCCGGCGTACCAGCTGTTCCCGCTCCTTGCGAAGGGTCTCCCGGAAGGCCGCCGGAGGATCGCCCTCGAGCTTGAGCAGCACGTCGAACGCCTGCTCCGGCCAGCCGTTGAAGCGTCCACTCATAGCGCCACTCTGCCACCGCCCACCGACGTCCCCACCACGCTGCGGCGAGCCTGCCCACAGGCAGCGGGGGAGCGCTCGCCTAGGGTCACCGGCAGCTCGGCTCGTTATCCTCAAAGACGGTGGCCAAGACGCCGAGCAGCATGTCGGCGTCGGTTCAACTGGCGTTCCGCTGATCTCGTTGAGTCGGCCTGATGGCGGGTGCGGAGGTGGCCTCATGGGTCGTTACGTCGGAGAGGATCTGCGCCGGCATGCCCATCGCAGGGTGGCCGGTGAGCTGCGCGCCTTGGCCGACCGCATCGAAGCCGGCGACCTGCCGGAGGCCGGCACTGCTGTCGACCTGGCCCGCAAGATCGAACGGATGGTCAAGGAGCAGCGTCCGGCCAAGAATCCGGGGGAGCGGACGAAGCAGGCTCGGGCATTGGCGGGAATGTTGTCCAAGCGCACCGGTGCCAAGGTTCGCTTGTTGTACCACGCGGGCAGAGGCGGATCGACGAGGATCGGCACCTACACGGTGGAATGGGCGAATGGACCTACCTCCACGACGATCCGCCAGCTTGTCACGGAGGTCGCCGGCCAGGTGCCAGCGCTGGATGTCAAGCAGCTGTCGTACAGCCGTAGTCACGGGACGCGCGTGGAGGTGGCGTGCCTGCTACGCCATTTCGACGCGCATCCCGAGGAGGGCCGATCTGTCAGCTTGCGGCGAAGCGTAGGGCACGGCAGGGAAGGCAACGGGCTGGACCGGTTCGCTCGTGAGGTCGCGCGCGACGTCGAGTATCCGGAGCGCATCGACGAGGAGACGGCCCGCCGGGTCAAGGCGGTCTACTCACTGGACAGCCATGGACGGGTCGATGGCATCACGCCGACGACGGACGCGTGGTTGAAGCTGGGCGATCACCTCACTTCCCATGGATGGCCCGCGACCCGTGCGTGGCTGGATGAGATCGCCGCAACCGAAGGCGATGGGAAGCCAAGGTCTGATGAGACCACCCGATATCCGGAGTGACATCGCGTCCCTTGCCGCGTACCTGCCTGAACGCTCGAACATCATCCAGTTCCAACGCTGATTCGATCGCTTCACCGACCGTGAGCTCGCCGACTGGGCACCACTGCAGCATGTCTTCCACCGCCGCTACGAGGGGAAGCACCCGCCCATCGCGCTCCTGGATGAGCTACCGCAGGAGACGTCGCTCCACCACGCGATTGTCACCCATCTGCGAAGCGGCGGACGTTGGTACAACCGAACAGGATGGCTCCGTTCCTAGTGCCCATCGGGCTGGTCCGGGGCGAAGGGCCACTCCTCGAACCCGACGCAACGGCCGTCGGCGTCGAACTGCAGAATCCACAGGTCGCGCCAGCGCGCCGCGTCGTCCCCCAGGTAGGCGACCTCGATCCGCACCACCGCAGTGTTGCCGTCGACGGCGACGACGTCGCTCGTCATTGCGAACGCCTCGTCGGGGCCGTCGCGCTCGGCCTCCCACCATGCGCCGAGCCGGGCCAGTCCCACGACCGGGCGTGCCCACGGCGACGGCCGGTAGGACACGTCCGGCGAGAACAGCTCGGCAAGCGGCTCCGTACCTGGTGTGCGCCACACCCGCTCGTACCCGGCGACCCACCTTTCGACGCCTTCTCTGTCCACGCTCGCCATGCTGCCAGGCGCAGGCGCCGTCCGACGTCGTCACGAGGACGTGAGGTGCGACTGGCTGGGCGAGCTAGAGTCACGGCCGTGTTGTGCAGGACATTGCCAGCGGAGTGGGCTGGTGGACGCCGATAAGGCCGACACGGTGCCGTACGGCTTCGACGACGACGAGACGACAGTCCGACTCTTGCGGTCCGCACCGCCGAGGCAGGCGCTGGCGTGGGCAGAGCACGCTCTGAGCGGCACCGTCGAGTCGGTCGAGGTCCTGCAAGGGGGACTGTCCTCAGCGATGCACCTGCTGAGGCTCCGCCGTGGGACAGGACTCCGGACGGTGGTGCTACGCCGCTACGTCCGGCCAGAACGCCGGGCCGAGTGGCCAGACCTTGCCGATCGGGAGGCGCGCACCCTGTCCTTCGTAGAGTCCATCGCCGCGCCGACACCGCGGCTGCTTGCCGTCGACCCGACCGGAACTCGAGCCGGGACGCCTGCCCTGCTCATGACATGCCTGCCCGGCCGCGTCGAGTGGGTGCCTGAGGATGTGGATCCGTGGCTGCGCCGCATGGCGGAAGTGCTGCCTACGATTCACACCGCCACCCTTCCCGCGCCAGAGCAGTTCCCGGAGCACGTCCCCGACACTCCGAGCGGCTATGAACCACCTCATTGGACACATCGGCCCGAACTGTGGCAGCGAGCGGCCGAGGTCTTCCACCAGCCGGCGCCTGGGGACACCAGAGGGTTCATCCACGGCGATTTTCACCCCGGCAACCTGCTGTGGCACCGTGCGTCGGTCACTGGTGTGGTCGACTGGCAAGCTGCCAGCATCGGATCCCCGTCTGTTGATGTGGCGAACTGTCGCGGCAACCTCTTTCGCTACGGCCTGGATTTGGCCGACCGATTCACCAGGTACTGGGAACGCCTGACCGGCGAACGGTTCAACCCCTGGGCCGATCTTGTCGGAACCATCGGCTACCTGGACGAGCTGCGCGACGACCGGCCCTCCGACTGGCGGGAGCTCGAGGAAGCCCTCGCCCGCGCTGTCGCCGAACTCGACGGCTCCTGAACCACGAACGCCCTCGTTCCTGGGATGTAGCCCCTGCCGCCGCAGGCCCTCGAAGCGGTGCCGACAAGCTGGTCGACCTCGACCGCTGGCTCGCCGTGCACGCACGTCAGCTCATCCACGCCATGACCGTGCCACCTCAGTAGGTTCGTGCGTTCGACCCTGACTCCGGTCAAGAAGGTTCAACCGACCTTCTCGACGACCTCGCCACCGACGAAGCGTTCCTTGGCGTACGGAACCTCCCGTCCGTTGGTCAGATGGTCCCGCCGAAAGCGGCTGAGCTTCGGGAACGCGAGGACGACGGCGCCGGGAACACTGGCGACGAGCACCAACGCTCCGTACACCACGGCAGTCCTGACTCCCTGAGCGGCAGTCAACCCGGCGGCGCCGAACGCCCATGCGGCCACGCCTTCGCGCGGTCCCCAACCACCGATGTTCACCGGCAGCCCCATGGCGAGAAGGGCCAGCAAGGTCAGGGGGACGAGCTGCGACAGTGGTGCGGTCGCGCCCGCAGTGCGCGCCGCGACCAGGAACGTCGCCAGGTGGGCTGCCACGGCGACGGCGGAGGCGAGGACGACGCCGAGACAGGTGCCCTGAGTGAGGAGCCCGTCGCGGATGTCCGCCTTTGCCGTACGCAGCGCCCGGAGCCGCCGCACCAGGCTGTTTCGTGGCACGGCACGCGCCAGGAGTACGACCGCCAGACCGCCTACCAGCACCACCGCGGTCAGGGCGGGCATATGTGGTCGTAGAGGCGAGGGGAACGCGAACAACACGATGATCGCCAGGACGACCAGCACGACCTGACCGGCGGAGCGCTCCCACACCACCGCACGGACGCCGCGGCCGATGTCGCCGGCATCCCGTCCGTGGCGCACCGCGCGGTCGGCGTCTCCAAGCACTCCGCCGGGCAACAGCGTGTTCAGGAACACGGACCGGTAGCAGCGGGCCACGGCCGCGCCGATGGGCAACTGGACGCTGAGCCCCCGAGCGACCAGGCTCCATCGCCAGGCAGAGCTCACGGTGGCCACGCAGCCCAGGACGGACGCCGCCGCGACGGCGCTGCCGTCGATCAGGCGAAGTCCGTCGAGGAACGGGCCGGTCCCCAGCCGCCAGACCAGGAACCCGAGGACCGCCGCGCCGCCCAGCGTTCGGACCCACGTCCAGGACCGCCGCGTCACGGAACCGCCCGAGCAGGGTGCGGGCGTAGGACTCGCGCGGTTGCGCTGTGCAACGTTGGCCTCCTCGACAAGCGCCTGTTGTGACACACGCGCCAGGTGGGCGGCCGGTTCAATCCGAGCCGGCGAGGATGTCGCTGCGATCGACCACGACGCCGATCTGCCTCCTCGGCTGACGACTCGTGTGCATGCCTCAGCGTGGGGTTCGGCGATCGTCTCCGCCGGGGAAGTCCGGTATGAACGCTCGCGGGAGGGCGTCACCTACTCAAGAGGGGCCAGATCCCTCGTGCTCGGCGAGTGCGGCGAGTCGGTCAAGTGAGCTCTGCAGCTTGTCTGCCGTGGTCGCCCGAGCGCGTGGGAACCGGCTCTGGTCAGTCAGCCCGGTCCAGTCGTAGGTGTGGGTCACCCGCGTACGCGACGCGTCGATCGGCGTGAGCTCCCATCGCCACAGGTGGCCCGGCGGTTGCTGACCCGGCTCGGCCGGTCTCCAGGCGATGCGCTGACCCTCCACGAACTCGACCACGTGGTTCTCTCGGACCTGGCCTCTGGTGAGGGTCATGCTGAAGACATCATCGACAGCGTGGACTCGCTGCCCAGCGGCCGCCTCCGACAGGTTGTCGTTGCCATCCCAGCGAGGCTGTTGACTGGGGTCAGCGATGAACTCGAAGACGTGCCCGGCACCGGCCGAAATCTCCCGGCTGGCGCTGACGACGCGGAGATCCTCACGGTGATTGGTCATCGCCCTATCGAAACACACGACGCGTAGCCTGCCGGCGACTGTTGCCGGCCGCTTCACCGTCCCGCCGGCGGAAGGCGCAGAGCAGATCTCGATGAACCGGGTGCTCGACGCGATCTTCGGTGCGAACGGATAATCATCCGTTACACCGCGCGAGCCGGGAGGTGTGAACCATGGACGAGGCTGCTGTGGAGTGGCTGCTCGACTCCGAGGAGCCGGCGGTCCGGTTGGCGGTTCGCCGCGACCTTCTTGATGAGCCGGCCGAGGAAGACGCAGAGAGAATCCTGACCGGTCCGACGGTGACCGCGCTGCTGTCCGGTCAGCAACCGAACGGTGGGTTCGGGGGTGTCGGTGGTCCGTACGCCAAGTGGACGGGCGCGCACTGGAGGCTGGTCTCGCTGGTCGACCTCGGCGTCCCGGCCGCGGAACCCCGCATCGCAGCCGCGACCGAGCACGAGCTCGCGTGGATCGCCCGCCAGGGGCCCTACCGTGACAAGCCTGCCGAGATTGGCGGGTTGGCCCTCCTGTGCGGCTCCGTCGGCGGGAATGCACTGGCCGTCAGTTCACGCCTGGGCCTGGCCGCCGATCCACGGGCACGGAAAGTCGCCGAGACGCTGATCTCCGCTCAATGGCCAGACGGCGGGTGGAACTGCGACAGCAAGGCGTTGGGTCGCCGCTCGTCGTTCCACGAGACGCTCTCCACGGCGTGGGCGTTGCACGAGTACGCAGCGGCCACCGGTGACCAGGCCGCCAGCGCCGCCGCCGAACGCGCTGTCGAGCTCTTCCTGGAACACCGACTGCTGTACAGCCTGGGTACCGGCGTACGGCGGCGAGGCCGCGCGCACCGACGCCCGGCAGGTGAGGTCATCAACCCGCGGTGGCTGGAGCTGCGGTACCCGTCGTACTGGCACTACGACATTCTGCGGGTGCTCATCATCCTGTCCCGGATGGGCAAGCTCGGTGACCCCCGTGCCGGCGACGCTCTCGACGAGCTCGAACGCCGTCGCCTGCCGGACGGTCGTTGGGCTGCCGACGGGCGATGGTGGAACCCTGCCGGCAGCGCCACCACACCCGAGGTCATCGACTGGGGACAGCCAGGCCAACCCAACCTGATGATCACCCTCAACGCCCTGCAAGTTCTGCACGCCGCTGGCCGGGTCTCGTTCGGGTGACTTTGACGTGAGCAGCTTGGGGGCTCCGCTGCGTGGCGATGGTGGAACTATTGCTCGGCGTTCACCTGAACGTCCATGCGGCGCTCCCAGTACGTCACGCAGGCGACCTGCGACCAGTGTGTGTCGCCGTGCTCGAGGGTGTCGCCGAACACGTCGCGCAGCAGTTCGGTGAACGGCATCGCCGCTCCGACCTCGGCACCACTACGGAGTGCGTAGCCGAGATCCTTGTGGTGCAACGCCAACTGACCCCCGTCGCCGAAGTCGCGACGCATCATGCGGGCCATCGCCCCTGAGCCGGCGCTCGTGTCCCGAAGAGCCTCCACTATGCGGCCGACGTCAACGCCGGCCTTCGCGGCGTACGCGGCTGCTTCGGCGACGATCGCCGTGTTGACGCCGGAGATCATGTTCTGCACCAGCTTGGTGACATGGCCGTGCCCGTGCGGCCCCACCAGTGTGGACTTGTGTCCAACGACGTCGAAGAGGGGCTTCGCCTCGTCGTACCACTGCTGCGGCCCGCCGGCCATGATGACCATGCCGTGCGGGCTGCCCAGGGTGATCGGCGCGTCGATCATGCGTACGCCCGCGCGTTCGCACAGCTTCACCAGGCGCAGCGTACGTGCCGGGAGGCTTGTGCTCATGTCGACCAGGAGACGCCCGGGTGGCAACAGGCTCAACAGGCCACCATCCCCGGCGACGACCTCGTCGACAATGTCGGAGTTCGGCAGAGACAGCAGGACGATCTCGGAGGCCGCCACGAGCTCGGCGAGGTCGGCGGCACATGCCGCACCGTTGGCCCCCGCGCGAGACTGCGCCTTCTCCGACGGGTCGAGGACCGTGACCCGATAGCCAGCTGCGGCCAGGTCTTTCGCCATGCGGCCGCCGACGTTTCCGGCTCCGATCAGACCGACTGCTCGAGACACCATCTGCTCCCTGGAATCGGCGCTGAGGGCTATGGAATCGACCTCACCGCATCCCGGATCTCGCTTCTGCTCCCTCCAAGCGGAGGCCTAATCAGTCGAGGCCTCGAGGAAGTAGTCGATGTTCGGATCCAGCTCGATGCCGAGGACGGCGGCGACCCTGTCGCGGTTGGCCTTGGACACTTCGTAGGAACCGCCATACATCAGCTCGTCGTCGCCGTAGTCGAACAGCGGACGGAGTTCGAGGAACTTCTCCTCCGGAAACTCCTGCGAGAAAACAAGCTTGTCGTCTTTGCCGAAACCAACGATCTCACGAACGACTGCCATGCTGCCTTACCTGCTCCTATGGTTCGACCTTGCGGGTCGGATCTGCTGGTTTGGTCTGCTCACCGTCGGTGTTGTACTCGCCCTGGTGCCGGCCACGCTTGTCGTACTTCTCGAACGTGCCGTGCTGGCTGTCCCACTCGTAGATGTTGCCATCATTGTCCTTCCAGCGCTTCCGAGTACCGCCACCACCTTGGATCGGGGTCTTGCCGCGCTCCCGGGTCGCACCTGGGAATGGCGTGCTCTTCGGCGGAGGATGGTACTTCTGGCCCGGGGGAGGCTGTCCCTTGCGTGGAGGCGGGGCCTTGTTGCCCGCAGGAGGTACGGCATCCTCTGCGCGTCTGCCGATCTTGGAACCCATCGACTTGGCGGCCTTCTTGGCGCGATTCTTTCCCTTACCCAACGAGGGCCTCCAGTGCCTGGTCGATGAGCAGGTCGATGGCCAGGCCGGTGGCGTACTTGACAGCCGGGATGATCAGGAGTGAGGCGCCGAAGGTCTCCGGCGCCGCCACGATCGCCGCTGCGATGGTCTGGACGAGGATGACCAGCTGGACGATGACGAGGATCTTGAGGATGAGTACGGCCGCGGCGCAGACAAGGATGACGATGCCGACGACCGTGACTCCCTCGGCGTCTTTGCGCAACGTGTCGATCGTGTCGCCGGGCTTGGACCACGCGGCCTTGAACTGGTCGATGGCGTCGTCGTGGTTCTCGGTCCAGACCCGCTCAGCGGCCTCGTTCGCTTGCCGGGCGACGTCCTCGAGCTTGGCCTGAAAGTCCATCCAGGTCTGCCCGATCTGCATCATGCGGACCTCGTCGGCGTCGGGCCAGGTGAAGCCGAGCTCGTCCATGACGCTGATCGCCCAGCCAGGAAGCACCATGCCTTGTGCCATGTCAGTCTCCCGGCCAAGCGTCGTCGACGTGCTGCACGTTTCTCTTCTCGGCGTCTTCGTAGTTTTCCGCCATCACCTCGAGGGCCTCGGCGAACCAGTGGATGCCATCGACGACCGACTCGATCCCTTCGATCAGGACGACCTCCGCCTCGTCCAGACCAGAGCCCACGACCTGGCCGACCATCTCCGCCTCACCGGCTGCTGGCCCGACGCCGTACATATCGTTGAGGAACGCGTCGAACTCGTCGTCCAGCCGGTTGGCGGTCTTCTCCAGGTCCTTGGCGGAGCTTCGGATCTTGTCCGGATCAACCTGCTTCACCATCCTGCTACCGGTTCCGGTCCAGCCGTGCCATGGCCTCGTGGACCGCGCCGAACAACGTGCGCGCGGTCTCCAACGACTCGGCCTGTAGCTGCTCGATGTCACTCTGAGCCCGCTGTACGTCGAACCCGGACGACTGCTCGGCGGCCTTGCTGCGCAGGTCGTTCAAAGCCGCGTTGGCCGCGGCAGCCATCGCCTCGCACACCGCCTCGGAGCCGTCGCGCATCACGCGCGGATCCATCTCGAAGCGGTCGATCCGTCCAGGTGAGACGGCCACTGCGCGTACGCGGCCGTCGAGCACGGTGCCCTCACCGGACAGGATCTCGGCGCTCTCGGCGCCAGGTGTTCGCGCATCCTCGAACGCGCGTCGCGTCTGCGAGAGAAGTCCGTCGATCGCGGTCGACGACAGGTTCTCGGTCATCAGGCTCCCCGTGGACGAGAGAACTCGGTCGACTGGCGATGCTGCCACCTTCAACCCAGACCGTGCAGAAGTTATCCACAGGCCAGGATGCAAGCTGGACTGACGGAGGATGGGACGCGGAGCCAGCCGCAGGCCGCGGCCAGGTCGGCGTGAGGATGATAAGCCGCCCGGCGGCGCAGGTCATCGCGCACTTCTCTTGGTGCGCGACCCCTCTGTCGCCCTACCCGTCCGTCGTCCGTTGCACCGGCAGTTCCGGGCGCGTTGGTGGGCGGCATCGTCGCGCGGTCGTTGCACCAGCCAGATGACAGCGATCTGTGATCAAGCCTGCCTAGTGTCCCGAGGCATGGCTTCCACCAGCGCCGTGCCGGCAACTTCCCGCTTGACCGTTGTAGCGCGCGCCGCCGGCGCACTCGCGGTCCTTGCGCTCGCTCTCGTCGGCTGCGCGGCTGTCGGGACGGACGACGCCGGGCACGGAGGCTCGACCGGCGTGCAAGTCGGCGCGCAAGGGGGGTCGGCGGGTTCGTCGGCCTCCGTGAGTCCGACGCCGACCGCCACACCGACTCCCACCCGCACCTGGCCGCGTCACATCTCGCTGACCCGGGCGGACTCCTGCCGGATCCGCCGGGCCATCCCACCGAGCCGGCTCGGTTCGACTGCCGGGAAGATCGAGGACTCGCCGTCGCTGCAGTTCCCGGGGAACACGGACTGCTTCCGCCTGGGCAAATCCAGGTACACGGCCACGGGGATCGTCGATGACGACGGCATCACCTTGAGTGTCACCGCGGTCACCAATGAGAGTCTGGACTCCTTTTCTCGACGCTGCGGTGGGCATCGAGGATCGGATCGTTCGGCGGCTCAGCATCGAGGGGTTCCGCGCCGTCGTCGCCCGCAGTAACAACCCCGGGGCGTGCTACGGGCTGCTGGACGTCGCCGAGCACCAGCAGGTGTACGTGGTGCTCGGCCAGCCCTACACCGCAGACGTCGGCAAGGTGGTCGTACCCCGGAAGAAGCTCTGCGCACTTGTGCCGGCGGCACTTACCGACGCACTGCACGCCGTCTCGTGAGCGGATGGCCGTCGGCGGCGGGACCAGGACACAGTGTGGGCAGGTCCCCATGCCCCGGCCTGACTCAGCCGCGGCGGAGGACGTCGCGTAGGACCTGGGGGTAGTTGGTGATGATGCCGTCCACCTGCCAGTTGATCGCCCGGCGCATGTCCTGCCCGGCGTTGACGGTCCAGACGTGGATCTCCATGCCGTGTGCGTGAACCTGCTCGACGGTGGTCAGGTCGATCGCCCCCAGCGCTGGGTTGACCTGCTGCGCCCACGTCGCCGCGGAAGCGATGTCGGTCTCGGTCGGCTTGTTGCCGTACAGCAGCCCGACCGGCACGTCGGGAGCCAGGTCCTTGTAGGTGCGCAGCCACGAGTGGTTGAAGCACTGGACGACCACGCGGTCGGCCTTGAGGGCGCGGTTGAACGCCGGAAGCGACCGCAGCTCTTTGTCCAGGTCGGTATCGATGCCGGGGTAGAGCTCAGGTGACTTCGGCTCGAGCAGCATTCCGGCCTGCTGACCAACGGCGTTGACCCATTCGGCAAGCGTGGGCACCTGCTCGCCGGCGAACTCCGGTGCGAACCACGAACCGGCGTCGAGTTGCTTGATCTCCGCGAGGGTGAAGTCGCGGACGTTCCAGGGAGCACGGTCGGGGAAGACCTGCTCGACGTCGGTGGTGCGAGTCAGCGTCGTGTCATGCATGATCACCAACGCACCGTCCTGGGTGCGTTGGATGTCGTTCTCGATCACGTCCGACTTCTGCGCGATGGCCAACCGGACGGCGGCGAGCGTGTTCTCCGGGGCAACGCCGGACGACCCCCGATGGGCGATGACGTCGACTGGCCGCTCGGTGTCGGCGACGACGGGGGCGGCGAGGCCGAGTGCGGCCAGCAGGGCCACGAATGTGGCGAGTGCGGCGGCGCGGAGGCGCGCGGTGCGAGGCATGGTTCCCCTCCCGATGACGGACGGCCCCGGGTGGCCGACCGAACGGTCACTGACACTGACGTGCGAAAGCGAACGGCCGGTAACAGTCTGCCCAACCTGGCGTCCCTCGCTTGGCCGGTAGTGGCACGCCTTGTGGTCTGGTCGTTCATCTCGGGTCATCGGTTGCTTTCGACCGGGGCCGCGAGCTGACCAGTTTAGGTCTTGACCGGAACTCTCGTCACACCTATGTTCATGCACGAAGTGGCTGCGTGAAACACCCTGCCGGGCAAGTCGAAACTCAGGTCAGAACTGAGGTGTCCATGAATGACCTCCTCCCACCTTGGCCAACACGACAACCACCAGCAGCCGGCTTCCATGCCAGCCGCCGCGATGTGCTGCGCTACGGCATGCTCCTCGGATCAGCGGCGCTGCTGCCGCCACTCCGCCCCGGTCCTGCCGCCGCAGCGGAGTTGACGCCCACGCTCGCTGACGTACCGACCAAGACCCAGGCGACGGTCTACACCACCGAGAAGGTGGCGGCTGCCCGCCGCAACGTCGAGCAGTACGAATGGGCGAAGGCGGCCCGCGACGCCGCGGTCGCGAAGGCCGATTCCCTTGTCGCCAAGGGCGATGAGTGGCTCTGGCGGCTGGTCAGCGGGCAGGGTGTGCCGCGCAGCTATGCGGTGAACCAGGACCTCGGCTCGCCCATCACCGGCAAGGACATCTACCGGTTCGGCAACTACCCGTGGCTTGCGGACCCGCTCGACCAGCCGTGGAAGCTGATCGATCCATCGGTGCCGGAAGGCTCCGGGCAGCCGCGGATCTACCCGACCAACGACTTCGGCAAGTTCTATGCAAGCGGCCTCGACGAGCACGGCACCTTCGACCGCGCGCGTGCTGACCGAAGCCTGCTGGTCAACGAGCTGTACCCGGAGAAGGGCCCGACATGGGGAGTCGACGACGGGTTCGGCTGGATCGACGACAACGGCGCCAAGTGGACGTTCATCCCCTACTACAACCACTGGTTGGTCTGGTACAGCGCGACCGCGCTCTACGCCGAAGCAGCGTCCATCTTCAACGGCCTGCCCGCGCTCCGCGATGCGTACATCACGACCGGCGACCCGACGTACGCCCACGCGGGGCTGGTCCTGCTCGACCGGATCGCCGACGTGTACCCGTCGATGGACACCGCTCCGTACAAGCGATCGGAAGGCTACTTCCACTCCGATGGCTTGAGTGGCAAGGGGAAGGTCGTCGGCTGTATCTGGGAGACCGGCCTGTCGCAGCGGATCTGCGATGCGTACGACGCTTTCTTCCCCGCGATCGCTGACACCGACGAAGCGAACGTGGTGCCGTTCCTGTCCGAGAAGGCCCGCCAGTACGGACTCTCCGCGAAGGACACGCCGGCCGCGATCCGGGTGAACATCGAGAACGGCATCCTGCGGCAGGTGTACCCGAGCGTGCAAGTCGGGAAGATCCGTGGCAACTTCGGCATGCACCAGCGGTCGACCACGCTCGCCGGTGTGGTGCTGGACGCCCCGGCCGAGACGAAGGAGTGGATCGACTTCGTCTTCAAGACTGGTGGCGTGACGCCCGCACCCGACTATCGAGTGACAGGCGGCGACGTGTACCGCACGCTCGTAGACGTCGTGGACCGCGACGGCATGGGCAATGAGGCTTCGCCGGGATACAACCGGCTGTGGATCGGCCACATCCGTGGCATCGCCGACCTCCTGTCCGGATACTCCGGTTACCCAGCGGCCGACCTGTACCAGCACCCGAAGTTCCGGAAGATGTTCCAGGGCATGCACCCGCTGGTGATGCTGGGCGCGTACGTGCCGCAGATCGGTGACACCGGTGCCACCGGCATGCCCGGGTTGTTCGGCTCCGCGAACGAGTTCTTCTATTTCTTCGAGAAACTCGGCCTCCCCGAGTATGCCCAGATGGCCTACCTGATGGGCGGCAACAGCGCCGACCACCTCTACGGTGACCTGTTCAGCCCGGACGTTCCTGGTACCCAGCAACGGATCCGGGACGTCATCGCCGAGCACGGGATGTGGCAGCCACCCAGTGAGAACCTCACCGGGTACGGCCTCGCGATGCTCCGGGACGGATCCGGCAGCAAAGCGCGCGACATCTGGGTCTACTACGGCCGCACCACCGGGCACGGCGACCTCGACGCACTCAACCTCGGAATGCACGGCTTCGGCGTGGACCTGTTGCCGGACCTCGGATATCCGGAGTTCGCCGACACCAGCATCCGCACCCAGGAGTGGAACCAGAACACCGTCGCCCACAACACAGTGGTGGTCGACAAGAAACCGCAGGCAGGCCAATGGGTCGGTACGCCGCAAGGGTTCGCGGTCGGTGACCGGGTGCAGGTGTGCGACACGTCGGCACCCCATGCGTACGTCCAGACCAGCACCTACCGCCGCCTCACGGCGATGGTGAAGGTCGACGACGAGAACTTCTATGCCCTGGATGTCTTCCGCGTCGTCGGCGGCACGGACCACCACTTCTCGTTCCACGCCGCGGAGGGCCCCGCGACGGCCGACGGGCTCACGCTGGTCGAACAACCAATCGGCACCTACGCCGGCCCGGACGTGCCGATGCCACCGGACGACGCGCCATACCGCAAGGGTGCGAGTGGCTTCGACTGGCTGGACAACGTTTCCCGCGACACCGACCCGACCGGACCGTTCAGTGTGGACTGGAAGATCACGGACACCTGGGGGGTGCACAACCCCGACCCGAACCTCCACCTCCGGCTCACCATGCTGTCCGATGTGGACGACGTGGCGATCTGCGACGGCACCCCGCCACGCAACAAGCCGGGCAACCCGGCGAAGCTTCGATACCTCATCGCCCACCGCCACGGCACCAGCCTGGCGAGCCAGTTCGTCTCGCTGATCGAGCCCTACGTCGACCGGCGGGTGGTGCGGTCGGTGTCCACTGTGGCGGTACGGGCACTGGATGGCACGATCGCTCCGCACGAGGTGGCCGCGGTGCGGGTGGAACTGACCAACGGACGGGTCGACTACATCGTCAACGCCACCAGGGCCGACGTGATGCTGAGCGTCGAGGTCGGCAACGGCAAGGCGTTCACGTTCCGTGGCTCGTTCGGTGTCTACTCCATGCACGGCGGTGAGCCGGTGTACGCCTGGACCCACGGAGCGAGCTTCCTCGGCTCACTACCGAAGATGCAGGGACCAGCCGCCGCAACCGGCACTTTGCAGGACTTCACCCGCGACCTGTCGGTCGACAACGAGCTCGTCGTGAAGCTCGACAGCGAGCTGGCGGACAAGACCAAGCTCGACGGCAGCTACGCCTATGTCCACGTCCCCCGGTCCACACACGCGAGAATCGCGTTCCCGTGGAGCACACCTTCCAAGGCAGGCGAGTACGGGGCGTTGAGTCAGCAGATCACTGTCCAGCAGGCGGCCTCACACCAGCTGGCGCTGAAGGTGAACGACGACTTCACGGGAGCTACCGCCGGCTATCACTTCATCCAGGTGCTGATCGACGGTGAGGTCGCTGTCGAGCAGGACGTTGCCGGTGCGACCCAGTGGCGGGAGGTGACCGCCGACGTCACCGGACAGTTGGCCGGCAAGACCACCGCAGTGCTGACACTGCGTTTGATCAGCAAGAAGGGCGTTGGCAACTTCGGCGTCACCGCGATGTTCGACGACGTCGCCATCTCGGGAACGACCATCGAGAACGCAGACTTCGAAGATCCGGAGTCACCCGCCTGGCGGCCGGAGTCGAACTCGCCGAGTTTCCTCATCAACCCCAGAGCGACCGGCGAGGGCAGCAGCGGGCGCAACGCCGTCTACCGCATCCACAGCGCACGCTTCATCGACGACACCACAGTGGTGCTCGACATCGGCGACATCACCACGGTGCGCGGCTACGTCGACCCGGACGACTTCAGCAAGGGCTACCAGTACGACGTGGCGGCCGGATCGAAGGTCGACATTCCCCTCACCCGGCAATGGGAGCGGTGATCTTCGCTGGACTGCCGACAAGAAGGCATTGCCGGATGACAACGCCCATGGCTAACAACACCCGCGTCCGAGATCAGGTTGGCATGGGGAAGAGTGGGTTGGAGACTCCTGCGACAGGAAGGAGTGCGCCATGAGATTCAACAGGTTGACTCTCGGCGGTCTCGTCGGGTCCGGTGTCGCGGTCGTGGCACTCGCGGTCGGCGGCGCTGCCCCTGCGGACAACTCGGCTGCGGCGGGTACGAACGCCCAGACCACTCTGACGGCACAGAGTGCCCCGAGAAGCCCCGAACTTCTCGCGGGCCGCGACATGCAAGACATGCATGACATGCACGGCATGTTCGGTCGGATGTTGCACGGTGAGTTCGTACTTCCGAAGGCTGGTGGTGGGTACCAGACCATGGTGATCCAGCGAGGATCGGTCCAAGAGGTGAGCTCTTCCGAGATCACCTTGCGAAGCGCAGACGGCTTCCGCGACAGCTACCTCGTCGGCGAGGACACCCTGGTCAACTCGGGTCGGGAAGGCATCGGTTCGATCAGGGAAGGTGAGCAGGTGAGCGTGGTGGCCACAGCAAACGGACAGAACCCGACTGCTGTCCACGTGTCGGACGTTTCTCTCATGAAGTCCCTGCGGGAAAAGTTCCACTCGCAATGAGAGCTGACTGCGGACCCTCATATTTCGGCTGACAAACCGCGATCACGAGGCACAACGGCGCCCGCGGTGGGGACTGCTTAGCCTCTCGCCACCGCCGGCACCAATCCGGAAGCAGAACGTCCGGAAAGCATCGTAGGGTCGGCGCATGAGCGAGATCGACCCGAACGAGCCCGTGGCGTTCGCCCCCGCCGGCGATGAGGCCGAGACGCTGGTGAGCACTCTGGACCGGAACCGCCGGACCTTCGCCTGGAAGTGTGGCGGGCTCGACGCCGCAGGCATGACCGCGCGCCTGAGCCAGTCGACGATGACGCTGGGTGGCCTGGTCAAGCACATGGCGCTCATCGAGGACCACTACTTCACGGCGATGCTCGCCGGCCGAGAGATGCCCGACGTCTGGCACGCCTACGGCGGCGATGACTGGGAGTGGCGCACGGCTTCCGATGACACCCCCGAGGAGTTGATGGCACTGTGGCGCGGCGCCATCGCCCGGTCGCGCGCGGCCGTCGCCGAGGCGCTCGCAGGTGGCGGGCTCGGCACGCTCGCCACCAAGCCCACGCACTGGGGCGCGACGCTCAACCTGCGGCGGATTCTGGCGGATCTCATCGAGGAGTACGCCCGGCATACCGGACATGCCGACCTCATCCGCGAGTCCGTGGACGGGCTCGTCGGCGAGGACGCGCCGGCTGAATGCCGCGAGTGACGCACCAGATCCAGCCGTCCCTTCTAGGGAAGGTCGCCCCGGAGGCGGGCGACGAACACGTACTCTCGGCTGTCATCGGCGAATGGCTCGTGGGCGAAGCCGCCGTAGAGCGCCTCCACCTCGAGACCGGCGACGTCGAGCAGACCGAGCCACTCGTTCTTCGTTGCCCACCACAGGGAACTCGTCGCGCCATCGGCGAGGACCGTGTCGATCCGGTTGTCGCCGACCGAGTATCGGATCGTGTGGGGTACGGGCTCCTGCTGGTGCACGCCGTCGAGACGTGCGGCGATCCGGTGGTCGCAGGCAAAGGCGTTCCAGGCGAACCGGCCGTCCGGCCGTAGCGACGCGGCGACGCGCTCGAAGGTGCGGCGGCGGTCGGCCCAGGTCGGCAGATGCAGGAGCGCGCGGAACGGGCAGTAGATCAGCGCCGCCGGCTCGTCGAGGGCGAGGTCGCGCATGTCGCCCTTGCGCAGGTCGAGGTCCACGCCGGACTCGGCTGCACGGGTACGGGCTTCCTCGAGCATCGCCGGCGAGGAGTCGAGGCCGACAACTCGTCGCCCAGTCGCCTGCGCGACCGGGATCGCGACCCGGCCGTTCCCGATCGCAAGCTCGACCAGAGGCCCGTCCGCTTCGCGGGCAAGGTCAACGTAGAAGGCGACATCAGCCGTCATGCGAGCCGACCATTCCTCGTAGCGGTTCGCGAACGCCTCGTCCCAGGTCGTCGTCATCGGCTCATGCTAGAGCCGATCAATGCACCGACAATCCCGGCACCGGCAGCGACAATCCCGGCACCGGCACCCGAGTCTTCCCGCCTGGTCGATGCTTACGTCCGCAGGCGTCGTGCGTGAGGACGTACCAGGCGGGATGTGAGGTGGATCTCCCTCAGGTGCGCCGATCGGCTGTCACGTTCGGGCCGCGAATCTCGTCCTAGGGATGACGACGTTGCTCACGATGGGAGGCCACCGGTGCGCCAATTCCAGGACATCTGGCCTAGATCTCGCATGGCGGGGTTTCTCGCCACAATGCGGGCGAAGGTATTCCCGGATCACTGGTCTGTCCTGCTTGGGCAGATCAGTGTCTTCAGCTTTGTCGTCGTCGCGATCAGTGGCGTCGTATTGACGTTCTTCTACGATCCGTCGATGGAGCGGGTGACGTACGCCGGGTCGTACGGACCGCTCACCGGTGTGGACATGTCGCGGGCATTCGCGTCCACGTTGGACATCTCGTTCGAAGTCCGCGGCGGTCTGTTGGTGCGTCAGGTACATCTGTGGAGCTCACTGGTGATGACGGCCGCGATCGTCCTGCATCTGCTGTGGTTGTTCTTCGCCGGCGCGTTCCGGGGGCCCAGGCGTCGGAGCTGGCTGATCGTCGTCACGCTCCTTGTCGTGACGATGGCCGCTGGCATGACAGGCCTGGCCCTGCCTGACGACCTGCTGTCCGGCACCAGCATGGCTGTCCTCGACGGCGTGCTCACGGCAACGCCCGTCGTCGGTACGTGGCTGTCGGCGTTGCTGTTCGGCGGCGCGTTCCCCGGCGACGTCAACGCGCTCTTCTACCCCGTGCACGTGGTGGTTCTGCCCGCGGCGCTGGCGATCGCGTTCGTGGCAAAGGCAATCGTCGGACTCCGCCACAAGCCCGCGGAATACGCTGGACGGGAGCGAACGAAAGACAACCCAATTGGCACGAACCTCCGGGCGTTCGTGGCCAAGAGCGCGGGCCTGTTCCTCATCATGAGCGGTGTGATCGTGCTGATGGCCGCGACGCTCACCGTCAATCCGATCTGGCAGTACGGCCCCGCGGACCCGGCAAGTGCCACGGCCGGATCGAGCCCGAACTGGTCCCTGGCCTTCCTCGACGGCGCGCTCCGCCTCGCGCCCGGGTGGGAGTTCGTCTGGATGGGCCGGACCTGGTCCGTTGCCGTCCTGCTTCCGGTGCTTGTCTGCACGCTGTTCTTCGCGATCGTGGCGGCCTATCCGTACCTCGAGCAATGGGTGACCGGAGACAGCGAGGACCATCACCTGCTCGAACGCCCGCGCAACAACCCCACACGTACCGGTATCGGTGTGGCCGGCATCGTCTTCTACGGCGTGCTGTGGGCGGCCGCAGGCTCCAACACCATCGCCGTCGTGTTCGGCATCTCCGTCGAGGGGTTCATGCATGCCCTGCAGGTGCTGCTCGTTATCGGCCCGGTGGCGGGGTTCGACATCGCCAGGCGGATCTGCATCGGCCTGCAGCGAAGGGACCGGGCGATCGTGCTTCACGGGCGTGAGACCGGACAGCTCGTCCGGACGCGAAGCGGCGGGTACGCCGAGGTGCACCTGGCCGTCGACGCGGCCGAGCGCCAGCGTCTGGCTGACTACGAGGACCACCCGCCGGTCCCCCTCCAACGCGACGTGCATGGGCAGACAAGGTTGCCGCAGCGGCTGCAGGTGCGTCTGTCGCAGCTCTTCTATCGGGATCGGATTGCCCCGCTCGCCAAGGCAGAAATGGGCCGTGATCGGCACGATATGACCTCTACGCGCTGAGAGGTCCGGCGGGCGTCTATCGGGTGGTCACATCGCCAGGTTCGGCGCCGGGTAGGTCGGCCGGATCGAAGACCGCCAGGGGGTAGCCGCGCTGCTGCGCTGGGGGCAGTGGCGCGAGCCGGGCGCGAAACTCCTCGATCCGGTCGGTGACAACGCCCTTGGCCACCAGCTCCCGCTCCGGGTAGGCGCCAAGGTCATCGATCTCGGCGAGGAAGCGGTCCAACTCTGCGGCCATGCGGTCGCGGACATCAGTGTGGTGGGAATCGTCGGCCAGGTTGTGCACGCACTCGGGATCCGTGCGCAGGTCGTACAGTTCCTCGGCGGGCTTGCCCGGCGGCATGAAGACCGCTGCGGTGCCG
Source organism: Actinopolymorpha sp. B17G11 (assembly GCF_040196095.1). Lineage (NCBI taxonomy): Bacteria > Bacillati > Actinomycetota > Actinomycetes > Propionibacteriales > Actinopolymorphaceae > Actinopolymorpha > Actinopolymorpha sp. B17G11. The sequence goes on from NZ_JBEFTW010000045.1 coordinate 32,016, forward strand.
CTCAGGGACCCGGCGGCATTGAGCCGGCGAAGCTCCTGCATCGTCGGCATGTTCTCCATGTACTGGTTGCGCTGGCAGTACGGGATCTGCGGGTAGAAGTTGCGTACGTAGTGGAACTGTCGATCACGGATGACGCGGACCCGGTCGAACGCCTCGTCCATCCGGTCGCGTGCGGCGAACACGTAGTCGCGCGGTGGTGCTTCGGCGGCACCGAGGAACGCCTGACCGTCGTAGTCGGCCGGGATGGGCGCGCCCGCGATCGACAGGAAGGTGGGCGCGACGTCGACCCAGGACACCAGCCGATCGCTGCTGCTGCCGGGCTCGAGGACGCCGGGCCAGCTGATCAGCAGCGGCATGTGGATCCCTGCGCTGTAGGGCCAGCGCTTCTCCCGCGGCAGGCCGCGCCCGTGGTCGGACAGGAACACCACGACTGTGTTGTCCGCAACGCCGGAGGTGTCAAGCGCGTCGAGGATCTCGCCGACCTGCCGGTCGAGCTCCGCGATGTTGTCAGCATGCCGTGCGATGTCGCCGCGCACGACCGGTGTGTCGGGGAGGTACGGCGGCACCGGCACGGCGGCCGGGTCGGTGATGCGTGCCGGGCGTGGCTTCTCGTGGTTCCAGTGCTCCAGGTGGTCCCGGCCCGGGTACTCACCCTCGTCCGGCCACATGGACGACTCGTGCGTGATCGCGATGTTGAGGTAGGCGAGCCAGGGCTGGTCCGGCATCGCGCCCGCCCGCAGCCTGTCGATCCACGGCTGATCGTCATCGCGCCAGCCGCTCGTCGGTTCGAGGTTGAAGTCGAGCTTGGTCGGCCAGCTCACGTAGTAGCCCGCGTCGCGTAGCTCGTGGGTGAACAGCCGCGGCGGGTCCGCCAGGGTGGACCGCATGTGGTGCGTGCCGATCTTCATCGGGTACTGACCGGTCACCATCGTCGACCGCGACGGAGCGCAGACGGGGTAGGTGGAGTAGGCCTCGTCGTAGCGACACCCGCGTGCGGCCAGCCCGTCGAGGTGGGGTGTGTGCACGTAGTCGGCGCCGTAGCAGCCAGCGATCCGACCGATGTCTTCACCCACGATCAACACGATGTTCGGACGGTCGGACACGCGGCGATCACCTCTCCTGATGTGGACCAAGGCTTGTCGGTGCGCGCTTCCAGCCTTGGCACTGACACTAGCCGGCCACGACAGCGGCGTGGGTGTAGGTGTCGGTGGGCATGGGGTGGTCGAGTTGCCAGGTGATGGCGATGGTCCGGTCGCCGGCCGCGGGTGTGCCCGAACGGGCACTACCGACGTTCTCACAAGTGGAAAATCAAGTCACCACTTGTGAGAACGTCGCCGCGTCGCCGGCGAGCCACGCAGGAAGATCCGCCTCCGTAGGCCACGTCGCCACAGCGGAACGAAGGATTTCCCTGGCCGCGGGGGTCAACGGCGAGTGGGGAGGACGGACGTCACCGGCCTCGATTCCCTCCGCTCGCAGCATCTCCTTGAGAACGTCGACGTTGAAGCGTCCCTGCTCCTCGGTGCGAAGGGCCTCGACCGGGGCGACGAGGTCGATCAACCGGCGAAGCCGAACCTGGTCACCGCCAGCCACCGCGGCGTGCACGGCCAAGGCGACATCAGGTCGCACGTTGGCGATGCCGGAGGTGAAGGCGGTGACGCCGAGCTCGGCGAACGCCGGCACCCGTCCCTCCGCCGAGCCGTTGATCCACGCGCAGTGCTGAGCCGCACCATCGTCGAGCATTTCCGCCAAGGTGGTCAGGTCCGGTCGTGCGTACTTCACCGCGATGACCGACGGGCTCGACGCAAGTTCCGTCAAGGCCTCCCGGCTGAGTCTCGTCGAGCGTACGTACAACACGACCGGCAGCGCGACGCGCTCACAGATCTGCTGGAAGTAGCGAGCGACACCACCGCCGTCACCGAACGGCTCGGCTGGTTCGTGGATCATGACGGCGTCGTATCCGAGATCGCGGGCGCGGGCGGCGTCATCGAGCGCGCCACCCAGGCTGCCGGCAAGTCCGGCGATCAAGGTCGCTTCCTGCCGGTCCGCCGCGACGGCCCGCAGTACGCTCATCCGCTCGTCCGACGTCAGCTGGTGAACCTCGGCGGTGTTACCCAGGGCGGTGAGCGTGCGAATACCAGCCACCTCGAGCCGACGGGTGAGGAGACGTACGGCGGGCTCGTCCACCGCGCGCGTCCCGTCGAGGTAGGGCGTCACGAGGACAGCGACCACGCCGTCCATCCTGGGGCGCGCCACCGGGCGTCGCTGCGCGGAAGCTTCAGACATGTCTCTCCTCCATCCAGGACCCGCCGCCGGTGGCGGCACATGCTACTTGTCGGTGGGGCCCGACCCGGCGTGCCGGACGGCCATCTCCAACGCCCGGCGTCGCACCTCGGTGCGTAGCTCGGGCGGGTCGAGCACCTCGAAGTCGTACGACAGGCCGGCCGCGTAGGACGCGAGTGAGGCGAGGTCGTCGGCCGCCACCCGCAGGATGGACCGCCCGTGTGGCGCTGGCTCGACGATGCGGCCGCGGAACGCACGCGCCGCCTTCTCGTGGGCCAGGTCGAGCAGGATCCGTGCCTCGTAGCGGTAGACGGCGAGCTTGGTTGACTCCAACACCAGAGCGGCGGCGTCTGGCGGGTCGGTGATCCGAGAGCGCTCCCCGGTCGGTGCCGGGCCGGTGATTCGGTCGATCCGGAACGTCCGCCATGCCTGCCGGTCGCGGTCTTGGGCAACCAGGTACCACCGCTCACCTGCCTGCACGATCTGGTACGGCTCCGCAATGCGCGCACTGATCCGGCCGGCGTGGTCGGTGTAGGAGAACCGGAGCGTTTCGGTACGTCGGCACGCCGTTGCCAGCGCGGTGAGCACGGTGGGATCGACGGCCGGCAGTGCCGGCCCGGGCAGCTGGACAGTCGCCTCCTGTAGCGCCCGCACCCGTTCGCGGAGCCGCGGCGGCAACACCTGGTCGAGCTTCGCCAGAGCTGCGACGGAAGAGTTCTCGATGCCGGCGACCGCGCTCGCCGCGGCCAGCTGAAGCCCCACGGTGGTCGCGACCGCCTCTTCGTCGTCGAGCAGCAGCGGTGGCAGGCGGCCGCCAGCGCCGAGCGTGTAACCGCCTGCCTGACCGCCGGTCGCCTGGACGGGATAGCCCAGCTCACGCAGCCGCGTCATGTCGCGGCGCAGGGTGCGGGGCGAGACGTCCAGGCGGGCCGCCAGGTCTGGCCCGGGCCACCAGGGTCGGGACGGCAACAGTGACAACAGCCGTAGCAGGCGGACGGCCGGATCCATGGCTGTCATTCTCTCCTGCTTCGCGGCCGAGATCTGACCGCGAAGCAGCCTATTGTCCGGGCATGACCGGCTCCGGTATCTGGATGCAGCAGCCGCGCATCGCCGAGACCACCCGGCTGCGGGATCTCCAGCGGCCGCAGGTGGAGGTGGCATGACGTCACCGCGCGCCGTCGCCCGTCGGCTTCCCCTGGAGCCGGGGGTCTACCGCTTCCGCGATGGGGCCGGCAAGGTGCTCTACATCGGCCGGGCCCGCTACCTGCGCCGCCGCGTGCAGTCGTACTGGACCAACCTCGGCGACCGCCCGCACCTGGCGACGATGGTGGCGCGCATCGGGCGAGTCGAGGCAGTCTGGTGCGACTCCGAGCACGAGGCGGCCTGGTTGGAACGCAACCTGCTCGAGCACTCCAAACCACGCTGGAACCGCGCCGAAGGCGGCCTGGGAGTCGTCGGATACATCCGCGTCGACTCCGGGCGGTCCCGACCAGGCCTGCGGCTCGCATACAACGCGACGACGGCCGCACCGCACTTCGGCCCCTTCCTCGGCGGCCTGCGGATCCGGCAGGCGATCTCCGCGCTCCACCGGGTGCTGCCCCTGTCGTACGCGACCGCCGCCAACGGTTCGGCACGCGAGCTCGCTCGCCAGCTCGGCATCGGCCCGAGTGACCGGGACACGCTCGCCCAGACAGCGATCGCCGTGCTCGAACGCGATCCGGCGGCGGTGACGGCGCTGCGGGCGGAGCTGGTGCGTCGCCGCGACCGCGCCGCCGAGCAGCTCAGCTTCGAGCTCGCGGCGAAGCTGCAGGACGAGATCACCGCGTTCGACTGGATCATCGCCGAGCAGAAGGTGTCGTTACTCGAGCCGGACGATACCGACGTGTACGGCTGGGCGGACGGCACTCTCGTACGGTTCACGATGCGCGCTGGCCGACTGTGCACGTGGACACAACGAGCCACCGCCGAAAGGACGGCACGTGACCGGGTGGCGGCGACTCCTGCCCGCTGGCGTGCGTTCGCGCAACGCAATGCCGAGCTCGCCGCCCGACTGCTACGGGACGAAGGACGTGGCGCTGCTGCGGCGGGAAGGGAGCAGTAGGGCGATGGGCGTGTGGCGAACGGCTCGAGGCAACGACACCGGCGTGGAGATCCACCCGGTCACGCCTGATCGCTGGGACGACCTCGTCGAGTTGTTCGAGCGCAAGGGCCCGCGCGGCGGCACGCCGATACCCGGGTCCTGCTGGTGCTCGTGCTGGCGAGAACGGCAGGGCGTACGTGCGCTGAACAAGGCAGCCTTCAAGGCCGCCGTCGACGATGGCCGCGTCCCGGGGATGATCGCCTACGCCGAGGGTCGCCCGGTTGGTTGGGTCGCGGTCGCGGTCGCGCCACGTGAGGACCACAGCGGCCTCGAGCGATCTCGCTGGTACGGGCCCTGCCCGGGAGACCGCGGCGTCTTTGCCGTGACCTGCTTCTACGTCGATCGTGCACTGCGCGGGATGGGGGTGTCGAGCGCGCTGCTCGACGCGGCGATCGAATACGCCCGTGCCTCGGGCGCCACGGCTGTCGACGCCTTTCCGAAAGTCGACGTCGCGCAGCACGCCTTGACTGACCGGCGGGCAGAGGAGAACGCCAGCTGGATGGGGCGCCGCCAGTCGTTCGAGGCACGCGGGTTCGTCACCATCCGCGCCACCGGCAAGCGGGCCGTGATGCGGCTGTCATTCCACCCCGAACCATGAGGCGAGTGTCGAGCGGCTCGCCAGCGAACGCAACCGACTCCAGGACGCGCTTTACTGACCCGCGGGCCTGGTCGATCAGAGGTAGCTGAACAACGGAGGGAAGACCAGAACCACGATCCAGGCCCACGCGGCGTAGACCGGGAGATAGCCGGTCTGCCACCGCTCGAGCGCGGTGAACGGGGTACGTCGGCGGACGAACCCCAGCACCAGCCACGCCGACCAGGCGAGATTGGCAAGCAGGATGACGTTCTCCCCGAGGGCCGCCGCCTTGTTGGGTGTGGCGCCGTACTCGGTGATGCGTCCGGTGATTTCCAGGAGCACCAGCACGTCGATGGCCAGCGCGCTGACCACGAGGGCGAACTGCAGCTTGTCGAACAGGCCGGGTGTGGCCAACGGGTCGCGGGCTGAGATCGAGTAGAGCAGCAAACCGAGCACGACGACCAGCAGAAGGTCGAACAGGATCAGCGTTTCCCGCTCGACATCGATGGTGGCGCTGGTCCACCCGAGGGCGACAAGGAACGCCACCAGCACGGCGGTGAAGAGCGGAGTGAACAGCCGCGTGAGCACGGGGGCAATGTTCTCGACCACACTCTGCTTGGCCTCGACGAGCCACCCGGCCACGACGACGGCGGCCACGACGCCGCATGGGAGAAGCCATTGGGAGATGAAGGTTTCCGGTTCGATCCCGATGGCCTGGAAGGTACCGACAACGAACGCGGTCAACACGCCACCGCCGAGGGCGATGAGAACGAAGTAGACAAAGCATTCACCGGTGAAGCGGATGAAGTCCATCCGTCGGCGTGACGATCGCCAGTCGTCGGCGACGTAGGCCAGGCCGACCACGAGCCACAGGGCGATGGGGAGATGGATGGCGGTCAGGACCACCGACTGGGAGTCCTCCGCGAGCGGATAGATGTTGGCTGCCACGGCGCCGAGCGCGAACAACGCCAGCAGTACCCCGATCAGCTGTGGCCTGACCTGGCGGCGCCAGGCCAGGAAGCCCGCGAGCCAGGGCAGCGCGAACAGGCTGAAGTTTGGTGCGTAGAACGCGCCATCCTCGTCGAAGTTCAACCCGAACAGTGCCGGCACCTTGATGGACACCACCGCGCCCGCCGCGCAGATGACCATCACCAGGAGGTCACGCCGCGACCGGGTGTTCGCCACCTCGCCGCCGGTTTCGCCGGTCAGGACCAGTTGTTTCCACAGGCGTTCCGAATGCTCCCGGGCGAACTCGCGGGACAGGTCGTCCAAGCTACCCATGCGCTTGACCGCGACCAGGAAGGCCTCGTCGGCGCGGAGGCCTACGGCGATGAGCTCATCGACGGAACCCCGGAGATGGTCTTCGAGCTCGTCGGCGTCGGACTGCCGTAGCTCTGGGCGGCGTCGTACGTAGTCACGCCACTGCGCGAACTGCGCCTCCAGCTCGTCCTGACCGCCTAGCGCTGTCATGCCCGGCCCTCCATCGGAATCGCCGTCAACTGCCGGACAAAATCGCCGCGGCCGATCCAGATCTCATCGAGCGCGTCCACGACCGTGCCCCATTGGCGCCGCTGCTCGGCGAGCTCGGCCATGCCCTTGTCGGTGACGCGGTAGTACTTGCGCCGCCGCTCCCCGGCGACAGACCGCCAGCTCGACTCCACATGACCGAGCCGCTCGAGCCGGTGCAGCAACGGGTAGACCAGTCCTTCGGTCCAGTCCAGCTCGCCACCGGACAGCTCGTTGATCCGCCTGAGAATGGCGTAGCCGTAACTCTCTCCCTCGGCGAGGATGCCGAGCACCATCGGCGTCGCCGACGCGGCGACAAGATCTTTGGTGAGCCTCACGAGTCCTCCGCCCCGCCCCTACCCCTAGAAGTACGATGCATAGTAGTTCCAGGTATCAGCCCAGCGCAATGGCCGAATCGACGGTCGATCGCCGGAGCTGAGCCAGGAGGAGTTGCGTGAAGTCGCCACTGGGATCGAGGCGGCACTCGGCCGGCGGGAGCGGCGGGCTGGTGTACCAGCGAGCCATGCGGGGGGTACCGTCGTGCGTTCCGCAGTGCGTTGTCGCCTGGCCGTTGAGTTGGCCAATCAACCTTTGCCACGGAGGCGAATGGCGATGGATCGAACCGCATTCCTGGACCAGTTGCACGCGCAGGTCGCCGCCCCACGTCCGGCGGTGATCGAGCTGATCCAACGCATGTGCGGGCAGAAGGTCGCAGGGATCGAGCGACTCATCCATGGCGATGAGAATGAGGTCTACCGCGCCGACCTCGCCGAAGGCGGCACGGTGTTTGTGCGCATAGGCCGTCCAGACACACCCGCGCTCAGTCTCTATCGGGAAGCATGGGCCATGGAACACGCCCGCCGCGCTGGCGTTCCCGTCCCCGATGTCCTGACGGTGGAGCCGATCGCCGGTAACGAAGGGGACCGGCACGCCATGGTGGTTGCCGCGGCAAGCGGCCGGCAACTCACTGGCCTGTTGCCGTCGATGCCGGCCGGTCGGCGGGCCGGCATCATGCGCGACCTCGGCCGCGTCCTGGCCAGGCTGCACGCCGTCTCGATGCGCGGCCGCGGCATGCCCGACGGCACTGGTGACTGGCCCGACGAGGCCAGCGACCAGCGTCGGTACATCACGAATGTGATCGCCGACTGCGATCACCTGGGCGAGGCTGGACTGACCGACACGGAGATCCAGGACGCTCGTGGTCTACTCCACCAGGCGCTGGAAGAACCGGTCCGTCGACCCGCACCCGTGCTCTGTCATGGTGACCTGTCGCCCGATCACATATTTGTCGACCGGGAGTACCGGGTGTGTGCGCTCATCGACTGGGGAATGTGGAGCGCCGGAGCCGCCGAGGATGATCTGGCCGAGGTCGCCATGCGCCACACAAGGGCCGACTTCGACGCGGTGCTCGAGGGACACAGCGGAGACGCGGCGCGCGATCCCGCACTACGTCAAACCATCTCGCGCGCACTGATGATGAGGACAATCGCCTACCTGCGGTGGCTGCTCACCAGTGGCCAGACAGGACACCTCGAATCCGGGGTCGTACCACTACGGCGAGCGCTCACCGACCTCACCCGCGGCAACTGACGCGACCCTCATCGTGGTGTACGCCTGAAACCTCGGGAGGTGCAGGACTTGTCCGCTCACAGTCCAAGGGCTGCGGCGGCTTCGTAGTAGGCCTCGTTGTAGCTGGGGAACTGCGCGATCCCGTCGAGCAGTACGTCGATGGGCAGTTGGTTGCGGATGGCCAGGACGGCCGTGTGGATCCATTCCCCGGCGAGGGGCGACAACGCCCACGCCCCGATCAGGATTCGTCGTTGCCGGTCGGCGATGAGGCCGAGGGTGCCGCGCGGTTCGGTCTCGAACGTCCATGGCCTGGGGATCGACTCGGCCAGGTCGATCTGCGCGGTGGCGACGTCGATTCCCTGCTGGCGGGCCGCGTCGGTCGTGAGGCCGACGGCGGCGATCTCGGGTTCGCCGAAGACGACCCGCGGTATGCCGGTGTAGTTGGCGGGGTGGGGCTTGCCGAGGATGTTGTCGGCAACGACGCGACCCTGGTACAGCGCCGTGTGGGTGAACAGCGCGACGCCGGTGATGTCCCCGACCGCCCACAAGCCGTCGCCGACCCGGCAATGCTGGTCCACCTGGAGTTCGCCACGTGCGCCGGTGCGGACGCCGACGGCATCGAGGCCGAGGTCGGCGGTGGCGACCGTCCGGCCGGAGGCAAGCACGATCATGTCGACCCGCACGCTGGTGCCGTCGTCCAGGTCGACCACGGTGTCGGACCCGTTTCGGCGGGCCGCGCGTACCTGGCAGTTCGTACGGACGTCGACGCCCTCCTTGGTCAGGTGGGCCTCGACGGCCTCACCCAGCTCCGGGACCTCGCGGCCGAGCAGGCGCGGTCCGCGCTGGACGATCGTGACCCGGCTGCCCATCCGGTGGAGGAAGGTGCCGAGTTCGACGCCGACCGCACTGCCGCCGATGAGCAACGAACGTTCGGGGATCTCCTTCAGGTTGGTGGCTTCCCGGTTCGTCCAGACTGGTACCTGGTCCAGCCCCTCGACGTCGGGCCAGGCCTGTGTGGATCCGGTACTGATGATGATGTTTTCCGCGGTCAGCACCTCTCCGTCCACCGCGACCTGGCCGGGCCCAGCCAGTCGACCTTCACCCTTGATCACGGTCGCACCATTCGCGCGGTACTCCTCGACCTGGGCGCTGTCGTCGAGGTGACGGACGATGACGTCGCGATACTCCCGCACCTTCGCCCATTCCATCGAGGGCTTGCCAACCCCGGCGACGCGGGACGCTTCGGCCCGGGCCTCGACCGGCCGGAGCAGGGTCTTGGACGGCATGCACGCCCAATAAGCGCACTCCCCGCCGATCAGCTGCTTCTCCACCACGGCGACGCGCTTACCCCCCGCGATCAGCCTGTTGGCGACGGTCTCCCCGCCTGGGCCCATTCCGATCACGATCGCATCGAACCGTTCGTTCATGACTACGGGATGCCCTTCTGGGCATCAGCCACACCTCGAAGGGCTCCTGTCGGGCGGGCTCGTCGGCTGGTCCGCGGATCGTCGACACCTGTGGACGGGTACAAGTCGAGCACGGGCCGACTCGCCGGCTCCGGCCTGGCCCAGGGGGGAGGGCGTCCCGGCAGGGACCGACGTAGTGATCCTGGGGACGAGCTGAGGACGGGGCGGACAGAGGGGGGATGGTGGAGTTCCAGCAGGTCGTGACGCTGGTGGGTATAGGCGTCGACTGCGTGGGCGTCGCCGCGATCGTGGTGGGAACGCTCGTCTCGACCGTCCTCGCGGTCGTCCAGCTCGCTCGCCACGAGGCAGGTGCGTACCGCGTCTACCGCCGTCGCATCGGGCGGTCGATCCTGCTCGGCCTGGAGTTTCTCGTCGCGGGCGACATCATCCGGACCGTCGCGGTCCAACCGACGTTCACCAGCGTCGGAGTGCTCGCCCTGATCGTGGCGATCCGTACGTTCCTCAGCTTCTCGCTCGAACTCGAGGTCACGGGGCGGTGGCCGTGGCGCAAGGCCGAGGAGGGCGTGGCGCCGGCCGCAAAGGTCGAATAGCACACGCACAACCCTTTTCTGGTTCGCAGAAGGCCGCGCATGGGTACCGACGTTTGTGCAGTGCCGATCGATCTCTTTTGGTCGTGTTCAAGGCGAGAGGTTCACACGCATGGCCTGGCTCCACCGCGGGTGCCTGCTCCTCGGCGCTGTGCTCGCGGCGTTCCTCATCGTCGTATCCACGTCGGAAGGACCTCACCAGCCCGGTGTCTCGCGGCGTAGCGATGCCATCCTCGATCCGGCGGCACGCGGCGTGATCACGTACGAGAACACCGCGAACATCGCCAGCTACCAGCAGGACGGCATCCTCACCTACCGCGGCTGGCAGTACACCGGCTGGTATCGCGACAGCGAACGCGCCGTCATCGCACGTCGTCAGCTCCCCTCCGGGCGCTGGCAGAGTACGGAGCTGGACGTCGACCTCTACCGCGACGACTCGCACAACACGATCGCCATGGCCGTGACGTCGTCCGATGGTCGCCTGCATGTCGCGTTCCCGACGCACAACGAGGGCATCCGCTACACGCGAACACGTCCAGGGGTCGCCAGCAGGCCGGGCGAGATCCCGTGGACGTCGCGAGTCTTCGAGCGCACGCGACCATCGTGGCCCGGCGCACCGGAGGCTCCGAGGACTCTCACCTATCCGCGGTTCGAGGTGGTCCGTGGCCGCATGCTGCTGACGTACCGCGACGGCATCTCGGGCAACGGCCAGCAGGTGCTGCTGCGCTACGACGACACGCCTGCCGGCACCTGGTCGTTCCTCGGCAGCTACACGTCCAGCCAGGGCACCTACCGCTCGAAATACGGGACGAGCACCACGCGCAACGCCTACCTGCACGGCTTCACCGCCGACCCGGCAACGGGTGACCTGGCCATCACGTGGACCTGGCGGGAACATCCCAGCGGCTCATGCGACGGCGCCAGTGTCGGCAACCACGACACCGGCTACGCGGTCAGCCATGACGGCGGAATGACATGGACCGGTAACCACGGCCGGGTGATCGGGCGCACCGGGACCCGGGACCTGATCGCGGTCCACGACCCGCACATCGTGCGAGGCATCCCGATCGACCGCGGTCTGATGAACCAGGAGTCCCAGGCGTTCGACCATGAGGGACGCCTCCATGTCATGACCAGCCGGGTGCGGGCGAGCGATCTCCACCCACTCGGCGGCTGTGCGCGCGACCTCTACGCCGACCGCAGGCGGTTCGCCCGCCCGTACCACGCCTGGCGTGACGATGACGGCACCTGGCACGAGACGGCGCTGCCCACCCGGCAGGGAAGTTCCGGACGGACGAAAATCGTCCTCGGGAACGACGACACCGCCTACGTGATCCTGCCCGACGCACGCATCATGGCCGCGACGGCGGCGAGCAGGTGGACCGACTGGCGGACGGTCTTCGCCGCCGGGGACGTCCGCAACGTGTCGGAGCTGATCATCGACCGCTCGCGGCTGGCCCTCGACGGCGTACTCTCGGTCGCCTATCAGGAACCACCGCGTCGCGCAGGCCTGCCGTCGGCCTTCCGGATCGCCGACTTCCACCTGGGTTCCACCGCTCCGCACCGCCCGAAGTCGCGGAACCCGGAACGGCCGCCGCTTCCTTACGAGGGGAGCCGACGCGAAACGGCAGGTATCGATTGACAGTCGATATAGAACAGCCCATACTCGATACATGGTTGCGGCGCATCGGGCGGTAGCCCCTCTCCGAGTCTTCCTCGTGTTGCTGTTCGGCGTCCTGGTCGTGTTCCAGGTCCTCTCCCTGCCTGGACAGTTCGCGCACATGGCTGCGGAGTCCCCGGACCAGGCGTACCTGAGGTGGCCGATGACCGCCGTGGCGGTGTTCTGGGTGCTGTGTGTTCAGGTCGTGATCGTGTCCACCTGGAAGTTGCTCACCATGGTCAAACACGACCGCATCTTCAGTCCGGCCTCCTTGGCCTGGGTGGATGCGATCGTGTGGGCCATCGCCGCGGCGTGGATGGTGCTTCTGGGCGTGTTTGTCTACGTCGGTCTCAACGCGGACGACCCGGGCGTACCGCTCCTGCTCCTCTTGATGGTCATAGGTGTCACTGTGCTCGGTCTCCTGATGGTGGTGATGCGTGCGCTGCTGCGGCAGGCCACCACGCTGCGGACCGACATGGAGGCGGTGATCTGATGCCCATCGTGGTGCGCATCGACGTCGAGTTGGCCAAGCGCAAGATGAGCGTCGGCGAATTCTCCGAGCAGGTCGGACTCACGCCGGCAAACGTGGCGGTACTGAAGAACGGCCGTGCCAAGGCGGTGCGCTTCAGCACCCTGGAAGCCATGTGCCGGGTGCTCGACTGCCAGCCCGGCGACCTGCTGGAGTGGGTCGAGGAGTGAACGCCGCCGTCATCGGCTGGCCGCCCCGCTGATATAACGAGGGCCGTGCCCATGGGGTCCACCCACCAGGTACTCGGGTGTCCCTTGGTAGCGGGTGCCGAACGAAGCTGTCAGGACGGTGTGCATGTCGGGGGACCGTAAGGTCGTGGGTCGGCGACACGTCAGCCGGAGACGGTTGCTCAAAGGTGCCGGCATCGCGGCGGCCGCCACGGCGGCCACGGCGGCGTGGCCACTGTACTCGGCCAGCACGAGACCCAACATCTCCACCAGGGTCACGGGAAGCGGCGCATCGGAAAAGCCAAACGTCTTGTTGATCATTACCGATGACCAACCCCTGCACACGGAGTGGGCGACACCGACTGCCGTGAGCTGGATTGCAGGTCAAGGAATTCGGTTCCGCAACGCCCACGCCACCACGCCGCTCTGTGCACCGTCTCGTGCGTCCATCTTCTCCGGTCGTTATGCGCACAACCACCGAGTGTTGGACAACGGGCATCCATCCAGGTTGGACCAGAACACCACCGTGCAGCGGCACCTTCAACAGGCCGGATACCGGACCGCGCTGTTTGGAAAGTACGTCAACTACTGGGGCGTGAAGAACCCGCCACCTCACTTCGACGAGTGGACTGTTGTGCGGCCCCGTTACGTCGACGCCCACTACAACGTCAACGGCATCGTCCAGATGATTCCCGGATACACCACCACGGTGCTGAGGGATCGACTCCTGGGATTTCTGGATCGGGCGGCGCTCGGCAGCAGCCCCTGGTTCGCGATCTTCACACCCAACGCTCCGCACCGGCCCTCCACCGCCGACGTGCCGTACGAAGGAAGCGAGGTCCCGTCCTGGAGTGGTCGGCCCTCGGTCCCGGAGAAGGACAAGCGAGACAAGCCGCCATTCGTTCGGAGTTCGCGTTACACGTTCGCCGACGGCGAGGACTTGCGTGCGCGGCAGCTACAGTCGCTGCGCTCTGTCGATGATGCGCTGCAAGCGGTCAGGGGCAAGCTGATCGAAACCGGTCAGCTCGACAACACGCTGGTGATCTACTGCTCGGATCACGGTTACCTCTGGGGCGACCACGCGCTGCTGGACAAGGCCCTTCCCTACGGCCCGGCACACCAAGTGCCGCTCTACCTGTCCTGGCCCGCTGCCGGCCTCGACTCGGGCACGGTCGACGATCGCATCGCCGCGAACATCGACCTCGCGCCGACCATCCTGGACGCCGCGCAGGTCGCCCCCACGACACCACAAGACGGCCGGTCGCTGTTGTCGAACTTTCGCCGCGAGCACATCCTGCTCGAAAGCTGGCGGTGGTCTGACGATGTTCGCGGTGGACGGCCGACCTGGGCGTCCTATCTCAGCACCACGAGGCAGTACGTCGAGTACTACGACCTTCACACCAATTCCGCCGGCGACGAGGTGGGCAGCGGAAAGCTCTTCTTCCGCGAGTACTACGACCTGACCCGCGATCCGTATCAGCTGGATAACTTGCTTCACCACGCGACCCCGGCCGGGGAACGGGCCTTGGACATCCCCACCCTGGCCAAGCAACTCGCCGCCGACCGAAGCACGTGGGGCTGAACGACCTGGTCCTTGTAGCCTGGGGCGCTGTGACGAACCGAATGCACATGCCCCACATGTCCTGGCCGCCCGTCGCCATGATCGTGCGTTTCTTCGCGGCCACCGCCCTCGGCGTAGCGCTCCTGGCCGGTTGCAGCTCCGAAGGCGCCGCCACCGAGTGCGGTCTCGACCAGTGCACGGTCACCTTCGATCGAGGCGTCGAGGGCAACGCGAGCGTCCTCGGAGTCGACGCCCGGTTCGTCGGAACAGAGGGCGACCGGGCGACCGTCGAGGTCGCCGGTGAGCGGGTCACCCTGACCGCAGGCCAGCCGGCCACCGAGGTCGGTGGTCTGTCGGTCTCCGCGGAGAGCGTGACCGACTCCCAGGTGGTCGTACGCATCAGCCGGGGGAACTGACGTCACGTCGAGCCAGCGGGTCACGCGCAGGACACGCCTTCTGATGAAGCGTTCCTGGGTGCCGCCGACGACCTGGACAGTGCTTGGCGCCAGCGCCATGACGACGGTGGGCATCCTGCCGGTGTTCCTGCTCAGCTCCCAGTCTGTGTTCGTACGCGCGGACCTCGACTTCGACGAACGCAGATTCGGCGTCGCGGTGAGCGCCTTCTTCGTGGCCGCTGCGGCATCGGTGTTGCTTGGTGGTGGACTGGTCGATCGATGGGGACGTCGGACCAGCACCGCTGTCGCAGGGCTTCTCACCGCGGCCGGTGGATTCGGGGTCGCCTGGGCGGCTCGGTCATGGCTGGTTCTCACCGTGGCGATGGTCATCCTTGGGGTCGCCAACGCGGCATGTCAGGTGACGTCGAACGTCACCATGGCCAAAGTGGTGCCAGCGCATCGGCAGGGGCTCGGATTCGGGGTGAAGCAGGCTGCCATCCCACTCGCGATCACCCTCGCGGGTCTTGCCGTTCCGACGGTCGGCGCGCTGCTCGGGTGGCGGTGGACCTTCGCGCTCACCGGCTTCGGCGGCCTGGCGATCGCTCTCGTGAGCCTGCGCCTTCCCAGCGCCACGGTCGCCGGCTCTCGCCCACTCGGTGCGCTCGATCGTCCCTCCACGGCGGCGCTGGTGACCACGATGATCGCGGTCAGCCTGGCCAGCGCTGCCGGCAACTCTCTCGGCGCTTTCGTGGCCTCCTGGGGGTTCCGGGTGGGTCTGACTCCGGACGTAGCGGGGCTGCTGATGGCGACGGGTAGCGCGGTGAACCTTGTCGTGCGGGTGGTTTCCGGGCACCTCGCCGACCGTCGGCACGGGCGCAACCTGCCGGTTGTCGCGGCCCAGATGCTCATCGGTGCGGCGGCCTTGGCGGTGTTGTCGTTCCCGTCCGAACCCACCGTGGTGGCGGCCGGCCTGATCGCGTTTGCGTTCGGATGGTCGTGGCCGGGGCTGCTGCTGTACGCCGTCGTCCGGGTCAGCAGGGACGCGCCCGGTGCTGCGAGCAGCTATCTCCAGGCAGGAGCTTTCGTCGGTGGAGCGGCAGGACCGGCACTCTTCGGCGCGGTGGTCGCCGCGAGCGGATACGAGACTGCCTGGCGGGTCGCCGCCATGCTGTTCGCCGTCGCGGCACTGCTGGTCATCGTGGCCCGAAGGATGTTCATCGCCGACCTGATCGCCCGGCCACCCGTGCACCCCATCGGCTACGGCGGGGGACGTGAGGCGCCGGCGTACACGACCTCTTCGCGGCCGATCTCTCAGGGTCAGCAGTCTGGCGCAGAAGGCCACTCTCCACCGGACACCTAGCCGTCCATCATGGTTCAGCAACCGGGGTTGCCGTTGCGCCCTTGCCAGGTGAACGGGGACGGTTATGCCGAGATCCGGAACGGTGTAGCGACCCCCGCCCTCGGACGTTTCGCACGAGTTGAGGCACGGCTTCGCATGAGGGGCGCCCTGCGCCAACGGCGTGCCCTACGCCACGCTTGGGACGGCGCACGGCGACCGATCGCAGCCGGACGATGTTATCGATGTCATTCGTAACATCACCACGTAGGATCTGGCCAAGACGGACCTCGCGGGCCAGCCGCGGAAAGGGAGCGACATGACCGAGGCCACCGAGCGCCCCGCCAGGCAGCCGAGCATGGCTGACGTGGCGCGGACCGCCGGTGTCTCGGCGCAGACGGTCTCACGCGCGCTCCGTGACTCGCCGAACGTCAGCCCTGAGACAAGGCGGCGCGTGCTGACCGCCGTGGAGCAGCTCGGCTACCGGTTCAACAACGCCGCCCGCATGCTCTCTTCGGGGCGGAGCCACACCATCGGGCTCATACTGCTGCAGTCCGGCGGATACTACGCCCGCTCGGCGGTGACCGCCGGCGTCGAGGCTGCTGCGGGAGAGGCCGGGTTCGCGGTGAGCATCGCGACCATCGCCGCTCTCGACACCGGCCTGATGGAGCGGTCCCTGTCCAAGCTCGCGGAGCAGGGCGTCGACGGCATCGTCATCGCCGTGCCGCTCATTGCCACGACGCAGAAGATGGAGGACATCACTCGGGACATCCCGACCGTCACCCTCGACGGCTCGCGGACGGCGGGCGCCCGGGTGCTCGGGATCGACCAGCAGGAGGCGGGCCGTGTCGCCACGCAACATCTGCTCGACCTGGGGCACCGCCAGGTCTGGCACATCGCCGGGCCGGACGAGTGGATCGAGGCGCGCCAACGGCGGCAGGGATGGCAGGAGTGCCTGGCCGCCGCCGGGATCGAGGCGCCGCCGCCGCTCGAGGGCGACTGGTCCCCCGACTCGGGATATCGGCTCGGGAAAATCATCGCGATGATCCCGGACGTGACCGCAGTATTCGCGGCCAGCGACGAGATGGCCTTCGGAGTGATCCGCGCCATGCGCGAGCGCGGGCGGTCGGTGCCCGACGACCTGTCCATCGTGAGCGTCGACGACATCGCATTGGCGGCGTACTGCTCGCCCCCACTGACCACCGTGCGGCAGGACTTCTACAGCTGCGGCGCGACGGCCGTCGCCCTGCTGCTCGACCGGGCAGGTGCCGGGGCTTCTGATGTTCCCGCGACGCTGACGATCCGTGCCTCTACCGCGCCACCACCCGCGCGTTGATCTGCTCGTTGCCGGTCTGTGACGATCTCTTGCGCGCGCATGTTATCGATGCCATGCTTTGCTCCGATCGGCCGAGTCATCGCGTTTCTCGACCTGGGTGGCACGGGGTTGCGGCGGACTGGCGCCCGACGTAACCGCTCCGGACGAGCTCTGTTCTTGCGTCCGCGTGGCGCTGTCCACGGAAGGAGCCCGTACCAATGGGAAGATCACTCGTTCTCGCGGGCACTACGGTCACGGCACTCGGTCTGCTCTCCGGATGCCTGACCGGCGGGGACGGCTCCACCGGCGTGCGGTGAGCACGCTGTCCCGCCGGGCCGTCGCCGCCCTGAGCGCCGGCGTGTGTGTAGCCATCGCCGCGCTCGCGGTCACCGCCATCGTGCTCGCCCGCCCGGCGGGCGAGGACGCCTCGATCGACGGGTACACCGTGACCCGCGACGAGCTGCTCTTCCACCTGCGGCGGCTCGAACCGACGGTTCAGAACGAGCTGCGCAACGAGCATCGACTGCAGGGCGCGATCGACTGGACCACGCCGGTCGGCGACGGCACCGCCCTCGACCAGCTCACCTCTCGTGCGCTCGACGAGATCTGGCGCGACAAGACCACACTCATTCTCGCCGAGGAGCGCGGGCTCGACGTCGCGATCGACCACGAGGACTTCCTTGCCCAGCTGGCCGCCGAGAACGAGCGACGTGCCGACGCCCTCGCGAGGGGCGAGGTCGTCTACGGCGTCACGGCGTTCTCGCCCGAGGAGTACTACTCACACCGGCTCACCGAGATCACGACCGCCCTGAAGGAACGACTCAGCGCTGCCGCCGGTGACCCGCTCTGGGTCGACGACGGCGATGTCCGGCGCGCGTTCGACGCGGACCGGGAGGCGTGGAGCGCCAACGCGACCACCTACAGCTACTCGAAGCTCGTCGTCCGGGTGCCCGAAGGCGACGGCGCCTCCACGGACTACGCGGCACGCCTGAACCGGCGGGTGGCCGCCGCCGGGCGACTTGCGGACGTCGCCGCCCGGGAGCCCGGTGCCATGCTCACGACCGATACGTACGACGGCGGCTTGGCAGGGGCGAACGCCCACGACCAGGACCTCATGGTGCTGCTCGGGAACCTCGCCCCGGGGGAGATATCCGCCCCGGTCATGGGCACTGGCCAGGTCACCTACTACGAGCTCGACGGCAGGTCCGTCGACGAGAGCGCAGCGCTCGCCGACTACTCCCGGCGCATCCGCCAGGCGCTCATCGAGGAGAGGTTCAAGCAGTTCCTCGAGCGCCGGATCGCCACCAGCGACATCGAGGTCGACGCCGAGGCGTTGGACGCCATCAACGCAAAGGATGTGCAGGAATGAAGCCTGTCGCTACCGCACCACCACCCCCCGGAGCGCCGACGCGCCGACGACCCTCTTCGCGGGCGCTCCGCAGGGGCCTCGTCGCCCTGCTCGCCGCGCTCCTCACCGGATCGCTCGTGACCGTCATGCCGGCGGCCGCAGCTCCAAGCGGCGTCGCCGCCGCCAAGCCGAGCTGGCCGGGCAACACGCCCAACCCGAACGGCGGCACGGACTACTTCATCGACGCGACGAACGGTTCCGACAACGCCGGCGGCACATCGCCGGAGTCCGCCTGGCGCAGCCTCGCCAAGGCGAACGCGACGACGTTCGCGCCCGGTGACCGCATCCTGCTCAAGGCCGGCGAGCAGTGGCATGACGAGCAACTGTGGCCGAAGGGCTCGGGCAGCGCAGGCCGGCCGATCACCATCTCGGCGTACGGCGATCCGCGCGCCGGCCGGCCGTACATCGCGACGAACGGCAACGTGCCGAGCCCGTTCAACGCGGACGGCACGAAGAATCCCGAGACGGTGGGTCTGACCGGCGCCATCGTCCTGCGCAACCAGCAGTACTTCGAGATCAACAACGTCGAGCTGTCCAACGACGACGACTTCGCCACCGACATCACCACAGAACGAGTCGTCCGCGACGGAATCATGGTGTCGGTCAACGCCGACCTCCTGGCCGACGGCGCGGACAACATCATGGACCACTTCCGCATCTTCGATGTCTACGTCCACAACACCGACGGCCCGAGCTTCTGGCAGCAGATGCACTACGGCGGCATCAACTTCCAGGTCTTCGGCAGCCGCAACTACCGGGAGTACGGCACCGGCGGCTACTACTTCCAGGATGTCCGGATCGAGAACAACACCTTCGAGAACGTCGAGCTGCACGCCATCCAGTTCGCGTTCAACTGGTTCGGCGACCGCACAGCCGACTCCGGACAGTACGACGAGAACGGGAAGTGGCATGAGGGCTGGGAACAGCTGTGGGTGCGCACCCGCGACCTCTACAGCCGGGACGTCTACATCGGCCACAACTACGCCGAGAGTATCGGCCAGGGTGCGATCCAGCTCGCCAACACCAAGAACATGACGGTCGAGTACAACGAGGTGAACGGGTTCCTCGAGCGCTACAACTCGGTGTCCGTCGCGCTCTATCTGTGGGCGGGCGCTGACTCGGTCATGCAGTACAACGAGGTCTACGGCGGCCCGTACAACGAGTTCGACGGCACCCCGTGGGACCTGGAGTACACGAACTTCAACGTCACGTACCAGTTCAACTACTCACACGACAACCCGGCCGGCTGGATGTCGTACATGGGCAACAGCTCCAACTCGGTCGCCCGCTACAACCTGAGCGTCAACGACAACGGCGTGCTCGTGAAGAACATGCTGTCGACGAACTACTCGCCGACGTACTTCGTGAACAACACCTTTGTCTACGACGGCGCGGAAGTGGATTACTTCCACGACGAGACGTTCCTGTCCAGGGTCTACTTCCTGAACAACATCTTCTACAACTACTCGACGACTGAGCCGACGCCGTGGTACCGCCGGGCCGACGCCCTCCGCCACGCGGTGTTCTCGAACAACGACTTCTACGAGGCGAGCGGCAGCCACTCCAGCCAGGAACCGGCGGACCCGAACGGGCTGCGGGTCGACCCGAGGTTCGTGGGCAACCCGACTTCATACCTCACCGGGGCGGGCGTGGACAGGATTCGGAAGGCCGCGGCCCAGTTCCGGCTACGTGATGAGTCCCCGCTGATCGACGCCGGCCGGTACAACGCGCACCTGGGATCCGAGGACTTCCTCGGTACGCACATCTACTACGGCGACGCCCCGGACATCGGCATCGCGGAGAGCCGGATCGGCGAGAAGGTCACCAACCCGGTGGACGACGACCCGATCGAGGAGGAGCCCGGCAACCGGGTCAACCTCGCGCTCGACAAGCCGGTCGCCGCGAGCTCGACCCACCCGGGGGCAGGCGGCACGCTCGGCGCGGAGAAGTTGACCGATGGCGACCTGACGACCCGGTGGGCGGCGTCCGACGACGCGGCCTACCCGATCACACTCGACATCGACTTCGGAGGGGACACCACGTTCGACGAGGTGTACCTGGACGAGTACACCGACGCGGGCACCAACCCGCGGGTGCAAGCGTTCGAGCTGCAGCGGTGGGACGTGGGGACGGGCGAGTGGGTGACGTTCGCGAGCCACGACGACGGCATCGGCCACGACCTCACCGTGACCGGCTTCGGCAGCGTCACGACCTCCAGACTGCGGGTGGCGCTCACCGAGCAGATCGCCACCGAGGTCTACACCCCGACCATGACCGAGATCGCCGTGTACCGAACCGGCTAGGACACGCCCTAGTACCCCGTGGTTGAGATCTTTTGACGGTTCGTTTTGGTGAGGATCTGGTCGGCGGTCTTGGTCCAGACGAAGGGGTGGCAGCGGTCGTTCCAGCCGGTGATGAATTGGCGGATCTTGGT